>DATKMC010000037.1:0-3955 GCA_035542115.1 Methanomicrobiales archaeon | reverse complement strand
AGACGACATCGCCGGCTTTTATGTCATTGATCGTCGGGCCCCGTGCGGCAGCCGGCCATGCGAGCAGGGCTACTGCCACGAGGGCGACGATCATCAGCTTCATGGTACTCTTCATGTCGAGTCTCCTGCCTTTGCCGGTATTGCGAACAGATCTTCCGATAGCCGGATCTCGTTCGCACGCCGGTCTTCCGATCCAAGGGGTTTTCCTGGGTTTCTGAATCGTGAAATTCCTTTCACGCGCAGCCTCGCGGACGAGGTCATTCGCTGCAGGGGAATCCATCGGGATCCTCTGATGCAGGGAGGACCTTCCCGGGACGTGCATCGGGAAGGCCTTCTCCCTCGCGAGGCGACATTTCTGTGAAAGTTGATCCTGGGTGGCCGGCTTCATGCGCCGGTCAGACCACCCAGTTTCCCAAGGCAGGTATTAGTAATAACTTTTTCTATTTTAGTAGCACTCAGTATGAATATAGAACCTGTATGTAAGAAATCAAGCATCGAGCTGGAATGGGGCGGCATCCCTTCGGGATCAAGGGCCAACAGCGGAGGCATCTGAAACATGCGGATTCAGGAATCGGCTTGAACCGGATCGGTTATGACATGAGGAAAGCACATATGGCCGCTCCTGCGGCAACCGAGAGGGAGAGAGAGAGGAAGCCCCACTCAACATTCGTGAGGGGTTTTTTTTCGAAGACGAGGTGGGAGTGCCTGCCATAGCCCCGGCAGCACATGGAGGTGTACACCCGTTCTCCCTGCTCATAGGAACGGAGGAAGAGGGTTCCGATGGCATACCCCAGCTGCCTGATGCGGTACCGGTAGGGGAGGGCGGCATCAAGGGGGCTGAAGCACCTGGTCGAGAGGGCCTCGTTCACCTTCCGGTAGATGTACCCGAAAACGAAGAGGTACCGGATCATCATGCCGAGCGCAAGGGCGAACTCGGCGGGAAGGCCGAGCCGGCCTGCACCCTGCAGGAGATCCTGGGGTTTTGTGGTGACCGACAGGAGGATGATGAAGGAGAGGCTCACCAGGAATTTGGCGGCCAGGATGCAGGCAAACTGGACCGACTCGGCATAGATGCTCACCCCGAGGGGAAGCAGGGCGATCGCGTGGTATTCGGTGTAATACCTGTTCCTGATAAAGATCTGGAACAGGATGATGACACCCCAGAGCGGGGCGATGGCAAGGAGCCGTTTCAGGTACACGACGGGCGAAATACGCGAAACGGCCCAGAGAGCAAGGAAGAAGAGAAAGAGGATGCCGGCTGCCCCGAATACGACGGAAGAGTAGGGCACCGCCACGATCGCGATGATGACCGCGAAGGTGACGAGGATCTTGACCCGGGCATCGAGATGGTGGAGGATGCTGTCCCGGTAGGCCTGCCGCTCCAGGAAGAAGAGGTCTTCGATCATGGCCTTTCTCTGTACGCCCGTATGAAGGCCTTCTCGGCATCCTCGTAGGTGTACGCCATGGGGACGGGTATCCCGCTTTTCTGGAGGGACCGGATCAGCTTGGGGAGCACGGGAACGTCAAGGCGCATGGACCGGAGCATCTCCGGCTCGAGGAAGATCTCCTCCACCTTCCCTTCGAGAACGAACCGCCCCCGGTGCATCACGTACACATAGTCCGCAACCTCCGGGACGACGGAGACGTCATGGGTGGAGAAGATGACGGTCATCCCGAACTTCCTCGACAGGGAGTTGATGAACCCCATCAGGTCATGGACGCCCTGCGGGTCAAGGCCTGCCGTGGGTTCGTCCAGCACGAGCACCCCCGGCTCCATCGCGATGATCCCCGCGATGGCGACCCGCTTCTTCTCCCCGCCCGAGAGATGGTGGGGGACCCGGTGGGCGAGGTCCTCGATCCCCATGATCCTGAGAGCCTCCCCGACCCGGTGGTGGATGGTCTCCTCGTCAAGCCCGAGGTTTGTCGGGCCGAAGGCGACGTCAAGCTCGACCGTCGGGGAGAAGATCTGGTCATCCGGGTTCTGGAAGACGATCCCCACGAACTTGCGCACCTCGTTGAGATTCTCCCTCGTGATGGGCTCGCCCCGGATGAGGACCGATCCCGAGGTCGGCTGGAAGATGCCGTTGAAGTGCTTGAAGAGGGTGCTCTTTCCCGCCCCGTTCGAGCCGATGACCGCGATCCGTGCATTCCTCGGGGCGATGAAGTTGATTCCGTCGAGGGCTTTCCGGTCGCCGCGGTAGGAGTAACAGAGGTCCCGGGTCTCGATGAGGTGCATGGGTATGTACAGTGAATGGGAAAGTATGAAAAGGTTTACTGGTTGGGCCTTGCCTTCCCCCGGCTCCTGAAATGTGCAACGACCTTCGACAAGCCAAAGACGAGGACGAAGGAGAGGAGTGTTCCCACAACGATGGCAACGATCCCGCCGAGGGGTCCCATGGACTCTCCCAGCGAGTAATCAGGCATTGGCGAGGAGTACGAGAACTTCCCGTTGAGGTCCTCCTGGATTTCGGCGTTCTCCGGGGTTGAACCGGTCAGGGTCTTCTGTCCCTGGATGATCAATGCCGTGCTCTCCAGGCCGTCGGGATCAGAGGAGGCCAGGAAGACCGCCGCGACGCCAATGATGAGCGCGATGATGATGCCGACAACGATGAACTTCCGGGTCCCCATCGGGCCGCCGCCCTTCGCGTTCACCATCAGGTTCCAACCCCCTTCGGAGACGGGGCCTCAAGTTTCACGATATCCGGTCTCGCAGACATGATCAGCCGGATGGCCACCACCGTTACAAAGCCTTCGATGATGCCGATGAGCGCGTGGTACGTTCCCATCGCGATGAGACCCTCCCTGAGGGGGAACGTACCCGCGAGCCACATCTCGACCGATGCTGCAAGGGCCGGGATGAAGCATGCAAGCCATGCCGCGATAAAGGCCGAGACCGGCATGCTCTTCGTGGCACCCATGAGTCCCTTGAAGGAATAGAAGCCCACGAACCCGCCGATGACCCCCATGTTGATGATGTTCGCTCCCATGGTGGTGATACCCCCGTCGCCGAAGAGGACTCCCTGGACGATGAGCACCAGGGTCAGGATGAAGACCGCCGCATACGGGGACCCGAGGATAATGGCGGCGAGGGCCCCGCCGACCAGGTGCCCGCTCGTCCCCATCGAGACGGGGAGATTGAAGGACTGGAGGGCGAAGATGCCGGCCGCGAGGACCGCGACGAGTGGGAGCTTCCTCTCATCCATCTCGCTCCTCGCCCACCGGAGGGAAAGGCCGATAAAGACGAGGGCGATGACCCAGTAGACGATCCCCTGGGTGATCGGAATAAACGCGTCAGGTATATGCATAGCGCACCATCCTTCCAGTATTACACTATTGTATAAAAGTATTACGAAATAGTGTGTTTCTTACATTACGTAAGAAAGGATCGAAGCCCCCCGCGGAGAAATATCCCCGCCGCCCGCAACACCCTCGGGTTCATCCCCAGCCGGCGGACGAGGGCCGCCGGCCGGTCCATGTCCCCGATCTCGACGATCTCGCGCACGATATCCGGATCCCGGAGGGCCGCGATGACGGCATCCACCTCTTCGGTGGAGAGGCCCCTCCTCGCCCTGAACAGGGCCATCCCGACGGCGAGCTCCCTGCCGAAGTCCTCCCTCCACCGTCTCTCATAGGGGGCAAGGTCTCGATCCCGGAACGATCCCTTCCGGCAGCACTCGGCGGCAACCGCGGCGGCATGGCGTGCGGCCCGGACGCCGGTATAGATGCCTCCGCCCGAGGTGGGCTTGGCCATCCCTGCAGCGTCGCCGGCGACGAGGGCCCTCGAGCCATACGTGCGGCCAAGGGGACCAAGGGGGAGGGCCCCGGATACCATGTCGAGCACCCCTCCTTCATGGGGCCGGAGGAGGTCCGCGAGCCGCTGCCGGAGATCCCCCTCGCCGCAGAGCCCGACCCGGGCCCGCCCGGTTCCCGACGGGATCACCCAGCCGAAGAACTC
>DATKMC010000036.1:0-8204 GCA_035542115.1 Methanomicrobiales archaeon | reverse complement strand
GAGTGTTAAGGGGCGGGGGCGGAGAGGCCCCGGCGGAGGGTCAGTCCTTCCCGGACCGATAGGCCCCCTCCGGGACCCGGATCTCGAACCGGGCCCCCTCGCCAAAGGTCCCGGTCTCGGCGATGGAAAGGCCCGTGATCGAGAGAATCTCCCGGGCGATGAAGAGCCCGTAGCCGGTGTTCCTCCCCGTGCCCCGGGCAAAGATCCGCTCCTTCTCGTCCGGCGGGACCCCGAGGCCGTTGTCCTCCACGGCGATGATGAGGTCCCCTCCATCCGCATGGCAGGAGACCCGGACCCTGTCGATCCGTTCCCCGTGCCTGAGGGCATTGTCCAGGAGGGCGTAGAAGACCTTCTCGAGGAGCGGGTCGGCGTACACCCGGAGGTCCCCTACCTCCACCTCGAGGGCGATCCCGCCCAGGTCAAGGGGTGAGGCGACACCCGCCACCGTCCGGGCGACCTCGTGCCACCGGGGGGAGTGGACCCCGATCTCCTGGTAGTCCTTGGTGAAGTCGATGAGCTTCCGGATGGTCCAGGCCGAGTCCATGGCCCGGGAGAGGAGCGTGGCGGTATCCACGTCGCTGACATGGTCCCGGACGAGGCCAAGGTAGCCGATGAGGACGTTCAGCTGGTTCAGGACGTCATGCCGGGTGACGCTCGAGAGGAGGTTCAGCTTCCGGTTCGCGGCAAAGAGCGCCACCTCGGCCTTCTTCCGGTCGGTGATGTCGTTTCCCACGGAGAGGAGCTCCACGAACTCGCCCCGGACGTTGAAGATGGCCCGGTTCGTCCAGGAGATCCAGACCCGTTCCCCGTTCTTCTTGATGTTCTCGTTCTCGTTGTTCCGGTACGATTCCGGGTGGGCCCTGATATCCCGGATCATGGAGACATGGTCCCGCCCGGCGCTGTCGCTCTCGGGGACGATGGTCCCGATGACATTCCTCCCGATAATCTCCCCCGCCGAGAACCCGAAGAACTTCTGGGCAAAATCGTTGAAGAAGGTGATGGTCCCCTCCTTGTCGGAACGGAAGATGATGCTGTTCGCGTTCTCCACGAGGTCCCGGTACTTCTCCTCGGAGAGCCGGAGGGCCTCCACCGCCTGTTTCCGGTCCGTGATATCCGTGATCCCCTCGAGGACCTGGACCACCCTCCCGTCGGCGTCACGGATGGGCTGGGTGATACTATGGTACCAGCGCCGGTCAAGGGGATTGAAGTGGTCGCTCTCCCTCGCGGTCCCTGTCTCGAAGGTCAGGAGGGCGGGGCAGGGCTCGCAGGGGCGGTCCGTGCCCTCGTAGAACTCGTGGCAGGTGATCCCGACCGGCTCCCGGCCCGGGACCATCCTTCGGGCCTCTTCGTCAGCCCATGCGACGGTGAGGTCCGGGTTCACGAGGGCGAGGCCCGTCCTCTGGGCCGAGAGGATGGCCCGGAACCGGTCCCGCTCTTTCTTCACGGCGAGGAGGGACCGGTGGTCCTCCACCGCCCGGATGACCGCCATGCAGAGGTTCCCCGGGAGGAGCCCCCCGGCTGCCCCGGTGTCGATGAAGGCCGAGACCCCCTGGTTGAAGGCCGAAAGCACCGTTTCCAGATCCGGCCCCTTCCCGAGGAGGATGAAGGGGGTGCGGTTCCCTCCGCACCGGCAGCTCTTGAGGAGGGCCGTCCCGCTCATGCCCGGCAGCCGGAGGGCCGAAACGATGGCATCGAAGCCGGAGGCCTTGAGCCTCTCGAGGGCGTCCTCGCCGGACCGGGCCGTCTCGACCCGGAAGTACCCCTCAGACTGGAGGTCGTTCCTCGCGTACTCGATGAGGTCCGGATCACCCGTGACGAGGAGGACCCGGATCCCGGCCGGTTCCTCCATGGTCTGCCCGGATCTCCCCGGTTTCCACTCCCTGGCCGTCATGCCGCCGCCGATTCCCCGGCTTCCCCTCCCCGGTCCCGGTCCTTGCGCCGGTATCCCTCGAGGAGGAGGGTGGTCACGTTCTTCACCGGCCGCCGGCAGTGCTCGCCGATGTGGAACTCGCAGAAGGGGCAGGAGGAGATGACCCACTCCACGCCCGCCCGCTCAATCTCCTCCACCTTCTTTGCCGCAAGAGCCTTCGAGACGTCGGGCTGGCCCGCCCGTGTCCCCCCGCCGGCCCCGCAGCACTTCACCGGGATCTCCACGAGCTCCGCCACCCGCCCGATGAGCTCCCGGGGCTGGCGGGAGACCCCCTGCCCCCGGAGCAGGTGGCAGGGGTCATGGTAAGCCACCCGGACGGGGAGCCGGGCGGGCTCCTCGATGCCCAGCTCGCAGAGGACCTCGTTCACGTCCTTCACGATGAAGGGGGTGCGGTAATCGTTCTTCAGTGTGGAGCCGCAGCCGGCGCACATGGTCATGACGGTGTCGATCCCGCGGCAGGTGAATGCCGCGATGTTCTTCTCCATGAGGCCGGGAAGGATGTCTGTCTGGCCGGTCCGGATGAGGGGGGAACCGCAGCACACCTGCTCGTGGGGGATGATGACCCGGATCCCGTTCCGCGAGAAGACCTCCATCGCGTCGAGGGCAGTCTGGGGGAGCCGGTTGTTGTACATGCAGCCGACGAAGAAGCCCACGGTGCCCCGGACCAGGCCCTCCGGCTCGATGACCTCCGGGACCTGCTCGAGGAAGGTCGGCTGGTTCCTCGGGACCGACCGGCCGGTCTCGGCGACGAGGGCCGCGATCTCCTTATGACGCGGGAAGGTGAGCCCCCGCCGGTTCACCATCCGCCGGAGCTTCTCGATGGCCTTCCCCGGGATCTCGATCTTCTTCGGGCAGACCTTCCAGCAGTACTGGCAGGTGGTGCACATGAAAAGGCCGTCCCGGATGGCGTCGGAGATCCGGTCGCCCGCGTCCCGCGGGTCGAGGGCGAGGCGCATTTCCTGCCGCATGGTGAGGGGGCCCGCGAACTCGGCCACCTCCATGGCCGGGCAGACCGATACGCAGGCGAGGCACTCGATGCAGGACCGGAGGGGCTTCATGGCCTCCACCTCCTCCTTCATGGGGAGGCAGAGCTCCTCCTTCGGGGCGATGGTCGCGATCTTCGCGAGCACCGGCTCCATGTCCACGAGGAGGTCCTTCCTCACCGGGAGGTTCAGGGGCTCGATGACCATACCATCCCGGGCCTCGGTCATGCAGGCAAGCACGGGCTCCCCGTTCACCCGCACGGCGCAGGACCCGCACTGGCCGGTCCCGCAGCAGTACCGGTACGAGAGGGTCGGGTCCTCAGCATGGATGGCATGGAGGAGGTGGAGGACCCGGGCCCCCTCCTCGACCGCGACAGTATAGGTCTGGTACCGCGAGCGCTGGTCCTTTGCCGGGTTGTGACGGAACACCGTCACCGTGAACCGTTTCATCGGCCGCCTCCGCCGGTTGAGAACGACAAAGTCGTTTTCATGGAGGCCCCCGGGCCGCTTGAGAGCGGTACGCTTGCCGCTTTCAGGCCATCTTGAAACTGCGTCAGCAGGTTCATGGGGGCACCTTCCGTTCCTCGATCCCTGCCCGGTTGATGGAGATAAAGGAATGCCCGTACGGGGAGTTCGCCGCATCCCAGCTCTGGAGGATGTCACTCCTCATATGGGCACCCCGGGACTCGCCCCGGAGGAGGGCGGAGCGCACCACGAGGGATGCCACGAGGCACATGTTCTGGACGGTGAAGCATTCGGCGAGGTTCTCGGGGGTCTGGGCAAGGAGCTTCTTCTTCGCGAGCTTCTCGACGTCCACGAGGGTCGCCTCCAGGTCCCGGGCGTTCCGGGCGATCCCCGCGCCTTTCCACATGGCCTCCTGGAGTTTCCGGGTGATGGTGGCCGGGCTCACCCCTCCCGCCCTGAAGTCGTCCATCATCCGCCGGTACTTCTCGAGGTGCCGGGTGTCGATCCGGATTCCCCTCGACGGGGCCCTCCCGGCCGCCTCCCCGGCTCGCTTACCAAAGACCTGGGTCTCGGCAAGGGAGTTCCCGCCGAGCCGGTTCGCCCCGTGGACACCGCCGGCCGCCTCCCCGCAGGCATAGAGGCCGGGGACCGTGGTCTCGCAGGAGGGGGTGATCCGGAGCCCGCCCATGAAGTGGTGGGCGGTGGGGGAAACCTCCATCCGCTCCGTCCGGATGTCGATCCCGAAGGCGAGGAACTGCTCGAGCATAAGGGGAAGCTTATCCTCGATTTGCCCCGCGGGGAGATGGGTCACGTCAAGCCAGACCCCGCCCCGGGGGGTCCCACGGCCCTCGGCGATCTCCCGGGCGATGGACCGGGCGACGACGTCCCGGGTCGAGAGCTCCATCCGCTCGGGATCATAACGGTCCATGAACCGCTCGCCTCTCGAGTTGAGGAGGACCCCGCCCTCCCCCCGCACCGCCTCGGTGACCAGCCGGCCGCGGGCGTCGTATGGGTAGACCGCCCCCGTGGGATGGAACTGGACCATCTCCATGTCGATGAGCTCGGCGCCGGCCCGGTAGCCGAGGGCGAACCCGTCGCCCGTCCCCGTCGCCGAGTTCGTGGAGATGTCGTAGATCCTCGACGCCCCGCCGGTGGCGATGATGGTGGAGTCGGCCTGGAGGGCCCTGAGCCCCCCGTTCCGGTCAATGGCGACGGCACCCACCACCCGACCCTCCCGCTTCAGGAGGTCGATGACCGAGACCTCCTGGAGGACGGTGACGTTCCCCGCCCGGAGCCGTTCGAGGAGGGTCATCATTATTTCGTGGCCTGTCCGGTCACCCGCATAGCAGGTCCGGGGGACCCGCTGGCCCCCGAAGGAGCGCTGGGCAAACTTCTCCTCAGGCGTACGGTCGAACACCGCCCCCCACTTCACGAGCTCCATGAACCGCTCGGGGGCCTCCTTCACGAGGATGTCCACGAGCTCCGGGTCGTTCAGGTACGCCCCGCCCCGGATGGTGTCCTCCTTGTGGAGCACGCAGGAGTCGTTCTCCCCGAGGGCAGCGTTGTACCCCCCCTCCGCCATGGGAGTGCACCCGCCCTTCCCCGCGAGGGACTTCGAGACAAGGACCGTGTCCCCGTACTGCTCCGCCTCCACGGCCGCCCTCACGCCAGCCCCGCCGCTCCCGATGACGAGGACGTGACACTCCACCGTATCGTCTGCACGCATCTTATTAGTAGGTTGATCGTATAGTAATAAAAACGATCAGGGCGTGCGAGGGGAACCTATGCGGCTTCTCATGAAATTCGGCGGGACCTCCGTGGGTGACGGGGACCGGATTCGGAAGGTGGTGGATATCCTCGCCCCGTACCACGAGGAGGGGCACGAGCTCGCGGTGGTGGTCTCCGCCATGTCGGGGGTAACGAACCAGCTCATCGAGATGGCGAACGAGGTCGTCACCTGCAAAGACAGGCCCGGGATCGAGCCCTTCGTCACCCAGCTCCGGGACCGGCACCGGAAGGCACTCGAGGTCGCCGCCCCCGACTACGTCGAGGAAACCGGCCGGATTCTGGACGGGCGGCTCTCGGACCTCAGGAACATGTACGTGGGCCTGAACAACCTCCGGGAGCTCACCCCCCGGTCGCGGGACTACCTCATCTCCTTCGGGGAGCGCCTCTCCGCCCCCGTGCTCCGGGCCGCCCTCAGGCAGCGGGGCATCCCCTCGGTGGTCCTCGACGGCTGCGAGGCCGGGATCACCACCACGGCCACCCACGGCGACGGGATCGTCCTCCCCGAGGCCGAGCCGAAGATCCGGGCCCGGGTCCTCCCCCTCCTCCAGGACTCGGTGCCGGTCATCATGGGCTATATGGGCTGCACCCCCCAGGGGATCACCACCACCCTCGGCCGGAGCGGCTCGGACTATTCGGCCACGGTCGTCGGGGCGGCCATCGGGGCCGACGAGGTCTGGATCTGGACCGACGTGGATGGCATCATGACCACCGACCCCCGGCTCGTCCGGGAGGCCCGGGTACTCCCGACCGTCTCGTACCTCGAGGCTATGGAGCTCTCGTTCTTCGGTGCCAAGGTGATGCACCCCCGATCCATCGAGCCGGCCATGAGAAAGGAGATCCCCATACGGGTGAAGAACACCTTCAACCCCTCGCACCCAGGGACCTGCATCGTCAAGGAGAAGCGGAGATCCCGGCGGGTGGTGAAGGCCCTCACCCACATCACCGGGGTCGCCCTCGTGAACGTGAACGGCGCCCAGATGATCGGGCGGCCGGGCGTCGCCCGAGCCATCTTTTCCGCCCTCGCCGACCGGGAGGTGAACGTCATGATGATCTCCCAGGGCTCCTCGGAGGCGAACATCTCCATCATCGTGGAGCTCGACCACATGGAGATGGCCGCAGAGGCCCTGAAGCCCATGGTCGAGCAGGGGATCGTCCGGGAGGTATCGGCGAACCCCGACGTGGCTGCCGTAGCGGTCATCGGGGCAGGCATGGCCGGCACCCCGGGCATCTCCGGGAGGATCTTCACTGCCCTCGGCCTCGCCGGCGTGAACATCATGATGATCTCCCAGGGCTCCTCGGAGGTGAACGTCTCCTTCGTGGTGAAGGAGTCCGACGGGCCTAAGGCGGTACGGGTCCTCCATGATGAGTTCCGGCTCTCGGAGGACCAGGATGGGTAGGGAGACCTACCGCGGAGCGGGGGTCGACATCGATCTCGTAAAGGAGGCCATCGGGGCCCTCACCGGGAAGGTGACCTTCCGCCGGAAGGGGCCTTACGGGATGGTCGGCTGGGTCGGCCATTACGCGGGGCTTGTCGACCTCGGGCAGCATGTCCTCGCCCTTACCACCGACGGGGTGGGGACGAAGCTGCTCGTCGCAGACGCCCTCGCGGACTGGCACACCGTGGGCATCGACTGTATCGCCATGAACGCGAACGACCTCTTTGTTATGAACGTCGAGCCCGTGGCCTTCGTGGACTACATAGCGACCGACCGGCTCTCGGTGGAGAAGATGGCCCAGATCGGGGAGGGCCTGAACGAGGGGGCCCGGCTCGCGAACCTGAACCTCGTCGGCGGGGAGACCGCCCAGCTCCCCGGGCTCGTGAAGGGCCTAGACCTCGCGGGGACCTGCCTCGGGGTCCAGGAGAAGGGAAAGGTGGTCACCGGGGAGAAGATCCGGCCCGGGGAGGTCATCCTCGGGGTCCCCTCGAGCGGGATCCACTCGAACGGCCTCACCCTCGCCCGCCGGGTCGTTGAGAAGGCGGGGGGGTACGGCGAACGCCTCCCCGACGGGACCCCCGTGGGGAAGGCCCTCCTCACCCCGACCCGTATCTACCGGGAGGCCCTCGAGGCCTGCCGGAAGGCCGAGATCCACGGGATGTGCCATGTGACGGGGAGCGGGCTCCTCAACTTCCCCCGGCTCACGAAGTACGGCTTCGACTTCACCGATCCCCTCCCCGTCCCCCCGGTCTTCACCTGGTTGCAGGAGAAGGGGGATATCGATCCGGTCGAGATGTACCGGACCTTCAATATGGGGATGGGCTTCGCCTATGTACTTCCCGAGGACCAGGCCGGGACAGTGCGGAAACTCATCCCCGGTTCCAGAATCGTCGGGCAGATCGTGAAGGAACCGGGTATCACGATAAAAGGGCTCCCCGTCCGCTGAGCGGAACGGGCGGTTACCCGTTTCCTTCCTTCTTTTCGAGAGGCCCTTCTTCCGGGCAGAGGGGAATCAGCGTCTTCGTCGCCCTTGGCGAGACGATTGCCGAGTTCCCCGACGGGTCCTCGATGCTCAGGGTGAAAGGGACGCTTCCCTCCCGGGCGAGGCCGATGCGCTCCCTGAGGGCGAGGGCATTCTCCCGCTCCTCCCCCCCGGCCCAGGTGAGGACGCTCCCGAGGACGTCCCCGATCCGGTCGAGAACCCCCTCGACGTTCGAGACAAAGCCCTCGCAGGCCGGGCCGGGGTCGATCTCCACCCCGAGCTCCGGGATCCGGATGGCCGCGGAGGCCGACCGGACGACCCTCACCGCGAGGTCCTCGGGCCCCTCCACCGAAATCTCCCACCTGGCGGGCTCCCCGCCCGAGAGGACCATGGTGTCGGCATGCCGGTAGCCGCACTGGCACCGCCCGCTCACGATGAGGATATCGGAAAAGAAGGGGATATTTTCGGTCTGGTAAAGATATTCTATCTCCCGTTCACAGTATGGACAGCGGCCCTGGACGATACTCTGCACTAGGTGGTTCCGCCCCCGATCTTGTCCCGGGCGATCTTCACCGACATGGGGGTGATGACCACGTACCGCTGGTCGCCGAGGCCGACGA
>DATKMC010000035.1:0-23488 GCA_035542115.1 Methanomicrobiales archaeon | reverse complement strand
GATCTCCCTGATCCCCTCGATCTCTTCCCTGGACAACGAGGCGTCATCCTCGTAGGAATCGATGAGCCGGTGAATGACCTGGTTCATGGGTTCCTCCGGGTACGACTTCAGCCTCTCCAGCCGGTTCATCGTCTCGGGGTCGAGCTCCAGGAGGAATCTGTCCATACTAGAATTTTCTTGTTTAAAACGTATACCTCTTCCCTTCCTCCGGCACGAGCACCCCGTCAAAATTCTCGGTAAACCACCCCGGGTTCTCGGTGTGGACCGGGATGATCACATCGGGCTCGATCTCGTCGATGGCCCAGGCGACATCGGCACCGGATGCATGGCCTGACGCATGGTAGTGTTTGTCCATGACGGGAACCACCTCCCCGGCCGAGTTCTTCTCCATCGAAAAGCCGCAGGGCTCGATCCCGAAGAACCGGAGCCACTCCCAGAGACGGCGGAAGTCGATCTCCATCTCCTCGCTGAAGGGCTCGCAGGAGGAATAGAGGTACCGGCCGCCGGGAGGTTTGATGTCGAGAAGGTGGTTCATGTCAAAGAAGGAGAAGCAGAGGATGAACCGGCCAGGATCCTGGCGGATAGCCTCGTGGGTCACGTACAGGTCGCCGGCGAGGGGCTGCACGAGCTCCGCCTCCCATTTCCGCCGGGCATGGTCCACGATCTCGTCGTAGACCCGGACTCCCTCCCAGCGCCTCACCCCGTCGACGGTGGAGAGGGCGTAGAGCATGTAGAGGTCCCGGGCGGTCACCACGAGCTCCCGGCCCATGGCGGCGGCGATCTCCTTGAAGGCCTCGAGGCGCTCGAAGTTCCGGGCGGAGAAGTCGGCGATCACGAGGCCGGGGAAGTCCTCGACGGCTCCCCGGCAGGTCGAGCAGACCGATTCCTCGGTGACCCGGCTCCCGTCCGGCGGTCCGGTATCAGAGACCCGGGTGCCCTCGGTGATCAGGATGTCCGCACCTCCGGCCCGGGAGATGAACTCCCGGGTCTTCGCCTCGTTCCGGCCGTGGAGCCGGAAGTCGCCGGTATACGCGACGGCCTTCTCCCCCTCGACGAGAAAGCCGCAGGCCCCGTACAGGGAGTGATCCACCTCGCAGGAGGTGACCGGGAAGGGGAGGGGGTGGTTCTCCATCGTGCAGCACCGCCCGGGTGAGAGCTTTTTTGCCCGTTTCCCGTCCTGCCCGGGCCGCCAGGAGAGGAACTCGAGGAACTTCTCCGGCGGGGGAGACGTGAGGCAGAACTCCTTCCCCTGGTAGCAGGCCCCGGCCTCGGACTCCAGGTAGAGGGGATCGTCGGCGTTCGGCCTCCTCTCCGAGGAGTAGGCGACGTCGGCCTCGGTGGTCGACTTCCCCGTGTCCTGGTACCCCTTCAGGATGGCGGCTGTCATCGGGGTGGAGAAGACGGGGATCTCCTGCGGGAGGAGACCGATGTTCCCGCAGTGGTCCAGGTGGGCATGGGAAAGGAGAACGGCGGAGATGGGGAGGGACGGGTAGCCGGAAAGGGAAACATCGGGGGTGACGAGATCGCGGCGGTAAATATTCAGCCGCGGGATGAGCCCGAGGACGAGGAGGTCGTGGATCCCCCGGGTGGTCCGGCTCTTCAGGAACTCCTCGTAGAAGCGGGCATACTTCCCGAAGTTCTTTCCGAAGTCGAGGAAAACGCCGTCCTTCCCGTCGTCCAGGTAGATCTTGTTCCCGCCGATGCAGCCGGCGCCGTCGTACACGGTGATGCCAAGGGGCATAGGACCACCTGCTCTACAAGTGCCTCTCCCGGAACAGGGAAAAGGGTTTGCCTACGGGAGTTCTCCCGGGAGTGAGCTCCTGTTCCGCGATTGAAAAATTATCGTGGAGGAACCGTATACAGACTCTCCGGGAGCCCTGGCCTCGAAGGGCGATGCCCCGGAGATGCAGGCGATCTGTGACTATTGCGTCCTCCTCACCGATGAGGAGTACTACGACGCGGAATGGGAGACCGCGGGCCGGCGAGCCCGAGGGTTGCGCGAGTGCAGAGCCTGTTTAAATGGCACCCTTGGTGAATCATTGGGAAAAGATGCCCTGTATTTTCATTTTTTGATAAAAAACCTCGCATGCGCAGCTATATCCCCCGGGCGAGCCTTTACATACAGGGAGACAGGGAAAGAAATGGATAAGAGGGGGAAACTCAGTGGCCGGCAATAAGCGATACGAAACTGCACAACTCATCTGCAATCATATGGCCAGGCAAAATATCGCCCGTGTTCATGGAACGGCCCGGGAAATTGCATCCTCTCTTCAGGTGCAGGGCACCTGCGGCTCTTCCATAAGCTCGTTACTGATGTTCATCCAGAGAAACCATATCCGGAAGAGGAGGTACGGTTTTTTTATCTCCGAGACGCAGGCCTTCAAGAAGAGCGGATATCCCCACCGGTACACGATTGAATTGATGGATGGGCCTGCCGTTTCACCGGTTCACTCGCAGTTCTTGTGATACCGCTGTGAGACGCCGGTTTTTGAAGAACATGCACCGCCGACGGACGGGCGGGCGGGAGTCAGGCACCGGAGAAGGATAACGGACTGTTTGCTCCCGCAAACAAGAAAAGTCCAGCTCGGGATTTTAACCTTGCCCGTTGGAAATACGAAAAATGATCGAAGAAGATATTCCCGGTACCCGGAATCGATGCGGCCGGTGAGGTGGAGGGGAGGTCTCAAATACTATAATCCTGCATTTTTCTGGGGAGAAGCATGCCAGGTGCCGGTAAAAAAGAGGACGCCCGGATACAGGTGACGAAGGACGGCCCGTACATGGTCACCGGGTCCATCCCTCTCGTGAAACAGATCCTCGTCTGCGACAAGAAGGGGAATTCCATCGGCTGGAGGGAGGGTGAACGATACCCCCTCCGGGAGACCTATGCCCTCTGCCGGTGCGGGGGTTCCCGGACCAGGCCCTTCTGCGACGGGAACCACCTGAAGAATGCCTTCGATGGCACCGAGACGGCCAGCCGGAAGCCGTACCTGGAGCGGGCAGGGTGGACCGAGGGCCCCGATATCCGGCTGAGCGATGCACCAGGGTTCTGCTCCCATGCCCGGTTCTGCATCCGCGGGGAAGGGATATGGGATCTTATCGAGCAGTCCGGCAGTGAGGAAGCAAAGAGAACCGCCATCGGGATGGCCGCGAACTGCCACTCGGGACGCCTGGTTGTCTGGGACAGGAAGACGGGGAAACCCCTGGAGCCGGTGTTTGAGAAGTCCATCGGACTCGTCGAGGGACCGGCCGAGGGAGTGCAGGGCCCACTCTGGGTCCGGGGCGGCATTCCCATCATCGCTGCTGACGGGTTTTCCTACGAGATCCGCAACCGTGTCACGCTCTGCCGGTGCGGGAGATCGGGGAATAAACCCTTCTGCGACGGGGCACATATGCGGTGATGAAAGGAACCCTGAAAGGATGAGAGGGAATTACCGGGACAGATGACCGGGTATCGAACCAGCGGTTCGATCAATGAACCGGCGGAGGTCCGGGAGCAGACGAGGGAGCTAACCCCCGCCTGCTCTTGGCTTAGTCAGGACGACGAATCCTCGGGGAGCACGTCAGATGTTGGAACCCAAACGGGGACTGGCCCACCAACAGGTGGGCTTACCGAGCAGACGGCCCCGGTATTTCCCACGCTACCGGCAACGATAACCCTCGGGCATTGGTTTCCACTGGCCAGGCACCGGGCAGTCGAGGATCTAGAGCCACCTTGGAACACCCTTGTGCCGGAGAATATCGTCCCAGTGTCAAACATGGTGAATCGTCTTTTAATGGCACTCGTGTATACGACAACCTGGTCGCCGAAACGTTCACGGTTACGATATGAGCCCGGCAGGTACCAGTAGACACCGTAGTCCCCATACGTGGGATGCGAGTTACCACGGAAATTAGCATCGCCTTCGCCGGTAACCTGTTCTATTTCAATCCTCCATCTGTTCAAATCTGGATTGTAATACCAATAAACATTAATTGCCTGAACGCTTACAGACGCTCTCGAGTTATCAGCATCCTTATTACAACCATTAACATCCAAGTAACACCATCCACTGCCCAGCGGGCAGGTAACAGCCGAAACCGGCTGGAAGGCCAGGACGAAGACCATGAAAGCAACAGCGCTCAACAGGAGCAACCTTCGCATGCGATACACTTCCTCACTCGATAATTTCGATGTTCACGGGGCAATCCTTCGGGTGAACACCGACAAAGGGTTTCTTCACTGATTTATATACCTGCCGATTCATGGATCGCCATCGCCATAGGAATGAATCGACCCGGAAAACCTGCCTGAGAAATGCCGGTTCACGCGGGGAAAGGATTTACCCCTCCGTGTCAGGAGAGGTGAAGGCCGATGACGCGTGGATGATTGTCACCAATCCGGCCACTTCGGCAGATGCCGGACCCGGGTACCATCGCCATGATGGAACTGTTTATCGGGATGGAAGGAAATACTCCCTGAAGGGCGGTCCCGGGTGGGCTCATGCCCGCGAGGTCCGGCGGACCTGCGGGTGCCGCGGGGAACCAGGGCGATGAGTGCGCCATCGCCGGGGCCGCATGGTGAGAGGGAAGAGCATGGAATCAGGTCAGGGGGAGATCCCACGGGGTCCGGGGTGGAGGTTCCCCGCCATCTTCATCGGTCTCGTGGTCGTGGACACCCTGCTTGCCGCCTTCGGGGTCATCAATATTCCGATCGCGCCGGGGGTATCGGGGCTCTACATCGCCGTCGCCTTCATGATCGCCTTTGCCCTCTGGTTCGGCGGCTGGGGTGTCCTCGCCGCGTACCTGGGCTGCATCCTCGGGGCGGGGGTCGCCGGCGGTGTCCCGCCCCTCCTGAACCCTCTCTGGTCCCTCGCGGACCTCTGGCAGGTCCTCATCCCCCTCGCTGCCTTCCGGGCATTCCATGCCGATCCCGGGCTCTGGACCCGGCGGGACCTGGGGGTCTTCCTGGCCTTCGGGTGGCTCGCGAACAACCTCGCGGGGGCTGGCTGGGGGGCGGGGACCCTCGCCCTCGGGGGCGTCATCCCCATGGCCGTGCTTCCAGGAGCGTTCTGGAGCTGGTTCCTCGGGAACCTGGTCGTGACCGCCATCATCACCCCGCTCCTCCTCGTCACCCTCACTCCCCGCCTGAGGGAGGCCGGGCTCCTCGTGAAGGGAACGTGGGCCTGACCCGGGAAAACCTTTTTCATCCCCGCCAGATACACCCCGTCTGAGCGACCCCATGACCCTCTCGCACGCAGTATCGGACCCCCCCGCCATCCCGAGTCTTACCATCCTCGTCACCGGCTCTACCGACGGCATCGGGAGGGCAACGGCCCTTGCCCTCGCCCGGATGGGCCACCGGGTCCTCGTGCACGGGAGAGACCCCGCGAAGGGCCGGGCCGCCCTCGCGGAGGTCCGGAAGGCCGGGAGCCCGTCACCTGAGCTCTTCACCGCGGACCTCTCTACCCATGAAGGGGTCCGGGGCCTCGCCGGGAAGGTGAGGGACAGCCACGACCGGCTCGATGTGCTCATCAACAACGCCGGGGTCTACCGGGCTGAGCGGACCCTCACCGCCGACGGCCTCGAGATGACCTTTGCGGTGAACCTCCTCGCCCCCTTCCTCCTCTCGCACCTCCTCATGCCGCTCCTTTCGGCGGCCGCCCCTGCCCGGATCGTGAACGTCGCCTCGAGCGCCCACTTCGACGCGGACCGGATGAACTGGGAGGACCTCCAGGGGGAGCGGAGGTACGATGCCTGGGGTGCCTACGCGCAGTCGAAGCTCGGCGTTGTCCTCATGACCGCGGCCTTCGCACGGCGGATAGGCTCCGGGCAGGTGACGGTGAACTGCCTGCACCCCGGGGTCATCTGCACGAAGCTCCTCGCCTCGGCCTTCCCCACCTACCCCTGCGACTCCCCGGAGTCAGGGGCCCGAACACCTGTGTACCTCGCGACCGCGCCCGGGGTGAAAGGGGTGACGGGAAAGTACTTCGACGGCATGGAGGAGGCCCGCCCGTCCCGGATGGCCCGGGACCGGGACGCCCAGGAGCACCTCTGGGGGGTCCTCGGGGAGATGGCGGGGGTATCTCCTTTCACGGCATGACGCCGGGGCAAACTACTATCATCCCCGGGGGTAACCTCCGTCTGGTGAGGAGCCATGGCAGAGTTCGATCTTCTGGACGAGTCCTCGGTCGGGGTACTCGTGAGGACCCGGGTGAAGCAGTACGAGGAGAGCCGCCCGGGGTGCACGGTCTATGCGGCGGACCGGCGGGGCATGTGGGACCTCCGGTTCACCTGCGGGAAGGGGAAGGCGAGGAACGGGACCGCGTACATCTCGGCCCCCAATGCCGCCGGCTGGGTGCTCAGGATCCACTGGCCCGGCGGGACAAAGGGGGACATCGAGAAGCTCGACTTCGTGAACACCGCGGGCTTCGAGGGGCTGATCCTGAAGGCTCTCGAGTGGGAGGGGGCCGAGCCCCCGAAGAAGAAACGGTGATCGCCCGGGCCCGGGGTCCGGTGCCAGGGGATCTCTCATATTTTGGGTCTCGGCGCAGGGGTTAAATAGGGTCCCGGGTGAGCACCGGGGTATGCCAAACATCGGGTACTTCGAAATACCGGCAGACGACGTGAAGCGCGCGAAGAGGTTCTACACCTCCCTTTTCGGGTGGGAGATCGGGCCGACCGCCATGCCGGGAGCCATGCCCCCCTCGGTGGACTATCAGGACGTGAAATGCGGGGAACCCGTGGAGGGAACCCTTGCCATGGGCGGGATGTACAAGAGGCAGATGCCCATGACGCCCTTCACGCCGTATGTCGTGGTGGAGGATTACAAAAAGGCCAGGGCGAAGGTGGAGAAGCTCGGCGGGAAGATCGTCCATGAAATGGAGGTCGAGGGCGTGGGCCCCACCGCCGTCATCCAGGACACCGAGGGGAATGTCATCGGGTTCTGGCAGCCGATGATGAAGGAATAAATCTTTTTTCCGGACCCCGAGGGCAACCCCCTTGAGCGGGTCATCAGCCACTTGAGGGAACGAGGGGATTCCAGCTCACCAGGAAGGGGGGCAGAGAGGTCACGGGCCCTCTACCGGGAGCACCCGGTAGCGTTTCCTGTTCCATGCATAGGCGACAACCCCGATGGCAACCCACCCGAAACCAACCAGGATGGCATTCCTGCTCAGGTACAGGGAGAGGAGAAGGCAGCTGAGTACTCCCAGGACCGGGGTGAGGGGGTACAGGGGGACCCGGAATCCCCGTTTTACGTCGGGCATGGTCCTCCGCAGCCGGAGGAGACTCAGGTTGATGAAGGTGAAGGTCACCAGGGTTCCGAAGTTGAAGATCGAGGCAAGCCAGTCGAGGTTCCCCCCCGTGAAGAATACGATGGCACCAATGGCGATCCCCGTGATGAGCACGGTGAGGACCGGGATGCCGTTCTCTGAGAGATGGGCAAAAGTACCGGGGATCACCCGCTGCCGGGCCATGGCAAAGAGCGCCCGGGATCCCCCCATGATGGAGGTCACGATGACCGATGTGGTGGCAACGAGGGCCGTGAAGGCAATAAATTCCAGGACAAAGAAGTTGTCGGTGGCGACCCGGAGGGCAGCCTCGAGGGGGGCGCTCGAAAGCCCGAGCAGCTTCCAGTTCAGGAGTCCCACCGCCACGACGGATACCCCGATGTAGAGCAGGGTGCAGATGGCAAAGGCGATGAGGACCGCCCTCGGGACATTCCTCTCCGGATCCTTCACCTCCTCTGCGATGACCGAGATGGTGTTGAAACCGATAAAGGCAAAGAAGATGATCGATGCGCCCTGTAAAGCTCCGGCGATCCCATTCGGGAAAAACGGGTGATAATTGGAGAGGTCGCCGTGCGTGAAGAGGTACCACCCCCCGACAACGATGAAAACGACGAGGGCAGAGATCTTCAGGGCAACAAGGACACTGTTCGTTCCTCCTGCCTCCTTCATCCCTTTGAGGTTCACGGCCATGAGGACGAGAGGCCAGGTACTGCCCACGAGGACAAGCGTCCCGACGGCAGGGGGTAAGCCCACCAGGTAAGCGAAATAGGCCGCGAACCCGATGGAAACGGCGCTAGCCCCCACGATGTAGTCAAAGGACTTCATCCAGCCGATGACGAACCCGGGAAATTTCCCGAAGGCCCTTGTGGTATAGATGTAGCTCCCGCCGGCTTCCGTGATGAATGACGAGAGTTCGGCGGTCGAGAGGCCGGTCAGCAATGCCGTGAATCCCGCGATGAGAAACGAGATGATGACCGCCGGTCCAG
Source organism: Methanomicrobiales archaeon (assembly GCA_035542115.1). Lineage (GTDB taxonomy): Archaea > Halobacteriota > Methanomicrobia > Methanomicrobiales > JACTUA01 > JACTUA01. Next base: position 15,231 of record DATKMC010000035.1, on the reverse strand, counting down.
AAATGCCCGAGGCCACCCCGATGAGGACAAATATGCCCGTCCCGATGATGGCCCCGATGCCTACTGCTGCTGCCCCCCAGAGCCCGAGGGTCCGTTTCAGCCCAGCCATTCCCTTTCCTCCAGGTACATCCTCAGTGCCACGGCATTGTTTCGCATTTCCTCGCGTGAGCTGTAGACAAGGGTGATCGTTCCATGCCCTGCCTGTTCCTTCAGGGTCAGGATCAGGTCCTTCTTGGCCGACAGTTCTGCCCGATACCGTCGGCGGAACTCCTCCCACCGATCCGGGTCATGGCCGTACCATTTTCTGAGATCTGCCGATGGTGCAACCTCCTTTAACCACAGGTCGATCCGGGCCCGCTCCTTCGAAATTCCCCGGGGCCAGAGCCGGTCCACGAGAACCCTCGTGCCGTCATCGGCCGACGGGGGGTCGTACACCCGCTTCACCCTGATCATGGCCCTTCCGCTCCCCTTCGCGCCTGCGAGGAATAGGCGGAGGTTCATATAACGGTTGCGGCAGGAAACATTTTTTAACACGGGCCCGCCTCTCATGGTACCCGTAGGGTTCCCCCGGCCTGGCGGCGCCACCGGGAGGAACAAAGGGAGGAGAGAGACCATGCAGGGGAAGATCACCTATGTGTCGATGGAGGGAGACGAGTCCCTCCACGGGGCCTACGAGCAGGCCCTCGAAAAGGTCGCGGGGGAGCTCGGGCAGGGACACCCGTTCCTCATCGGGGGGCGGGAGGTCCGGGCAGACCAGGAGTTTGTGGTACGGTCCCCCATTGACCGGGACATCCTGATCGGGTCCTTCCAGAAGGGGGGAGCGGAGGAGGCAGGGAGGGCCTTCCGGGCAGCGAAGGAGGCCTTCCCGGACTGGAGCCGGAGGGGATGGAAGGAGCGGACCTCGATCCTGAGAAAAACCGCCGATATGATCGAAAGGGACAGGTACCTCCTCGCGGCCCTGATCACGTACGAGGCCGGGAAGAACCGGTTCGAGGCGGTTGCGGAGGTGGGGGAGGCGGTGGACATGCTCCGGTATCACGCTGACCTGTACGAGAAGAACCACGGGTACGAGGTCTCCCTGGAGCCCGAGGCCCCAGGCGCGACGGGCATGAGCGTCATGAAGCCCCACGGCGCCTGGGCGGTGATCTCACCCTTCAACTTCCCCCTCGACCTCGCCGCCGGGATGGCCGGGGCGGCCCTCCTCACGGGGAACACGGTCGTCCTCAAGCCCGCGAGCGCCACCCCCTCCACCGGGCTGCGGCTCTGCGAGGCCTTCCTCGCCGGGGGGGTCCCGGGAGGTGCCGCCAACTGTGTCACCGGGCCGGGCGTTCCCTTCGGGGAGGCGGCGGTCTCCTCCCCCGACGTGGACGGTATCGCCTTCACCGGCTCCCGGGACGCGGGGACATGGCTCCTCCGGAACCTCGCCGCCCGCGAGGCCTGGCCGAAGCCGTTGGTCGTGGAGATGGGGAGCAGGAACCCCGTCATCGTCACGGCGAAGGCCGACCTCGGGAAGGCGGCCGAGGGGGTGGCACGGGCGGCCTTCGGGTACTCCGGCCAGAAGTGCAGCGCCGCCTCCAGGGTGTACATGGAGGAACCGGTGGCAGAAGAGTTCCTCGGTCTCCTCATGGAGAGGACCGGGGCCCTGAAGATCGGCGACCCCCGGGAGCGGGACGTGTTCCTGGGCCCGGTCATCGACGAGAGGGCCCGCGATACCTTCGTGGATGCCGTCGGGAGGGCCCGGAGGGACGGGGGGACTATCCTCACGGGAGGGAGGATCCGGAGCGGCGGCGTCCTCGCCAAGGGGCACTACCCCGAGCCCACCATCGTCACCGGGCTCCCGCGCGGCCACGAGCTCGAGAAAAGAGAGCTTTTCGTCCCGTTCCTCGTCGCGGACACCTTCACCACCCTGGAGGAGGCCCTCGGACGGGCGAACGACACCGAGTACGGCCTCACGGCGGGGATCTTCTCCGGGGACCCGGAGGAGGTCGAGGCCTTCTTCCGGGATATCCGGTTCGGGGTCTGCTACGCGAACCGGCGGGGAGGGGCGACGACCGGCGCCTGGGCAGGCCGCCAGTCCTTCGGCGGCTGGAAGGCGAGCGGTTCCACGGGAAAGGGGGTGGGAGGCCCGTACTACCTCCTCTCGTACCTGCGTGAGCAGTCCCAGACAAGGCGGTAGGGCGGGCGGGGCGACCCTCCCTGTCCCGGCCGGGAACGGGGTTTCCCCCTCCTTCGGGGAATTGATCCCGTTCCCGCCATTTTCACCGGGTCGCCGGCTGCTCGCGGGTGATGCAGTGGATGGCCCCCATCCCCTCCACGAGGGCACGGCAGTCGATCCCGACGACCTCTCTCCCGGGGAAGAGATCCCCGAGGATGCGAAGGGCCCGGGCGTCGGCCGGGTCCGAGAAGACCGGGACGAGCACCGCCCGGTTCCCGATGTAAAAGTTCAGGAAGCTCGCGGGGAGCCGGGCGCCATCCCCGGTGGGCCGGGGCATCGGGAGGGGGATGACCGTGAGGGGGTTCCCGTCCTGGTCCCGGGCGGCCCGGAGGATCCGCTCGTTCTCCCGGAGGGCCCGATAGTTCTCGTCGCCCGCATCCTTCTCCACCGCACACACCACCGTCGACGGGTTCACGAACCGGGCGACGTCGTCGATATGCCCGTCGGTGTCGTCGCCGGCGATCCCCCCCTCCAGCCAGATGACGTGAGGAGCACCCAGGAACTCCCCGAGGAATCCCTCCAGGTCGGCCTTTGACAGGCCCGGGTTCCGGTTCGGGGAGAGGAGGCACTGTTCCGTGGTGAGGACCGTTCCCCTCCCGTTCACGTCGATGGAACCCCCCTCGAGGACGATCCCCGGCCGGAAGAGGGGGAGGCCGAGCCGGTCCTGCAGGCACGAGGGGATCCGGGTGTCCCGGATCATGCCCGGGTACTTCCCGCCCCAGGCATTGAACCCCCAGCCGACCATGCCGGCCTTCCCCTCCCCCCGGTTTACGACAAAGGACGGTCCATAGTCCCGGAACCAGACGTCGGCATAGTCGAAGGGGATGAGGCTCACCTGCCCCGTGGCGATCCCGGCGCCGGAGAGGAGGCCCCGGATCCGGTCCTCCATATCTTCGTCCCGGACGAGGAGGTTCACCCGTTCGCCCGGGACGAGGGCGGAGATGATCCGGATGTATGCCTCCCCGACGGCAGGGATGTCCGCAAAGGTGTCCGGTTCATGGGGCCAGGCGAGCCAGGTGGCCTCGTGGGGCTCCCACTCGGCTGGCATGGTGAAGCCCATCCTCTTCGGGGTATCCTCCCGGCCCCCTGACCCCGGGTACTCCCGCAAGACGGGTTCAGTGAGGATCCCGTAGGTGTCCGGCCGCCGGTTCCTGAGGAACCCCCACCCGTCCCGCACCGCACGGTTGAGGGAGAGGTCGAGGTCCACCACGAGGACCTCCTCCTCCTCGCCGGCCCTGCCGATGACGTTTCCGAAGGCATCGGCGACGAAGGATCCGCCCCAGAAGAGGAGCTCCCCCTCCTGCCCGGCGCGGTTCACTGCGGCGACGTGGACCCCGTTTGCGATGGCGTGGGCCCGCTGGACCGTCTCCCAGGCCTCCGACCAGTCCCCCTCGGGGGGCACCCCCTCCCCCGGGGGCCACCCGATGGCCGTCGGGTAGAAAATGATCTCCGCCCCCCGGAGGGATACGGCCCGGGCCGGCTCGGGGAACCACTGGTCATAGCAGACGAGGACGGCGAACCGGGCAGCGGCGGTCTCATAGACCCTGTACCCATCGCCGGGAACGAAGTAGTGCCTCTCATAGAAGAGCGGGTCGTGGGGCACGTGGACCTTCCGGTACGGGGGGAGGATGCCCCCGTCCCGGTCGATGACCACCGCCGTGTTGTGGTACGCCCCGGCCTCGCCCTCCTCGAAGACCGGGACGATGACGACGACGCCGTGCTCCCGGGCGAAGGCCGAGAAGGCCCGGGTCGATTCCCCAGGGATGGTCTCGGCGAGTTCCTGCAGGGGCGAACACTCGGTCTGCGGGAAGTACCGGGTCCGGTAGAGCTCGGGGAGGCAGAGTATCTCCGCCCCCCGCCGGACCGCCGTACCGGCGGCGGCGAGGCCCCTCGCCAGGTTGTCCGCCGGGTCCTCCGAGACCCGCATCTGGATGAGGCCGATCCTCGTCATCCGGTACTATCCTCCCCGTTCTGTCCCATAAGGGTTCACCCACGTTCCCCCATGAGGGCATCCGTGCGCCCGCACAGGGCGAGGAACCGGTGGATCAGCCATTCGTTCCGCACCTCGGGGTGGAACATCACCCCGTACACCGCCCGGCCCGGGTGCCGGATGACCTCAGCCCCCGAGGGGGAGGTGACGAGGACGCGGAAGGAGGGCGGGGGCAGCACCGAGAGGCTGTGGAGCTCGTACGCCCCGAACCGGTCCCTGCCGGCGAGCAGGGGATCGGGGACAACGACCTCCTGCGGGGCCAAGCCGATTCCGAGACCGGGGGAAACCTGCCCGCCGAAGGCCTTCGCGGTGACCTGCATCCCGGCGCAGATGCCGAGGAGGGGACGGGGGAACGAGGGGATCCACGCGAACCTGTCCACCCGGTCGAGGTAGCCGCAGTCCGCGAGCGCCGTCCCGCAGAGGATGACCCCGTCGGCCGAGGCGAGGTCCTGCCCCGTGAGATCGGTGAAATGCCGGATCCGGGTCACATGCCCCCCCTGCTGCACGATTTTTTCCACGGGGGTGACGAACTCGTCGAAGGAGAGGGAGCCGGGACGGTACGAGAGGTCCACGAGGAGGATCATTTCCCCACCAGCCGTGCGTCGGTTACCCGGTAGATTCCATGGTCGCCGTGGAACTCCCGGGTGGCCCCGAGGACCTCGATCCGCTTCCGGAAGAAGGGCGCGTCGAGGACGAGGGTCTCGTACTCGCCCCCCTCGCCGGCCGGGTTCATCCGGTGGCGGCGGGCAAGCGCCGCGAGCTCGCCGGCAGCTCCCCGGTCCACCTCCCGGCCGAGCCAGGCCTCGCCGAGTGGTGCGGCCGAGACCCCCGAGACGAGGAACCGGAAGCCCGAGGAGACGACCTCGGAGAGGTGCTCCTCCTCGTCCCGGAGCCAGAGGGGGTTGAAGCACCAGAGGCCGAGTTCATGGCAGGCCCGCTGGATCCGGGTGGCCTGGTACACCGAGCGGAGAGCCCCGGTCACCACCCCCCCGATCCCGTGCTCATGCGCGGCGAGGGAGAGGGCCCGGGAGAGGTCGGCCACCTCCTCCTCCTCGACCCCGGCGCTCTCCACGGAGACGAGGGGGAGCCCGGCCGCCTCTGCCTGGAGGGCGGCGAGGTGAAGGTTCGGGGTGTGGAAGAGGTAGCTTTCGGGGTTCCCCGCGACCACGGTGATGAGGCATGCCACCTCCTCCTTCCCCATGGCCTTCCACGCGGCAAAGGCCGAGTCCTTGCCGCCCGAGAAGAGGACCCCGAGCCTCATGTCTCCGGCAAGCTGGGGGATGGGGCGCAAAAAGCATATCCCCCCTCAGAGGAGGAGGATGGAGAGGAAGAGGGCGAGGGTGGCGGGGGGCTCCTTCACGGTCGGGCGCTCGTCCATGGGGATCGGCTGATCGTCAATGGGTTGACATCGCATATAAATCAAGGAAACTCGGCGGGCCTGCAGGGGCAGGGTGCCAGGGATGCCACCCTCACCGCCTCCCCGGGCCCCCCGCCAGCTTGTAGACCTCGAACCAGAGGACGGAGAGGGCCCCCGCGAGGACACAGAGGAGGAGGTCCGCCGGGGCAGGGAAGGCAAACCGGAAGACCTCCCGGGCGGCCGGGAGGGCGATGGCAGCCCCGAGGAAGAAGAGGGTCCCGCCGGTGACCCACCAGAAGGCACGGTTTGGGGCCCGCAGGGTGGCGAAGACGCCCTCGCTCCAGGACCGGTTCACGGCGATGAGGGCGAGGTTTGCGATGACGATGGTGACGAAGGTGAGGGCCCGGATCCCGTCCATGGCGAGGCCCCGTGCCACCGCCGAGAAGTAGACGGCGAGGACGAAGCCGAGGACGACGAGCCCCTGGGCGAGGGCAAGGGCAATGGTCCGCCGGTCCAGGATCCGGTCCTCGGGCCGCCGGGGCGGGCGGCGCATGATGTCCGGCTCCTCCCGCTCGGCCTCGAAGACCACCGAGCAGGCGGGGTCGATGATGAGCTCGAGGAAGACGACATGGATGGGGAGGAGGATGAGGGGCCAGCCGAGGATGACCGGGACGAGGGAGAGGCCGGCGATGGGGACATGGACGGAGATGATGTAGGCCATGGCCTTCTTCAGGTTCGCGTAGATCCGCCTGCCCATCCGAACCGCGGCGACGATAGAGGCGAAGTTATCGTCCAGGAGGACGAGGGAGGCGGCCTCCCTCGCGACGTCCGAGCCCCTGCCCCCCATGGCGATACCGATGTGCGCCGCCTTGAGGGCAGGGGCGTCGTTCACCCCGTCCCCGGTCATGGCCACGACCTCGCCGTTCGCCTTGAAGGCCTCCACGATCCGGAGCTTCTGCTCGGGGACGACCCGGGCGAAGATGTTGGCCTGCCGGATCTTCCCGGCAAGCTCGGCGTCCACTGCCCTGTCGAGCTCCGGCCCGGTCACCACCCCGTCGCCCGGGGAGAGGTGGATCTGCATCCCGATATTCCTCGCCGTGGACGGGTAATCACCGGTGATCATGACGGCCCGGATGCCGGCCGTCCCGCACTCGGCCACCGCCCCCGGCACGTCCGCCCGCACCGGGTCGGCGAAGCCGACCAGACCGAGGAAGGTGAAGGGGAAGTCATGCTGCCCGTCGGGGAGATCCTTCTCGGTGAAGTAGGCCTTCGCGACCCCGAGAACCCGGAGGCCCTCCGCGGCCATCCGCTCGACCTCGCCTGCGAGTGCACGCTGCCGGTCCGGCGGGAGGTGGCAGAGGTCGGCGATGGCCTCCGGCGCGCCCTTCGCCGCGATGATGAACTCCCGCCCTCCTTTCGAGCGCCAGACGTTGGACATGGCGAGAAGCTCCCGGGAGAGGGGGTACTCCTGGAGGAGCTCCCAATCCCCGTGAAGGTGCTCGGTGCCCGAAAGGTCGTCCCCGCCCTTTCGGAGGAGGGCCTGCTCCATGGGGTCGAAGGGGTTCTTCTTGGAGGAGAGAATGGCGAACTCCAGGAGCTCGTGGAAGGGTTCGGGGAGCTGATCCCGGCCCCGGGGGCTGCATGGGAAGGACTCGCCGGCCACATCCAGCCGGGCCACGCTCATCCGGTTCTCGGTGAGGGTCCCCGTCTTGTCCACGCAGAGCACCGTGGCCGCCCCGAGGGTCTCGATGGCAGGGATGCGCCTCGTGAGGACGTTCTCGCGGGAGAGCCGCCAGGCCCCGAGGGCGAGGAAGATGGTGAGGACCACGGGAAACTCCTCGGGCAGGATGGCCATGGCGAGGGTGATCCCGGCGAGGAGGCCGTGGAGCCAGTCACCCCGGGTGATGCCATAGACGACGACAACGGTGAGGCAGAGGAGGAGGCCCAGGATCGCGATGTCCCGTACGATCCGGGAGGTCTCCAGGTGGAGCCGGGTCTCCTCTTCCTGGACCGACTCGAGGGCTCTCCCGATCTTCCCCATCTCGGTGCCCATGCCAGTGTCCATCACCTCGGCGATCCCCTGCCCCTGGACCACGAGGGTCCCGGCAAAGAGCCATGGCTGGTCGTCACCGCCCGGCCGCCGTTCCTCGGGTCTCACGGCAGCCACGGCCTTCCGGACGGGCACCGACTCGCCGGTGAGGAGGGACTCGTCCACGAGGAGGTTGTTCCCCGAGAGGAGGAGCGCATCGGCGGCGACCCGGTCCCCCTCGCCCACCACCATGATGTCCTTTCGGACAACCTCCCTCCCGGCGATCCTCCAGAGGGTACCGTTCCTGATGACGAGGGCCCGGGGGCTCGAGAGGTTCCTGAGTGCCTCCAGGGCCTTTTCCGTCTTCTGCTCCTGGTACGCGGTGATCCCGATGATGACCACGACGAAGGAGAGGAGGATGAGCCCCTCCTCCACGTCCCCGAGGATGAAGTAGATGAGGCCGGCCCCCACCAGGAGGAGGAACATCGGCTCCCGGACCACCTCGGCGATGATGTGGAGGAGGTTCTTTCGCTCCCGGGACGGGATCTCGTTGTACCCCTCCTCCCGGAGGCGCCGGCCGGCCTCCTCGGTGGTGAGGCCGTTGAAGTCGGAGAAGTTCAGGACAGGCATGGATACGTAAACCTTGTGATTCGCCGGTATTCCCCAAAGGTGTTGCGGTCCTGCACCTTCACGACCTCTCTTCCGGTGAGGTCACCGCTCTTTATCGTTCACCCTTCAACCGGGCCGCCTGTTCCTTCTCGTATTCCCGGTACGAGTGGTACACGAGGAAGAACGAGACTGCGAGGACCGGCACCAGGATGAAGAAGATGGCATGGGAGGGGAAGAAGACCCCGAGGAGGGCGAGGATCCCCACGAGCCGGAAGAGTTTTCCCCCGAGGGCATGGGTCTTCTCCCAGACCACCGGTGACGAGAGGGTCCACCGGGTGCGGATCCCGATGGTCCAGTTCGGCTTTGCCTGCCCGATGAGCACCCCGATCTCGTAAAAGAGCGCGGCGAAGGCCGGCGAGAGAACCATGCTGATGCTGACCTGTATCCCGTAGTTCCAGAGGAGGATGAAGGCCTGGACGGCGAGCATGTAGAGCAGGAAGACGACGATGAACCGCTCGTACGCTTCCCTGAACTCCTCGATGTTGCCCCTCAGGGGGTCGATCCGGGGGACGAGGAGCAGGAGGGCGGCGAGGCCCGCCGAGAGGAAGGGGACGAGGAGGAGTCCCCAGAACTTCGGCAGGTAGCCATTCACCTCCCCGGAGACCCCCCAGTGGGAAGCCACCGGATCGGGCATGGATGGCCAGGCGAGGAGCGTGACCCCGAAGGTGAGGGCGAGGACGAGGGCGATGGCGATCCGCTCCTTCGTGAGCTGCATGAACACCGTGGATCCGTTGCCCTCTTGAGGATTGGGATGGAGGGGGCGTGAGGGATCCGGGCTCTCAGCCCCCGGCCTCCGGGTGAAGCCCCCTCAACCGCCCGAACCTCGCCTCGTAGGCCGCCACGGCCTTCGGGGCCCCGAGGAGGAGCCGGCGCACGGTGTTGTACGCCACGGGGTTCCCGGCGGGGTCGAGGGATTTGAGGAGGTCGGCGAGGAGCCCGGCGAGGGGGAGGTAGTACTCCGGCTCCATCCGGTCCAGGTGGGCGAGGGGCTGGAGGGCCCGCACCGTGGAGGTCTCGTTCACCCTCGCGAGCCTTTCGAGAATCCTGAGGAGGCAGGTCCTCCCTTCGGGCGTCTGGAGGGAAACCTTCCGGTTCATGGCAAACCGGACCCAGAGGGCCCGCTGGTCGTTCGCCTGCTCGATCCGGAAGGCGGGCGAGTGCTCAGCCCGGTCCACGAGATCCACGAGGTCGGGCGCATTTGAGCCGGCCACGGTGGAGAGGAAGGCCTCCCAGGCCACGAGGTCTCCCGAGGACTCCTCCAGGAACCCCGAAAAGACCTCGTCCCGATCCCGGGAGGAGGAGGCGAGGAGGAGCCGGAAGGCGGACAGCCGGTCGCTCGCCGCCGGGGAGTCGCGGAACTGCCCGAGGATGAGGGCATGGACCTCCGGAGTGTCGAGGGTCGCAAGGATCTCGAGGAGGAGGTTCTTCACCTGCCGGGCCTTGATGGCCCGGATCCGGTCGGGGATGGGGAGCGTTGCCGGGGTGGCCGGGAAGGACCGGTAGAGGAGGAGGAGGGCCTCGCCGTGCCGGTCCGCCATGGCGGCGAGGAGCCGCTGCCGTGCATGGAAGAGGGCGAGGTACCGGTGGGCGAGCGCCTCGTCCTCCACCGACTCGAAGATGGTGAGGGGGAGCCCGCCCAGCCGGCCGGCGAGATCCCGGTCCATGAGGAGGTCCATGAGGAGGGAGGTGAACCGCTCCGACGGGGAGGCGGCCGGGTCCGTGACGAGCCGGGCCATCTCCCGGTCGGTGAGGGCGTCGAAGGCAATGAACCGGTTCACGGCGTCCGGGTCGGTCCGGGCCTGCAGGTTCAGGGCGCCCTCGCCGGTGTCGTACCTCACCTTCCCGTAGAAGGAGTACCCTCGGGCCAGGGAGGCATAGGCCGGGCGGTCCACGCCGGGGATGGTGATGAGTTCCTGTCCGGTGCGGATACGGTGCATCCCCTCGGCGAGGATCTCACCCTTCGCCCCAATGAGGGCCCAGGAGAAGGGGAACTCCCAAACCTTCCCGCCCGGCGACCGGGTCACCTGGAGGGTGAGGGTGCAGGTCCGGGAAGCATCGTCATATCCCTGGGTGACGGTGACCACCGGGTAGCCGGTCTCCTTCAGCCACCCCTGCGCCATCCCCGCGAAGTCCTGCTTCCCCACCTCCTCCATGCAGGCGATCCAGTCGGCCCGGGAGGCGTTCCCGTGCCGGAACCGGGAGTGATAGATCTGGAGGGCCCTGGCAAAGGCCTCCCTCCCCATGAGGGTCTCGACCATCCGGACGAACTCGGGGGCCTTTACATAGGTCACGGCGGTGATGAGGTCGTTCGGGTCGTTGAAGCCGTCCGGCTCGATGGGCATCGCCATGGCGCCGGAGTCGAGGGCGAGGGTCCCGCCATCGGGGGAGAGGAGGGTGAGGACGGTCTGGAGCCGGTTGTAGTCCTCCCCGAAGAGGAAGGCATGGTTCCGGTTCTCGACGAAGACCGCCACCGCCTCGTTGAGCCAGAGCTCGAAGGGCGACCGCCCGGTCACCTCGGAGCCGTTCAGGTTGTGGTAGAACTCATGGACCTTCACCCGGAAGAGGTAGTCCCAGGCCGGGTCCGTCATCCGGGGGTAGGGCATGATCCGGTTCGTCGTGATGGTGGTGTTCCCCACGTTCTCCATGCCCCCGAAGTCGGAGTTCTGCATCCCGATCTCCCGGTAGGCCGTCCCCGTATACTGGTACCCCGGGGTGATCCGGGAGACGTACGTCCTGAGGAGCCCCCGGATGTCCCCGATCCGGCGGAGGTCGCCGCCGGCGGCCTTCAGCTCCTCCCGCTCACGGACGAGCCGGTACATCTCCCTCCGGATCACCGGCTCCCGGTACTGGCCGGGGCCGGTGAAGAGGTACACCCAGATAACCGCGTCATGGAGGATCCCGAGGGCCTCGCGGGCGAGGGCCGGGTCGGAGCCCGGCGGCGCGAGGAGCACGAGGAGGAAGGTCTTCCCGTCGGGGTACTCGCACTGCCGCTCGAAGGCCGCGTAGGTCCCCACCCCGAGGAAGAAGAGGTAGGGGGCCATGGGGGTGATCATGTTCGCGTACCGGATCCGGTCCCGCCCCTCCCCCGCCGCGTTCCTCGGCTCCACGACGTCCCCGTTCGAGATGATATGGGTGTACCGCGAGTCGGCGATAATCGTGGTGATGTACGTGCACTTTGCGGTCATGTCGTCGATGCAGGGGACGAGCCGCTGGAACCCCCACTGCTGGCACTGGGAGATCTGGGTGGGCGGGGCACCGGGCGGGGTCTCGTCGTAATAGAGCCCCTCGAGGACGTTCCTCGTGGGCCGGCAGATGGTCTCCGTCCGGACGGTGAACTCGGTCCCCGGGGGGACCCGGGGCTGGAAGGAGATGCAGAGCCTCGCCTCCACCCTGCGGTAGTCCGCGGTGACCCTCCGCCCCTCCGAGGTGACGGAGATGATCTCAAGGTCCCTAGCATCGAGCGGGAGGTGCTGGAGGGACCGGTCGAGGGTCCGGGCGGTGAGGAGGGAGACGACCCGGGTATGGTCGTCATAAACATCGAAGCTGAGGTCCATGTGGAGGACCTTCACCGGGGGCTCGCCGAAGTCCTCCGGGTAGTACCTGAAGATCCTTGCACCGGGTGCCGGTGTTTCCGGGTTCACGGCCTCGTCCATGCCGCCAGTCCCTCCTCTTGGCTTGTCGGTCAGGAGTGCAGACCTGCTGGTCTGGCACCCGGACTGTCCGTCCGGCACCCTCATAAGGCTTCCCCAGTAACGACTCCGCGTCCCACCGCAGGTGCAGGGCACGCAGCCATGGGCGGAGACCCCCGCACAGGAGCCCGTGGCTGGAGAGGAGACACCGGGGGACCAGGGGATCAGGGTCATTCCAGGCCCCGTTCCGACGCTGCGGCCCGTTCTGCCGGAATAACAGAAAGGGTTTAAAGGATGAGTCCCAAGCTGGGATTGCCGGGGGCCGTTTGTACAGCGCTATCACCATTGCTGACCACCACCAATGACTTTCGCGCCCTCCGGACCTCAGAAGGATGCTGTTTTTCCGGGACCAGGATAAATGGTTATGAGCCCCTGCCCCCCATGCTGAACTGAGACCATGGACGTGAGGTACATCTTCGCGGCGGCGACCATCCTCGCCGGGATCCTCTGCGCGGGCATAGCCCACTTCGTTCTGGGATGGCTCAGGCAGAAGGCCGGGAAGACGAAGACGATGCTCTACGACATTTTTCTCCAGAACACCGAGCGGCCAATCATCGCCTTCATCCTCGTCACCACCGTCGTCGTCACCCTCACCTCCTTCGAGGTGGTCCCCCCGACCTTCGGCTGGGTCACGAGCCACCCGCTCATCCACTCGGTTTACATCCTCATCGGGGCATGGATCACCTCGGTCCTCCTCTTCAACCTCATCAGCACGTACGGGAGGCGGCTCGCCCGGACCACCGATCCCGAGTTCAATGACCGGTTCATCCCCCTCCTCGAGATGGGGGCGAAGTACGTCACCTGGTTCGTCGCCTTCCTCCTCATCCTCCGGGCCTTCGAGGTTGACATCACCCCCTTCCTCGCGGGGGCCGGGATCGCCGGCCTCGCCGTCGCCCTCGCGGCCCAGGACATCCTCGGGAACTTCCTCTCCGGCGCCATCATCACCCTTGACAAGCCCTTCAAGCAGGGCGACCTGATAAAATACGAGGATTTCCTGGGGGATGTGGTCAGCGTCGGGTGGAGAAGCACGAGGATCAGGACGATGGACAACCAGATCGTCACCATCCCGAACTCGAAGATCACGTCGAACGCGATCACCAACTTTGCCATGCCCGATATCAGGCTGAAGGTGAGGGTGCCGGTATCCGTTGCGTACAACAGCGACATAAGAAAGGTGAAGGAGATCCTCCTCGCCATCGCACGGGAGGCGGCCGGGAAGACCCCGTGGGTGCTCGCCGATCCCGGGCCGGCCGCCTACTTCCTGGAGTTCGGCGAATCGGGCCTCAACTGCCAGCTCGTCCTCTGGACAAAAAACTATGACTTCAGCTGGGATGTCCGGGACTGGGTGAACATGCGCATCGACGAGCGGTTCAGGGAGGAAGGGATCGAAATCCCGTTCAAGCAGGTCGATGTGCGGATGCGGACCTGAGGGATCCGCCGGACTCCGAGAGGTGGAGGGGAAGGGGAATCCCGCTGCCCCCTTCTCTCTGCGGTCATTCCTTCCGTCCGTACTGGTTGATGAGCCGGATGAGGCCCCCCAGGCCCTCGAGCTCCATCTCGAGGACCTGGTTCCGGGTCATCCCCATGGAGGTCTCCCCGTCGGCGGTGAGGGTCTCGGGCCCACGCACCACTTCCCGGTCCCGCCCGTCCCGGGAGAGCACCTCCCGGGCCTCCTCGTCGTGGACGAAGGCCCGGCCGGGGAAGATCACCACCTCCTCGAGATGGGCGGGATCGAGCCCCTCAAGGTCGTCGATGGTAATGAGGCAGGCGATGTCCTTCTCCGCGGGGATGACCCGGCACCCGAACCCCCGCCGGTCGAGGACCTGCTGGATGAAGGGCGCCGCCACCCGGCCGCTGATGACCGTCGCCCGGCCCGTCACCCGGGGGAGCCGGTCGAGGAGCCCCTCCTCGGAGAGGATGGCAAAGGGGGAGCCGATCCCGGGGTCCCAGAGCGGGGTCCCCGTGATCTTCATCCGGAACTCACGGGCAAGATCGGTGACGAGGTCCCGGAACTCCTCCACGGTGTGCGTCTGCTGGCCCTTCAGGATGGGGGCATTGTCGAGGATGAGCCCCGCGTCCCGGGTGTTCGCGAAGCGCATGAGGATAAGCCCCTTCGCCCCCCGCTCCTCGAGCCAGGCGCAGGTCTCCCGGAGGACCTCACCGTCGTTCACCCCTGGGATCACCACCGCTGCACCGTAGACGTCGCATCCCCCGCAGAGCTCCTCCAGGATCCGGAGGGAGACCTCGGGCGTCGGGTCATGCATCCACCGCTTCCGGAGCCGGGGAGAGGAGGCGAAGATGGTGAAGGAGATCTCGGCGAGTCCATGGTCGAGGAGGAACCGGGCGAGGGAGGGGTCGTCGAAGCCCTTCCCGCTCGTGTACCCGATGTGGAGCGGGGCCTCCATCCCGGCGATAAGCTCCACGAGCTCCCGGAACCGGGGATAGCAGCTCGGGTCGCCCCCGCCGCTTATCGTGACCCTCGTGAGCTCCCCCTCCATCATCTGGAGGTGAGCAAGGACGTCCTCGGCGATGGTGGGGAGGTCCCGGAAACCGGTGTACCGCTCCTTCACCGACCGGGAGCAGTAGTCGCAGCCCTTACGGAAGGGCGGGCAGTGCCGGCAGCCGAAGGGGGGGACGTCCTTCGCGTGCCTGAAGTAGCAGTAGTCGCAGTAGCCCCGGCAGTCAGCACCCGGTCTCCCGCCGATGTCCACGGTGAGCTGGGGCATCCACTCTTAGTCCGCCCTCCAACCATAATGACCTTGTGATGCTGACGGAACCTCCGGGGGCCCGCTGCCCCGGGGAGGGGGCGGGGGAGGGCATCACATCCAGTTCATGGCATGCCCATATCCGATACGTTTATCCCTGACGGTGCAGTCAGGGCTGATCATGAGAGAGAGCGTCGCACTCCTCCGCCGGTACCGGTACGACCCGAAGTCCGACTTCAGCCTCGTCCGGGTTGTCTACGAGAACCGGGGGGCCCCGAAGAGCCGGTCGATCGTGGAAGGGGGCCGGATCACGAAGCTCGCGAACACCTACTTCGAGGTGGACTCCGGCGGCGAAACGGTGGTTATCCCCTACCACCGGATCATCGAGATCGAGTACGACGGCCGGGTCGAGTGGAAGAAGGTGGTGAAGTAGGAGGGGGCAGAAGCCCGGCGGATCGCCTGCACTACCCTTTTTTAGGATCCGGGCCGTACCTTTATCCGGGCCCCAGTGGCTTAGCCTGGCAGAGCGGCTGACTTGTAATCAGCAGGCCCCGAGTTCAACTCTCGGCTGGGGCTT
>DATKMC010000034.1:0-11484 GCA_035542115.1 Methanomicrobiales archaeon | reverse complement strand
GCCGCATCCCAGGTCGAGAAGGGCCCGTACGACATCAGGTAGGCGTAGAAGATGGAGCCGATCAGGTTCCCGATGTAGACCCAGATCCAGAGGTTGATGACGCTCGCCCAGCTGACCTTGTGGATAAAAGCCGCCATGGGGGCGAGCATCGCGTCACCGGTGAAGAGTTCAGCACCCGTGAGCACGATGATGATGAGCCCGACGGGGAAAGTCATACCCAGGATGAGCTGGGAAAACCCTGCACTCGAAGCCCCGAATGCCAGGCCCGGGACGTCTTTGATCGCAGCGGCACTTGCAGCGATGTTCGTGCTACACACCGTGGCAAGGGCACCGCCCATGGCGATATACGCCCCGGCCATGAAGCCGCGAAGGAGCATGTTCCAGGCGGGCAGCGACGTCTTGTACTTGCCGGCGTCTCCTGCCTTTGCCACGATTGCTACTGGGGGATGAAATACCATAGTTCAGTCACCTCACGTTCATCCGACCTATACCAGCAATATGAGACCAATGGTGTATAGGTGCAATGTAGGAATCTGTTAAATTCTTATTAAACCTTTCCAATTGTTCTTATAGAGCGGAATCGGGTCATTATATGTTTTCTCAGGTCGCCGAACTGGAAAGGACTATCGGTTTATCCAGAAAGGATGTTAACCCTGTCACAACCCTGCCATCCTCTCACCCAACGGAGGAGGAGGAGCGGAAGTGTCTGATGAAGGGTGTCACCAATCACGGGTTAGGTGCTCCCATCCGTTGGGCGATTCCTGACGCACACCGAGGGTTCAGGGATTTCAGGATAAGGAAGAAGCCGATAATATGGTAAACCGCAGGTTAATTTCATAAAAATGGTGAATTTCGTGGTTATTTCTTGAAGACAGCGCCCCGCAGAGGCGGTGTCGGAAAAAGGAAGGTGATATCAATCGCCTTACTTTTTGAAGATTGAGCCCCGAAGGGGCGAAATCGAGAGAAATAGGGGGCAGCCCTATTTCTTGAAGATATCATAGATCTGGTCGCTTCCAGTCGAGGACAGGCGTGCCCGTTCGGTCGGCTCCTCCACGAGGGCGAGGACGGGGAGGGACATGTCGACACCGGGTACGTGCCCGAACATCTTTTCGAGGTCCTGCTGGATGGCGTGCATGTACAGGGAGTTCTTGATGTCCATGGCGCAGAGCTCCTCGCACTGCCCGCAGTTCACGCACGAGTCCGAGATATGGACGAACCGGATCATGTGGAACATGAAGGGCGGGGGGATCTGCCCGGGTGGAACCAGGTAGGGCTTCCGGGTGCTGCACTCGACGCAGTAGCAGATGGGGCACGCCTCGATGCATGACATGCACTTGATGCACTTCGAGGTGTCGTTCATGATCTTCTTCAGCCGCTCGTTCCCCTCCCCGAGGCCCTTGAAGTCCCGCTCCCGCCACTTGTCGCCGAGCTTGAGCATGGCCTTCTCGACCTTTCCCCTGACCGCGATGCCGGCCTCGGGGGCCTTCTCGGCCTTGAGGGCGCCCGCCTGGACGGCCCGGTTGAAGAGCTCGGCCCCCTTGTCGCTGCAGATCTCGACGAAGGTCGCCTTCCCGGCCTTGTCGCCGATGACGCCCCAGTTCCCGCAGGCGATGTCGGCCTGCCGGGGCACCTTCAGCTTGCACCGGCGGCAGTTGGTCCGCCGGCCATAGCCGGCATCCTCGAGCTCATCCATGGAGATGCCCTTGTGGCCCCCCTCGAACTCGATGATGAACTGGCCCTTGTCGATCTCCTCCTTGTGGACCTTGTCGGGGTCGACCCCGAACTTCTCGGTGATCATCTTCCGGGCCATGAAGGGCGAGACCGAGCCGCCGCAGTTCACCCCGATCATGACCAGGTTGTCCAGGTTCACCTGCTTGCGCTTGGCGAGCTCGTAGAGGCCCATCATGTCGCAGCCCTTCACCGTGATGCCGATGCGCATCTTCTCGGCCCCGTCCAGGTACTTCTTCACGAGCTTGGACATGAGCAGGCTCCCGCAGTGGAGGGACCCGGCCGTGTTGATGAGATCCTTCGGGTCGGTGACGAGGACGGGCTGGGCATCGTAGAGATCTATGCCCTTCCTGATGGCAAAGACCGCGTCCACGATCTTGTTCTCCAGGGCGTACTTGAGGAGCGTCGTCACGGCACCGCCGAGCTCGCCCCTGTCTGCGATGGCCTTGTCAGACGACCAGGCATAGAACATCTCTCCCTTGGCTGCCATTTACGCACCTCCGATCTTTTCGATCCGGACAGCGCAGGCCTTGAACTCCGGGATCTTCGCCACGGGGTCGAGAGCATTGTTCGTCAGGATGTTCGCCGCGCACTCGACATAGTGGAACGGGATGAAAACCTCTCCCTTCCTGATGGTCGGTACCACCCGGGTGGCGATCTCGATCTCCCCGCGCCGGGTCTTTGCCTTCACCATCTCGCCGTCAGCGACCCCGAGGGCCGTCGCATCCTCCGGGTTGATCTCGACCCAGCCGGTAGGCACCTCCCTCTCGAGGTCCACGGACCTCCGGGTCATGGTCCCCGTGTGCCACTGCCAGATGCACCGGCCGGTGGTCAGGACGAGCGGGTATTCCTTGTCAGGCACCTCGGCCGGGGGCTTCCACTCGATGGGGGTGAGGACCCCGAGGCCGTCGGGATGGGCGAACTTTTCCTTGTGGAGGATGGGGGTCCCCGGGTGCTCCGCGGTCGGGCAGGGCCAGTGGAGGGCCTCGGGTTTGTCCAGCCGGGCATAGTTCATGCCGGCATAGGAGGGGGTCACCTTCGCGACCTCGTTGAAGACCTCCTCGGCGCTCTTGTAGGGGAACTGCTTGGCAAAGCCCATCTTCCCCGCGAGCTCCGAGATGATCTGCCAGTCCGCCTTTGCCTGGCCGGGCGGGTTGACCGCCTTTCTCCAGCGCTGGACGCGCCGCTCGGTGGAGGTCTGGGTGCCGTCCTTCTCGGCGAAGCATGCGGCCGGGAGCACCACGTTCGCGAACTGGGCGGTCTCGGTCAGGAAGATGTCCTGGACCACCAGGAACTCGAGGTTCTTCATGCCCTTCTCCACGTGGTGGAGGTCGGGGTCGGAGAGCATCGGGTTCTCGCCCATAATGTAGCAGCACTTCACGGTCCCGGGCTTGTCGGCGAGGGTGTTGATCAGGTCCGTAACGGTGAGGCCGACCTTGCTTTCAGCGATCTCGGTTCCCCAGGCATCGGTCATCTTCTTCCTGTTCTCGGGGACGATGACCGCCTGGTAGCCGGAGTACACGTTGGGGAGCGCACCCATGTCGCAGGCGCCCTGCACGTTGTTCTGGCCCCGGAGGGCACAGACGCCGGTGCCGGGCCTGCCCAGGTTGCCCGTGAGCATCTGGATGTTTGCCACGGACTTCACGTTGTCGACACCGGTGGTGTGCTGGGTGATGCCCATGGAGTAGAGGATGGCATTCGCCTTGCTCTTCCCGATCCACTCGGCCGCGGTGGCGATGTCCTTGGCCTGTACTCCCGTGATCTTCGCGACGTTCTCCAGGGAATACTCGGGCTTCATGACGACGGCCTTCAACTTGTCGAAGTCCTTCGTCCGCTTCTCGATGAACTCCTTGTTCTCCCAGCCGTTCTTGATAATCTGCTGCATCATGCAGTTGAAGAGGGCGACATCGGTGCCCGAGAAGAAGGGCAGGTGGAGGTCGGCCTGCTTCCCGGTGGCCGTCAGGCGCGGGTCGGCATAAATCATCTTCGCGCCCTTCGCCTTCGCCTGCATCACCCGGCGACCGATGAGCGGGTGCTGCTCGAAGGTGTTGGACCCGATAATGAGGAGGGTCTCTGCCTGGGCGATGTCCGCGATGGACTGGGTCATCGCGCCGGAGCCGAAGGTCCCGGCGAGCCCGACCACCGTGGAGGCATGGCAGAGCCTTGCGCAATGGTCCACGTTCGGGGTCTTTAAGACCGATCGCGCGAACTTCTGCATCAGGTAGTTCTCCTCGTTGGAGACCCGGGCAGAGGAGAGGCAGGCCATCTCCTCGGGCTTGTACTTCTTGAAGTTCTTCACGATGAGGTCGTAGGCCTCATCCCATGATGCCTCGACGAACTTCCCGTCCTTCTTGATGAGCGGCTTTGTCAGCCGGTCCTCGGAGTGAATGAACTCCCAGGCATAGTTGCCCTTGGGGCAGAGCTTGCCGTCGTTCACGGGATTCCGGTGCCAGGGGGCGACCCCCACGGCCTTCCCGTCCTTCACCACGAGGTTGAGCCCGCATCCAGTACCGCAGTACGGACACGTCGTTGGTACATACTTGACATCCATGCGAAAACCTCGGACAAAGAGAGGTTCAATACGGTGGGGTTATAACGATGTCTATTTAACCTCAAAAAATGATTATTAACAGTGGACAATGTGATGTCCCTGATAAATAAAGATGTTCAACCTACTGCAAAGTTAAATAGGCATGGTTCACCCAGGGAGGATGCCCGCGCATGAAACGCATCGCCATCCCCCCAATGCTCGGGGATCTGATCAGGAGCACCATGGTTGCCATGGATGGGGTCTCTTTTGACACCCTCCCTGCCTGCCCGGGTTGCGGGGGTCCCGTGAAACGCCATGACCGGAAGGAAAAGCGGTTCGCCCGGATCCTGGTGGACGGCGAAGAGAAGGATATCCGCGTGCTCGTCAGCAGGTTCCGGTGCGGCTCCTGCCGTGGGTTCTGGTATGCCCGGGAGCCCTTCTATGAGGGGGCCCGTTTCGGGGTCCCGGTCGTGGACCTGGCCATTACCCTCTCCCGGGTCCAACCGTACCATCACACCGGGCGGATACTCACCTCCCTCGGGCTGGTCGTAGACCGGGGGACCATCCGGTTATACGCCGGGCGTGCGCAGAGGGAGGTCCCTGCAACCGATCTCCTCGGGATCCCGCTCCCCATCTCCCTCCTCAACCTCTCAAACCTGGTCTCCCTCAGGCCGAAGGGCGTTCCCATCACGGGGGCAGAAGTGCTCGTCGCCCTCGGTCTCCCACCCGCAGGCCGGGCAGCGGAGCACCCGCCTCCGCCGCCAGAGGAACGGGAATAAGGGAAAGACGAGGACGAGGAAGAAGGCCGGGATCCCGAGCTGCCAGAGGACCGCGGTCAGGGCAAGGGATCCGGCGAGGAGGGCGATGGTCAGGGTCCAGCCCCTCGTAAGGCCACCTCCTTCACGGCATAGGCGGGGAGGGCGTCCGAGACGGCCCCCATCTGCCGGGCAAGGTCCACTCCGCCGAGCTCCCGGGCGAGGAGCGAGGACCCGATGCCGGCGACCATGACCTGCTCAGCGCCGCACTCCACGGCCACCCGGTCCACGGCCACGCGAATCCGGTCCCGCTGGGACTCCCAGAACTGGCGTGCGATCTCCATGGCCCCCGCCGGCCCGATCTCCTCCAGGTCCGCGCAGACCACCCGGGCCAGCCGCCTGAGGGCCGAGCCCACGTCCTTCCCGGCCCGGTCGGGAGTGTCGCAGCTGTATGTCCCGGGCGGGATGTGCCCGAGGACCAGGTGGGCGTCCGCCGCGATGGCGAAGTGCTCGGTGGAGACCGGGGTGACGGACCCGTCCAGGGTTACCTCGGAGATCAGCGCCTCGACCGGAGTGCGGAGGAGGCCGGTGTAGAGGAGGTACCCCCGCCGGAGCCTGCCGAGGTCGGTGAGCCCGATCAGATCAGAGAACAGGGGGAGGGGGAGGATGTCCGTTGTGGTGGACCCGATATCGAGGAGCATGGCCCGGGAGAAGCGGGAGTGGAGGAGGTCCGCGGAGGCGAGCCAGTTCGCCGCGGCGAGCCGGGGCACCGGTTCCCGGTGGAACTCGGCATCCGTCCCGTAGAATATGGCGCCGGGGTAGACCTCCCGCACCGATGCGACGATGCTCCGGATACCCTCCATCTTCGACCCGAAGCAGTCCGCAATCTCCCCGCTCATGACCACCGCGGCATCAGGATCGGGGTGGCCGTCCCTGAAGGCCCGGAGGTGCTCTCCGAGGGGGGCCTTCTCCCAGAGCGGGCAGTACCTGAGGGTGACCCGGTTTCCCTCCACGAGTTTCAGGTTTGCGCCGCCGACGTCGATCCCGATCACAACCGGGTCACCTCACCGTCCTTCGTGAACCTGACCTTCCCCCTGAAGGTCACCTCCTCCGGCCCGCCCCCGTGGGAGGCGTCTACGAGGATCCGGGCGATCTCCTCCTCCATCACGGCCGCGATCCCGATGACGGAGGTCGTGATCCGGGGGTTCACGTCCACGACGTAGGCTTTATCCCCGAGCACCACGTCCACCCCCGCGTACCCCTGGCACCCGAGGACCATCACGGCCTTCCGGACGACATCGAGGATCTCGCCGCTCCTCGGGTGGTCAACCGGGGTCTCCCCTCCCAGGTAGCGGAAGGCCCCGTCCGTTACCTCGATGTGCTGCCGGTTCAGGGCGAGGACAAGGGGGGGGTTCCCCGAGTAGTAGAGGCAGGCCTCTCCCGTATTCCTCGACCCGACCAGGCTTGCCGAGAGGTGCTCCCCTTCGATGAACCGTTGCCCGAATTCACCCTCACCGGGATCCCCGTTGGTGAGGCGCACCCCCTGCGACCCGCACCCATGGACAGGCTTCACCACCCGGAGGCCCTGTTCGGCTTTCCCGGGAACCGGCACCCCGTGCCGGGCCAGAATCTTCCCGGTCATCACCTTGTTCCCGCAGACTGCCGCGACGAGGCTGCTGCACCCCAGGTTGTGGGTGAGGTCCTCGAGGATTTTCGTGTACCCCGGGAGGAGGTGGTCCGGTGCGATGACGAGCCCCAGGTCGCATCCGGGGGCCAGCCGCTCGATCTCTCCCGCGAAGTCCCCCTTGCCGGGCATGATGACCTCGCAGCCGGTGCGGGAGAAGGACTCTGCAAGCACCCGGAGCATGGCAGCCCCCTCAGGGGCAAGGGCGGGGTCATGGGAGCTCGCGTACTCGGCGAGGAGGACCTTCATCCTGTACATGTTGGTGCCGCCCCCCCTTTACCATGACGATCGATTCCTTCATCTGGCCCCTCCCCCAACTACGATCTGGCATGAAGGCGCGGATCCTCCTCACGAACGATGACGGCATCTACTCGGCCGGGCTCTGGGCGGCCTGGGAGGCCCTCTCCCCCATGGCCGAGGTGCACATCGTGGCCCCGGCGACCCAGCAGAGTGCCGTCGGCCGGTCCATCTCCATCTTCGAGCCCATCCGGGCACACGAGGTGGAGCTGCAGGGCGCGAGGGGTATCGCCGTGGCAGGAAAGCCCACGGACGCGGTGATCATCGGCCTGTACGCGCTCAGGGTCGATCCCACCCTCGTCGTCTCGGGCATCAACATCGGGGAGAACCTCTCCTTCGAATCCATCATGACCTCCGGGACCGTGGGGGCTGCCCTCGAGGCCGCGAACCAGGGGACGCCGGCCATTGCCTTCTCCCTCCAGGTGGAGGACCAGGGGGAGAAGTTCGACGACCCCCGGTGTTACGGCAGGAGCTGTGAGGCGGCGAAGGGAATCGTCCGGGACGTGGTCACCCGCGTGCTCGCGGACGGGTTTCCGCCCGAGGCCGATGTCATCAACGTGAACATCCCCTCCCGGATCCTGGGCGGGTACGAGGTGACGCGCCTCTCCAGGAAGCTCTTCCACACCGGCGTCGAGGAGCGGCTGGACCCCCGGAAGCGGCCCTACTACTGGATCAACGGTCCCCTCGTCGAGGATGCCGAGGAGGGCACCGACGTCCATGCCGTGCGGAAGGGGAACATCTCGGTGACCCCCATCACCCTCGACTGTACCGCCCACCGGGCGGCCGGGACCATGGAACGTCTCTTTCCGGGTCCGGTCAGCTGAGGGCCCGTTAACAGGACCCGGGAACCAGTCCGGAGGGCCCCCGCCCGGTAAAGAGGGATCCCTTCTCCCCTTGACTTCGCACCTCCTCCTCCCTGAACGTTCCCGGCAGAGTCCCGAGGGCCCCGGACCCCCTGGACAGATCCGGCTCCTTCGGACCCGTCGCCCCCTGCAGGACCCGGGAACCACCCGAACCGCGCCCTTCATATGTGACAGCGGAGAGACTCTTCTCCATGAAGGAGAAGGTGCAGGGGGATCCGGGGAAGCGGGCGGCGGGCCATGCGGCGGCCGATAAGGTGGGGGACGGCATGGTGGTCGGGCTCGGCACCGGCTCCACCGTCCTCTTCGCCATGGACCGGCTCGCCGAGCGGATGGCGGAGGGGCTCACCCTATCCGGCATCCCGACCTCCTATCAGGCCGAGATCCGGGCCCGGGTTCTCGGGATCCCCCTCACCACCCTCCAGGACAACCCGGAGCCCGACCTCGCCATCGACGGGGCTGACCTCGTGGATGCGGGGAAACGCCTCGTCAAGGGCCGGGGGGGGGCCCTCACGAGGGAGAAGTGCGTCGCCCATGCCGCGAGGCGGTTCATCGTGGTGGTGGACGAGGGAAAGGTCGCCCGGGTGCTCGCGGGGGTCGTGCCCGTCGAGGTCCTCCCCTTCGCCCTCCTCCCGGTCCTCCGCTCCGTCGGGAAGCTCGGGGGAAGGCCGGTGCTCAGGGAGGGCACCGCGAGGGATGGCCCGGTGATCACCGACAACGGGAACTTCATCCTCGACTGCACCTTCCCGGAGATCCCGTACCCGGACCGGCTCGAGCTTGCCCTCGACTCCCTCCCCGGGGTGATCTGCTCGGGGCTCTTCACGAGGGTGACGGGAAAAACCGAGGTGCTCGCGGGGAACGCCGGGGGCCGGGTCACGACCCTCTGAGGCCCCCCACCCGCGGAATGTTCCCCGGCCCGGGAGAATGCCGTCCCCGGTTCAGGAGATGTATTCCCTGAGCTTCTGGATGAGGTCGAGCTGGGTCTTGGCCTCGCGCTTCTTGTCCTTCTCGATGGAGTCCATGATCTCGGTGATGGGCCGGGCGAGCTCGTAGATCTTCACGGGCCGGCCCTTGCTCTCGGCCCTGCTCTCCCGGTTCTTCACCCAGTTCACCTCGGTGAGGAAGCGCATGGCGATGGAGACCTCGGGCTGGCGGAGGTCGGTGCCCCGCTCGATGTCCCGGGAGGTGGACTCCTTCGTGCTGGCGAGGTACACGAGGACCTTCGCCACGTTCCTCTTTAAGCCGAGCCCCATGAGGAGCTCGGTGAACTCCTCCTCCTTCTCGGTGAAATACATGACCTTCTCGGGCCTCACTGCTTGCACACCACCAGGGATGAATAATAGTGTTTAAAACCAATCTATAAAATAATTTGAATTAATATATAAATCCATCTATTTGCAGCTGAAGAGCCGCTGTTTCCAAAGAAATGAGGAGGCCCATCTCCCAGAAAAATATCTCAGATGAGGCCGAGGTTCGTGAGATCCGCGAGGATCTTCTGGACGGCCTTCTTCGCGTCCTCGGGCTTCTTCCCGCCGGTGATGATGAGCTTCCCGGACCCGAAGAGGAGGACCACCACCTTGGGCTCGTCGAGACGGTAGACGAGGCCCGGGAACTGCTCGGGCTCGTACTCGATCATCTCGAGGTTGAACCCCACGGCGATCTTGTTCAGGTTGATGGGGGACCCGAGGTCGGCCGAGGTGACGATGTTCTGGATCTTGTAGGAGAGGGAGTCCGGAATATCGATGGAGAGGGCCCGGAGCTGGTTCCCCAGGATCTCGAGCCCACGGGAGAGGCTGTCGATGGACTTCGCGCCCGTGAGGACGACCTTCCCGCTCCCGAAGACGAGGGCGGCGATCTTCGGGTCCTGCATCCGGAGGACGACCCCGGGGAAGCGCTTCTTGTTGTACTCGGCGTCCTTGATCTTCGCGGCGAGGGTCGGGAGGTCAAGGAAATCGGAGACCTTCGCGGAGGCAACGATATTCTCGATCTTCAGGGAGTCCTCGGGTCTGCCTTTCATGGTATATAAAAGGCTATAAATGGTATATAAAAAGTTGGGTCCCGGTCCCCTGAGATCCGGACCCCCGGCACCGCTTAGAACCGGACCCTGCGGCCCCCCGAATTCCGGGCCCGGGGATCCAGCTCCCGAGGGGCCCCAACCCCCCGGGACAACCCCGGCTCATTCGGACCCGAGGTTCACTCCTCGAGGGTCGAGATGTCGCCAGGGTCCATGCCCAGCTCCTTGGCCTTGAGCACCCTCCGCATGATCTTCCCGCTCCTTGTCTTCGGGAGCTTGTCCATGAACTCGATGTCCTCGGGCTGGGCGATGGGCCCGAGGGTCATCCGGACATGGTACTTGAGATCCTGTTTGAGCTTGTCGCTCGCCTTCTGCCCGAGCTTGAGGATGACGAAGGCCTTGATCATGTTCCCTTTCATCGGCTCGGGCTTTCCGATGACCGCCGCCTCTGCGACCGCCTGGTGGGAGACGAGGGCACTTTCGACCTCGGCAGTCCCGATGTTGTGGCCCGAGACGATGATGATGTCATCGGCCCGACCGAGGATCATGATGTAGCCGTCCTTCCCCTTCACCGCGAGGTCGCCGACGGTATACACCCCCGGGATGGTCTCCCAGTACTTCCGGTAGCGCTCGTCGTTCTTGTAGATGGTCCGAAACATGGCCGGCCAGGGGTTCCTGATGATGAGAAAACCGAGTTTCCCCGGGCCGATGGAAGTACCCGCCTTGTCCACCACGTCGGGGATGACCCCCGGGATCCCCTTTCCGGCGAAGCCGGGCCGCATCTTCTCCCCGACGAAGGTCGTGATCATCTGCATACCGGTCTCGGTCTGCCACCAGGTATCCACGATGGGGCACTTTTTCTTCCCGATGACCCGGTAGTACCACTCGAAGGCCTCGGGGTTGAGCGGTTCTCCGACGGATCCGAGGATGCGGAGACAGGAGAGGTCGTACTTGCCCGGCCACTGCTCCCCCATCTTCATGAACATCCGGATCGCCGTGGGGGCGGTGTAGAAGATGGTAATCCCCAGGTTCTCTATGATCTTCCAGAAGTTCCCGGCATCCGGGTAGTCGGGGACCACCTCGCCGATGAACACCGTGGCCCCCGCAGCCAGCGGGCCATACAGAATGTACGAGTGGCCGGTGACCCAGCCCACGTCGGCGGTGCACCAGTAGATATCATCCTCCTTTAAGTCAAAAACCACCCTGCTCGTGTAATAGGTGCCCACCATGTACCCGCCGCAGGTGTGGATGACCCCCTTCGGGGCACCCGTAGACCCGCTCGTGTAGAGCATAAAGAGTGGATCCTCGGCATCCATCACCTCGGGCTTGCAGACGGGATCAACCCCCTCCATGAGGTCATGGAAGTCAATCTCGATCCCCGAATGGATCTCCACCTTCGGCTCCTTCCTGCGGAGGACCACGACCCGTTCAACGCTCGGGGCGTTGATAATGGCCTCCTCGACGAGGGTCTTCAAGGGGATGGTCTTTCCCCGCCGGATGCCGATATCGGCGGTGATGACAACCCTCGCCTCGGACTCGTTGATCCTGAAGTTCAGGGCCGTAACACCGAACCCACCGAAAACCACGTTATGGACGGCACCGATCCGGGCACAGGC
>DATKMC010000033.1:0-2806 GCA_035542115.1 Methanomicrobiales archaeon | reverse complement strand
TCCTACCGGCCCCACCAGCGGGAGATGCTCGAGCTCGTCGCGGAGACGGCGGGGAACGGCGGGATCGCCATGATCGACGCCCCCACGGGGAGCGGGAAGTCGAGCGTGGTCTCGGCGCTCCTCGCCGGCCGGCAGGGGCGGCCGGTGGTCATCGCGGTCCGGACGGTCTCCCAGCTCGCCACCTTCGTCCGGGAGCTCACCCTCGTGCGGGGGCGCCAGCCCGGGCTCCGGTTCGCCTACCTCATCGGGAAGAGGCAGATGTGCCGGCTCAGGGGCGGCGGGGATGTCTACCGGCGATGTGAGGGGCTCACATCCCGGTCAAAGGATCTCATGCGGAAACGTGCCGAGGCCGGGTCCCTGGTCCCGTCGAGAGACCCGGTGGTCAGGCTTCAGATGCGGAGGAGCTCCGCCGAAGAGCCTCTCGTCTGCCCCGCCTTCATCCACAGCCGGTCCTACACTCTCGAGGAGGGGACGGGCCTCCGGATGGTCCCTTCGGCATCCCTCCGCACCCGCGCCGAGCGGGTGAGCCGGGAGACGGTCACCCCCGAGGAGCTGCTCGCCGCATCCGGGGACTGCTGCGCGTACGAGGTGATGCTCCAGGCGGCGCGTGGTGCCGACGTCGTCCTCCTGAACTTCCACCACGTCTTCAACGGCCAGATCCGGGAGCAGCTCTATACCCAGCTCGGCATCCGGCCCGGCGAGGCCCTCCTCCTCATCGACGAGGCCCACAACCTCGGGGACGCGGTCCAGGCGGTCCAGTCCGTCTCCCTCGGGGAAAAGGGCCTGGAGGGGGCCGAGGCGGAGCTCCTCAGGCTGCGGGGCAGGTTTCCCGCCGCCGAGGCCGCGGGGAGGGTCCTCCCGCAGGTGAGGCGCTTCATGGATCTCCTCAGGCCCTCCCGGGAGGGGGAGGACTGGTTCGACCCCGCCATCTTCGAGCGGATGGTGGTCCAGGGGTCCCTGTACCAGGGCATGGAGGCCATCGTCGACGATATGCTGGCGGTCTCCGACGCCGTAAAGGAGCGGAACCTGAAGGCCGGCGAGTTCAGGGAGAGCGCCGTGGAGCGCCTCACGACCTTCCTCTACCGGATCTTCCTCTCGGCCCATGACCCCGCCTACCTGACCCTGTACCGGCGGGACGGGGAAGAAGTGATCCTCGAGGTCAGGAACATCGACCCCCAGGAGAAGATCCAGGAGCTCGCGAGGTCCCACGCGGCGACCGTCCTGATCTCCGGGACTCTCTCCCCCGTGGACTCCTTCCGCAGGCTCTACTTCAGGGACGAGCGGGTCGCGACCCTCACCCTCCCGAACGCCTTCCCAAAGAAGAACCGGATGATCGTCGGGGCAAGGGACGTGACCACCCTGTACAGCATGCGGGACCAGGCGGGGAACATGGAGAGGATCGCGGGGTACATCACGGAGTTCACCCGCCTCCCGGGGAACCTTGCGGTCTACTTTCCCTCGTACCAGGTTCTCTCCTCCTTCGCAGACCGGTGCGCGGGCGCGGTAAAGGGCAAGGAGGTGATCGTCGAGCCCCGGGACGCGGCCGACGCGTCGGCGGCCCTCCGTGCGTTCCTCGGCCTCCCGGGGCAGGGCCGGGCCGGGGTGATCTTCGCGGTCTGCGGCGGCAAGTGGAGCGAGGGGCTGGACTACCGGGGCGAGCTCCTGAACGGCGCCATGGTTGTCGGGCTCCCCCTCGCGCCCTATACCCGGGTCCGGGCCATGGTCATCGACTACTTCAGGCGGAAGTACGGCGACGAGGGGGAGTTCCTCTCCTACACCCTCCCGGCCATGAACCGTGCCCTCCAGGCCCTGGGGAGGGTGATCCGTTCCCCGGAGGACCGGGGATTTCTTGTGCTCTGCGAGCAGAGGTTCCTTGAGTCCCAGATCCGGGGAGCCCTGCCGGCCTGGATCCGGGAGGAGATGGTGGAAACGACGCTGGACGGGTTCGGGGAGCTGGTGAAGAGATGGCAGTGACGAGCGGGTCCCACCCCTTCGGGCTCTGGGTGGTGACGGTGAGCTGGCAGGGTGACGAGGTCTACCGGGTCCACTTCGGGAGGACGGGCCCGGAGGGCCCCGTTCACCCCCTCATCCGGCGGTATCTCATGGGGCAGGAGGCGGACCTCTCGGGCATCCGGTCACCCGTTGACGAGGGAGACGGGAAAACGGCCGCAATTTACCGTGCGGTGCGGGGCATAGGATACGGCCGGGTGGCAACCTATGGCGAGATCGCGGGAATCGTCGGCACATCGCCCCGGGCCGTCGGCCAGGCCATGGCCCGGAACCCCACCCCGCTCGTCATCCCCTGCCACCGGGTCGTCTCGAAGCATGGCATCGGCGGGTTCACGCCCCCCATCGAGATCAAGCAGGATCTGCTCGCCATGGAGCGCACGGTCTCCCGGGCGAGAAAGGGAAGGGTTTAACCGCGGACCGGGGGATACTCCGGAGATCATGCCGGCACGGCCTTCCATGAGGGGGAACGGGGTATCATCCACTTTATTCCCCCCGTTCATGAAGAGGTCTCCTGCGGGTGGGGAAGGATGAGATCGGCAATCGTCCTCGTCGGCGGGGAGGCCCGGCGGGCCGGCGGCCGGGAAAAGTTCTTCTTCAGCTACGGCGGGAAGACCTTCATCGAGCACATCATCGGGGCCCTCCGGCCCCTGGTGTCCGAGATCGTGCTCGCCGCGAGGGACCCCGCCCAGTGCAGGCGTTTCAGCCACCTCGAGGCGGTGAGGTGCGTCTCGGACATCCGGAAGGGGATCGGCCCGACGGGAGGGCTCCATGCCGGGGTCCTCGAGGCCCATGGGGA
>DATKMC010000032.1:0-39887 GCA_035542115.1 Methanomicrobiales archaeon | reverse complement strand
ATGGCCTGCGGGAAGCCCTTCCTCGTCTCGGCCCTCGCCGTCGCGGAGCCCGGTGAGTCGGACATCCTCTCCCTCGGGAGGGCCTGACATGGGCGAGATCATCCTCTCCGAGGACTGCATGCGGAACATGTCCCAGTTCGAGCAGCTCACGGGCGCCACGAGCCGGGACTGCATCATCGACGACCGGAACGGCCGCATCATCCTCGTGGTGAACCCCGGGGAGATGGGACGGGCCATCGGGAAGAAGGGGGCCTCCATCAAGAAGGCCTCCGAGGTCATGGGGAAGAAGATCGAGGTCGTCGAGTACTCCCCGAGCCCCGAGCAGTTCATCCGTAACTGCTTCCTCCCCGCAAAGGTCACCACCCTCGAGTTCGAGGGCGAGGGGGAGGAGCGCGTCGCGAAGGTGGCGGTGAGGGACGAGGACAAGGGCATCGCCATCGGCAAGGAAGGCAAGAACATCTTCAAGGCCAAACGCCTCGCCCAGCGGCAGCACAGCATCGTGGACGTGAGGCTGGCGTAACTTTATTTTCATTATTCCAAACAAGCACCAGAGGGGATGCAATACAAATTCTGAAAAAATGAATTACCGGTGAGGTTACCCGCACGACCCTCCGGCCGACGGCGCCTGTGAGGAGAGGTTGGTCCCGCACTCGGCCGGCGGGCTCGTGAAGCTCCCGCAGATGGCCTGCTTGTATGCCTCCGGGGTACGGGCCCCCGAGTACCTCACCCCGTTGATGATGAGGGTGGGGGAGGCCGTGGCCCCTGCCCTGACGGCCGATGCCTCGTCAGCCGAGAGGATATTGAGCCCCTCGGTTCCCCCCGACACGCATAACTGGAGCCTGGTCTGGTCGATCCCGAGGGAGGAGGCCACCCTCGTGGAGCAGGCCGCCGCCGCGGAGGCGTTCCCCGACAGGGAGGAGCAGGCGGCGTTGAATCCGTCCAGGTACGCCCAGAACTTCCCCGGGGAGTTCTTCTGGATGCAGGCCTGGCGCAGATCCTCCTGCACCTCCACCGGGCCGTGGAGGGACTGGATGGAATCCATCGTGGGACCGCCGACCTCGGTGATGAAGTGCACCGAGATGTCGGCTTTGGCCCCCAGCAGGTCTGCCACAGGCTTCATCGCCACCTCCGCCTGATTCCCGTACGGGCAGAAGGACATCACATAGAGATCCACGGCCGGCCGGCTGGTCTTCACCGGCGTCGGGGAGGGCGACGGGGTCGCCGGTGCCTGGGTCCCTCTCGCGGGGGCGGTCATGTCCTGGCCCTGCATGAAGAGGAGGTCACAGTCCTTTGTGGTGAACAGGGGGATGGTGCTCCCCTGGTAGGCGACAGTCACCTGGTACACCCCGTGGGTCTCGTTCACGGACACGAGCGTTGCCGCGGTGCCTGCCGTGACCAGGTTCGTGTTGATATACGATAGGACTCTTTCACCGCAGGTCGCCGCGGGTACCGCGGAACCGGCCTGCGACCCCGGTGATATCGTCATGAAGATAATCACGCAGGCGATGAGGATCCCGGCCGCCGCCACCACCGCGACGACGGGGTCGATGCGGGTCCGGCCCCGCGATGGCTGAGGCGGGGCGGCACCGAGGTCCGATGAAGGCTGCACGTTATCCGGCTGGTTCTCTGTCATACAAACACCCTGAGCTGGTTGGCGCAGGCACCAATAAAGCGTCCCCTCGCCGCACCCGCTTCCCGTCCCGGTCTAGAGCAGGGAGCCCAGCACCAGCGCCATGGCGTAGAGGAGCAGGGACCCGTGGAACAGGGGGAGCACCCCGAGGGCAGCCTCCGGCGTCCGGACCTTCCTGATCCGGAGATTCGCGACGGCAAGGAGGAGGAGGCCGGTGGCGAAGCCTGCCCGGGTGAGCGACCCGAGGGGAAGGAGGAGGGCGATGGCGGTCCCGGCATGGACGAGGGAGAAGCCCCCGATCCAGGCAATACACCCGTCGATCCCGAAGAGGACCGGGATGGTCTTCATCCCCCGGGCCCGGTCGTTCACGAGGTCGGCAAGGTCATTCACCCCCAGGTGCGCCTCGGCCCACGGGTACATGACGAGGAAGAGGAGGAGGGCCGTGGTGTCGGGGAAGCCGAGGGCGAGGTACCCTGCAACGGGGAAGAGGGCGAGGTCAATCCTCCCGACGAGCTGGGCGATGGGGAACCGCTGGTCCCGCTTCTTCAGCTGGTAGTAGACCTCGAGGGCATAGCTCGTCACCATGATCGCCCCCACATAGCCCGAATGGGGGTACGGGAGGGTGAGGATGACGGCCGAGGTGGCGACGACGAGGACGACGAAGAGGGCGATGGCATGGGACGGGGGGGTGAGCCCGGCAGGGAGGGGCCGGGTCCCGAAGGGGCGCCAGTACCGGCTGAACCGTGGATCGACGTCCCGGGCATCCAGCCGGCAGTCCACGATGTCGTTTAAGACCATTCCGGCCTCGAACCCGAGGAGGCCGATGAGGGCGGCCTTCCCGGCGAGGGCCCAGGTGAGCCCCGGATACCGGGTCGAGGCGAGGGTGAGGCCGGCGAGGAAGAGGACCGGCCAGACGGGGGCAAAATGGGCCCGGGTGAGGTCGAGGTATACCCGTGCCCGTGCTGCCATGCCCGCCTGCGGCCTGCCCTCCTCCGTCAAGGGGGCACCCCGCCCCTGAGCTGCCGCCAGACCCGAAGGAGGCCGAAGCACCCCGTGAGCATCATGTCCCCGAAGGGCGCCGCCTGGTAGGCGTCCGGAAGGAGCCCCTTCCGGTTCGGGCCGGTGACGGCGATGTGTCTGGCCGGGAGAGGCCGGTGCACCCGGGCCCCATGGCCCCCCTCCCCGAAGACCTCCTCGTTCCTGAGGGTCCCGTCCCGGAGCTTTCCGATGAGGGCAATGAGCCGGTCCCGGTCAAGGGACGCGGTGTGGTGCTCGAGGATCCCGCACACCTCCTCGCCCCGGAGGTTCACGCAGAGGGTGTGGGCGTTCCCGGCGTTCACGAGAGTGATACCCTCGGTCGCCCGCTCCTTCACCCAGGGATCGCAGAGGACGCCGAGGACCGCGGCAACGCCGGTGTCGATGACGAGGGCACCTGGTGCCTGCTCCCGGAGTGCCGCCATCCTCGTCATCGTGGGGAGGGGCGGGTCCTTTGCCAGGGCCCGGACCTGCCAGCCCCCTTCTTCGAGGACCTGTTCCAGGACCCGGAACCGGTGGATCCGGTTCGACTCCGCGGGGGAGAAGCCATGGTCCTGGACGGCGAAGGCGAAGTTCCCGGGGTACACCACTCCGAAGGCACCGAGAGCGGTCCGGAGCTCCGCCTCCAGGTAGTCGGTGGTCCTGACGATGGTCGTGCCCATGGGCCGGCGGGGAACGATCTGGATCCCGAGGGCCCGGACCTTTTCCAGGTTGTCATGAACCGTGAGCGCCGCCGCCTCCGTCGCAAAGACGGGAAGCCCCCTCCTCAGGTGCTCGGAGACGGCCTGGACCACGCCCCCGCCCCCCATGGTGAAGCCCTCGAGAAAAACCCCCTCACCCCGGTCCGCCGCCTCCCGGATCCGCTGCCCGACCACGACGGTCGGCGAGGGGATCACCAGCTTCGTGCAGTTCTCCACCGGCCGGCCGGGGTCGTAGACAAGGACGTCCTGGGTCCCCCTGCCGACGTCCACGGCAAGGAGGGTCATGCGTGGCTCTGGGTAGGGCTCTTTCCCCAGGCGGTGATGATGCCGGGCTCGGGTTTGTACTCACGGAACTGCTTCAGGCAGACGGTGAGGTCCCGTGTGAAGGCGAAGTACCCGATCTGGGTGTTCCGGCAGAGGTTCATGGCCATGTCCATGAGCCCCCGGGGGTCGGGCCGTGCCTCCCCGAGCCAGATGTGGAAGATGTTCCCACCGTCGATGATGGGGAAGAAGACGTGCTCCACCTCGATCCGTTTTGTCAGGGGGATCTCGGCGCAGGGGGCCACGTGGGTCCCGTTCGTGTAGTAGATGGGGAGGTCCCGGGTCTTCCTGCAATCCTCGAGGGCCGCCTCGAGGTTGCCCTTGACGACCTTCTTCGCGAACTCCCGGTACCGCTGGTCGAGGAGGTCGGCCACGGCGAAGCGCTGGCCGGTGGTCTCGGCGGGGGTCCGGGCAAGGGCGATGGTCATGCCATGCCTTTTTGAGAGCTCCTTTGCATAGAGCTCCAGCTCGGTCATGGCCCGGACCGCGAGCCGGAAGGCCTCCTTCGACTCGTGGAGCTGCTTCCCCGTGTGGTGCTCCACCATCTCGTTCACCCCAACCACGCCGATGGTGTACACGAGGCCGTCCAGGTCCACGGCGACGGCCCCCCGCTCGCCGTCGTTCGGGTCCTTCGGCCGCTGCATGGCAAAGGGCATCCTCCCGTTCGTCCGGACGATCTCCATCCAGCGCCGCTTGATGTGGAATACCTCGACCGCGATGTCCATGAGGTGCTTCAGCTCCCCGAAGAGCCGGTTGTCGTCCCTCTCGGCCCGGTAGGCTGCCCGGGGGCAGTTCACCGAGACCACCTGCCAGGAGCCCATGGAGAAGTGCCGCCCGTTCCGGAAGTCGAGCTTGTGCTCGAACTCGTTGTCCTTCTCCGCCACCGCCGAGAACTGGTAGGCGCAGCACTGGTAGCAGGAGATCCCCTTCCCCGCGCCCCGGTAGGCCGGGATCTGGTTGTCGTAGTAGGGGGTGCCGAACTTGGAGGCAAGCTCGAAGGTGAGGAGGTAGAGATCCCGGTACGTGGGAAGCTCGGGGTGGCGCTTATTATACTCCTCATCCTCGGTGAGGAAGTCGGGCTCGACGCTGATCTCCGGCTTCGGGAAGGAGAAGGGCTTGCCCCAGTAGTCCCCCTCGAGCATCACCTCCATCATGGCCTTGAAGAGGAGCCGGACCTCCCGCTCGAACTCCCCGTACGTCCGGCGCGGGGCCTGCTTCCCGTCGTAGATCCTCCCCCGGAAGACGCAGGGCCTGTCCTCCCAGAGCGTGGGGACGCCCGGCGTGAGCTGGACCGAGGAGAAGACCAGCTGGCCGCCCCGGGCCACCATCATCTGGGTCATCTCGTAGACGAACATCTGGATGAGCTGCTTGATCTCGTCGTAGTCCTTGCCCTCGAAGTAGGGGGCGAGGAAGGTGAGGAAATTGTAGTACCCCTGCCCGCCGGCGAAGTTCGTCTGGGCCGAGCCGAGGGCCTTCACCGCGTGGAGCACCGCCACCTCGGCCCGCTTGGCAGGCCCCGCCACCGAGGCCTTCGTCCCGTTCCCGTCGGGCATCAGGCCGTAGTAGAGGAAGTACCGGAGGTCCCAGTCCTGGCAGAAGGGCCGGGT
Source organism: Methanomicrobiales archaeon (assembly GCA_035542115.1). Taxonomy (GTDB): domain Archaea; phylum Halobacteriota; class Methanomicrobia; order Methanomicrobiales; family JACTUA01; genus JACTUA01. Next base: position 34,593 of record DATKMC010000032.1, on the reverse strand, counting down.
CCCGAAATACTCGAGGTCATGGATGTGAAGGTCGCCCGCAAGGTGGTAGTCGGCGAGATGCGGGGGGAGCTGGAGGAGGTACTGCTCCTTGCTGATCTTGTCGGCCTTCTTCTTGTGGGAGGTCTCGGCGTTCTCCTGGAGGTTCGCGTTGTCATGGGCCTCGAAGCCCCGGCCGACATCGATGAGGTGCGCGTCGTACACGGGCGTCCCCACCCGGGTGCAGACGTTCCGGTACTCGGTGAGGCCCTGCTCAAGGAGCACGATGTTCGTGATCTCCCGGATGAGGGGGCCGGAGAGGACCTGGAGTCCGAGCTTCAGGATCCGCTGCTCCACGAGGCCCGCGATCTCCCTCGCCTTCACCTCCGTGGCGCTCTCGTGCCCGTAGAAGACCCCGATGAGCCGGGTTTCCTCCATGAGCTGACGGACGATCCGCTCCCGGTCCCACTCCACCATGTGGCCGTCCGTCGTGCGGACCTTGGGGAGGGCGGGGAGAAACCTGCCATCCAGCGTGAGCTGCTGCTGGAAGGGAGGCCTGCTCGGGGATTTTTTCTGTCGCGGCAAAGGGATGCAACCTCGCGAAACCGGTAAGATACTATTAATCCATTGCTATTTGAGTTTATCACGTAATATGTCAATTTATATCTTTTTAAACGTTTTCTGCCCTTATAAATCCCCCGGGAAGCCCCCCGGAGGGACGGGTTTTGGAAACAGCGGGATGCGGGGGGTTCGGTTCGGGATCGGGGCCCGAAGAGGGGAGAGCCGGGGATGCAGCTCAGGGCAGCTCCAGGATCCTCCGGAGATCGGCGTCCCGGACCCTCCCCCCGGCGAAGAGCTCGGCGGAGGTAAGGAAGAGGTCGTCCTTCCTGAGCACGGGGGCCTCCATGGCAAAGCAGCCGTTCACCCGGAGGTCGGTGAGGGAATCGGCCGAGGACATGTCCTTTTCCAGGTAGCTGACCTTCCGGGATTTCAGGTAGTCCTTGAGCATCTCGCAGTTCGGGCAGTTCTCCAGGGTGTACACGACAAGGGATGGTAGCTCGCTCACGAATCGGATCCCCCAAGCGATTATTTACAGCTGGTGTTCCAAGTATTCTTGATGGTCAGGACTTTTATTGCTATTGATCTCCCCCCGGAGGTGAGGGAGCGGATGCGCGGGCCGCAGGGGGCCCTTGCGGGGTGCCGGGCCCGGCTCTCCCTCGTGAAACCCCCTTCCATCCACATCACCCTCAAGTTCCTCGGGGAGATCGACGAGAAGACCCTCGCCCGGGTGAAGGAAGCCCTCTCGGCGATACGCTTCGAGCCCTTCGAGGTCTCCCTCTCGGCGGTGAAGGGGAACCCCCCGCCCTCTCCCAGGGTCATCTGGTGCGAGGTCCAGGACGGGGGCGGCTGCCGGAGGCTCTTCCAGCTCGTCGAGGAGGCCCTCGCCCCCCTCGGAATCCCGAGAGAGAAGCGGGCCTTCACCCCCCATGCCACCATTGCGCGGGTGAAGCGGCCCGACCCCTCCCTCATCCCGCTGCTGAAGGGGCTCGCCACCGAGGAGTTCGGATCCTGTCCCGTCAGGTCCATCAAGCTCAAGAAGAGCACCCTCACCCCCGAAGGGCCCATCTACGAGGACCTCCTGGAGGTGCCCTGCCCGTGAAGGGGAGGGAACCGGAATCGGGGAAGAAGGCAGTCCGGCCCCTCCACGAGGAGGAGGTGCTCGCCCGGATACGGCCCAAGGGGGATGAGCATAACCATACCTGGCACGTGGCCACGGACATCCTCGCGGCCGTCGCAGAGGACGGGCGGGCGAAGGGGATGGTGGTCGGCTCGGTGGCCCGGGACACCTGGCTCTCGGGGGAGAAGGACCTGGACATCTTCCTCCTCTTCCCGCCCGGCCTCCCCCGGGAAGAGCTCGAGGAGGCGGGCCTCGACCTTGCCCGGAGGATCGCCCGCCGGTTCGCCGGAGACTTCAGGGAGAAGTACGCCGAGCACCCGTACGTAAACGCGACCATCGACGGCCTCGACGTGGACCTCGTGCCCTGCTACGAGGTCGCCTCGGCGGCGAAGATCCAGTCGGCGGTGGACCGCACCCCTTTCCATACCCGGTACATCACCGGAAGGATCGCCCCCTTCCGGGACGAGGTCCTCCTCGCAAAACAGTTCGCCAAGGCCTGCGGGGTCTACGGCTCCGACCAGATGACCGAGGGGTTCTCGGGCTACCTCTGCGAGCTCCTCGTCCTTTACTACGGCGGTTTCACCCCCCTCCTCCAGGCCGCCGCGGGGTGGAAGCCCGGCACCTGCATCGACCTCGCGGGGCATGCCTGCAAGGCCTTCGAGGAGCCCCTCCGGGTGGTGGACCCCGTCGATCCGGCCCGGAACGTCGCAGCGGCTCTCTCATCGACCCGCATGTTCGAGTTCGTGGAGTACTCGAGGGGATACCTGGAGGACCCCTCGCCGGACTTCTTCTTCCCGGCGGGTCCCGTTTCCCTCGGCCGGGAGGGCTTCGCCCGGGCCCTTGCCCGCCGGGGGACCTGCCTCTATGCCCTCACCTTCCCGACCCCGCCCCTCATCCCGGACATCGTCGTCCCCCAGCTCAGGAGGAGCCTCGCCTCCGTCCGGGGCCTCCTCTCCCGGCACGGCTTCCCTGTCCTCCAGGAGGACTGCGCCATGGGCGAGGAGAGGTGCATCCTCGTGCTCGAGCTTCTCGCGGACCAGCTCCCCCCGGTCACGAGGCACACGGGACCGCCGCTCTGGGACCGGGAGAACGCGGCGAAGTTCGCCGACAAGTACTGGCAGAACCCCCTCTCGGGCCCCTTCATCCGGGACGGGCGCTACCTGGTGGACCTGGACCGGCCCTTCACCGATGCAGGGGGTCTCCTCCGATCACCGGAGGTCCTCGCCGTGGGCCTCGGGAGGCATGTGAAGCAGTCCATGGAGAAGGGATGGGAGGTGCACGAGGGGCCGGAGGCCTGGCAGGAGGAGTTCGGAGAGTTCCTCTCCCGGTTCATCGGGCCGGCGAGCCCCCTTGCGAGGAGGAAACGGGGCAGGTAAAAGATCAATTTCCCGAGGCCGGTTTCCCGTCCCCGGCGATCTCCACGACCCTCCCCACCGTCCCGTCACTGAGCCTGACCTTCATCCCGTGAGGGTGGGAGGCTGAGGAGGTCAGGATCTCGGCGACGATGCCCCTTGTCCTCTTCCCGGTCCTCTGATCCTGCTTCCGGACCACCTCCACCGTTGAGCCGATCCGGAGCGAGGATCGGATCCTCCCGTCGTTCTGCGAATTCATTGTTCCATAGGGGTTCGTGTCCGGCGCTGATAAGGACTATTCCAGAATCCCCTCAAGGATCTCCCCCGCGTCCCGAACAAGCTTCGAGCACCGGGTCGCAAAGACCTTCTTCTCCCTCGCCTCGGCGAACTGCTCCGGGTCGGAGAGGTCGTATCCCACGAGCTCGGTGCAGTGCACCGACTCGTTCCGGGCGGTGAACTCCTCGATGACCCTCCTCGCCTTCGCGTAGACCTTCTCCCTCGAGCTGGCATCGTGGATGTCCTCGGGCTTCTGGGTGAGGCCGATCACCATGAGCGCCCCCGAGACCGCCCCGCAGATCTCCCCGGTCTTTGCCACCCCTGCCCCGAAGGCTGACGCGATCTTCTCCGCCGTTCCCGGATCGACCCCGAGGTCCTTCCCGTACACCGAGAAGATCGCCTGCGAGCAGGAGAGGCCCTTCCTGAAGGCCGCAACCGCCTCATAGGCTTGTTTCGAGGTCATCCCCGTCTCTCCTGTATCCAGTCGGGCATGCAGTTATGGCCGGTTTCTCTTATCGTTTCCAGGTCTCCGGCATCATCATGTTCGGCCCGTGGTACTCGATCTCCCTCGCGGTGAAAATGAGGACCACGAAGTCAGGATTGTCGATGGACTTGAAGTACTGCTCGAACATGGGGTTCCAGTACTTCTTCTTGGTCTGCACGTCCTCGCGGACCTCGCCCTTCGCCTGGATAACCACGTAGGGATCGGTGAACTCCTTTCCCGACCAGATGGCGATGGCAGCATTCGAGTTCTTTCTCAGATGCTCCACCTTCCGGCTGGCCTTCATGGTCCCGCCCACGAGGGTCATGTCCGGAAAGCCGGCGAGCACCATGAACCGCACGGCGGGCATGCCCCTGTCGATGGTCGCGACGGCGGCCGGGTGGGGGCCGCCGATGACCTCCAGAATCTGCTCTTTGAGTGCCATGGTGTCGTTTCGTGCCTTCGCTGGTATTAAGCCTGTCCCTGAAAAGCACGGGATGAAAGAGGGCCCCGCCCTCTCTGCCGCCGGAGTGCGGGGCGATATTCCATCACCTGTGGCCGGGCATGTGCCGGTCCCATCACCTGAGAGCGGTTGTCGTTCAGTCCCTCTTCACGAACGAGAGCGACGCCGAGTTCATGCAGTACCGCTGGTGAGTCGGGGGGGGTCCGTCGTCGAAGACATGCCCGAGGTGGGCCCCGCACCGGGCGCAGAGGGCCTCGGTCCGGGCCATGCCGTAGGTGAAGTCCTTCTTCAGCTCCACGTTCTTCTCAGACACGGGGGCCCAGAAGGAGGGCCAGCCGGTGCCGGACTCGAACTTCGTGTCCGAGAGGAAGAGGTCGGTCCCGCAGCAGGCGCACCGGTAGAGCCCCTTCTCGTGCCAGTCATGGTACTTCCCCGTGAAGGCCGGCTCGGTGCCGGCCTTCCGCGCAACCTCGAAGGTCATCGGGTCGAGGATCTTCCTCCACTCCCCGTCGGTCTTCACGACCCGGTCTACCACCTCCACCTTAGCCGTCGCAACTGAGAAGATGGGTACCTTCCCGGGCGGACTCTTCGCGCTCGCCATAGCTATCAATCCGGTGTGAGGAGGCTCGGGAGCTTAAGTCCCTTTCGGTGAGGGAAGTTTCGCAGGAAACCGACCTGGAGCACCCGCCATCAGGCAGGGTGCGACACGCGGTTTTTGCGCTTTGCCTTCTCCCGGGCGAGCTTCTCAACGGCGGCGAGGTCCACCTTCGGCTCGGTAACGAGCTTCCCTGCCGAGACCGCCCGGTCCACGAAGCTCTTCCCGACGGGAGTGCGGACGAGGAGCGTGGTGTACCCCTTCGGGGCCCCGACCGCCCCGGCGGAGATATCGGCGTCCACGGCGGTGAAATCGGTGCAGGACCGGCACCCGGGCCGGACCGCCGCCCCGAGCTCCTTCAGGGAGATGGCGATGGTGTCCCGCCCCTCGACTGTCACCTCGAGCTTCCCTGCAACGTCCAGACGTTTCACCTGCCAGGGCTCCACCCCGTGCTTCCCCCCGAGGATATCCCCGACAAGTGTCCGGTAGTCAAAGGTCTCGGTGCAGAAGAGGCCCACGAGGAGCCGGATGGATCGGCCGTAAGGCCTCGCGAGCTGGTTGTCGGATTCCATCATCCGCCGCACTGCCTGGACGGCGCAGGGCACCCCCACCACCGCGACCCGCCGGAGCTTTTGGCGGACCACCGCCTCCTTCAGGGAGGCGAGGAGGGGGACCCACCAGGAGTACCGGGAGCCTGCCTCGTGGACGAGGGCCCCCGAGGAGGTGATGATCGCAGAGCGGGGCTCGAGGGTGAACCGGTCTTCGGTGACGGTCACCACCCCGTCGATGAGCCCCTCGTCGAGGGCGGCCGCGAGGATGGCCGTGACCGCGCCGCCGCTCTGCCGGCGGGGGATCTCGAAGCCGGCCTTCGCCGCGAGGGCGGCGGAGTACTCCCCGAGCATCTCCCTCGTCTCCCCCGAGGCGCGGGGACAGACCTCGATGCAGACCCCGCAGGGCACCCCGGCCTGGTCCTCCTTGCAGGTGCCGGTCGAGACGGGGCTCGGTGCCCCCTTCCCTGCTTCGAAGTAGAGCCCGTCCGACGGGCAGACCGCTATGCATGCCCCGCAGCCGGAGCAGAGGCCGGCGTCCCACACATCCCTCTTCAGGTCCCGGTAGCTCTTTCCCGTCATGGCTCACTCCCAGGTGTACTTGTTCGCAAAGGGCCGGTTGCTCGCCGGGGAAATGCGCACGTACTCATCCGCAAGGAGCGGTTCGGCGTCAAGCCCAAAGAATCCTGCAAACTCTCTGAGACAGGGAGCGATCCGCTCCCGTTCCCCGGCACTCGCCGGCTTCTCGGTTGCACCTACCCCCAGGAGGTGGGCGGGTACCTCCCCCCGGATATAGATCTCGCCGCCGTGGATCCCGCTCCCGATCCCCCTCTCTTCCACCGGCGGCCTCCCGTCCAGGCCAAGGACGATGATGAGCCCGCCGGCCATGTACTCGCCGAGGAAGGCCCGCGAGCTTCCCCCGACCACGAGGATGGGCCTCTTGGTGTCGTACTCCTTCATGTGGATCCCCCCCCGGTAGCCGATATCGCCCCTGACGAAGACCTTCCCTCCTCTCATGGAGTGGGCCACGGCGTCGCCCGCGGACCCATGGATGACGATCATCCCCGAGTCCATGGTATTCCCGGGCGCATGCTCGGCGTTCCCGTGCACGATACAGGTCGGCCCTGACATGAACATCCCCAGGTCCCCGCCCGGGACACCGTGGATGGTGATCCTGACCTCCCCCTTCAGGCCATCGGCTATGAACCGCTGGCCGAGGACGTGATCCACCTCGATCTCCTTTTCCCCCGAGGCAACGGCAGCCCGGAGGATCTGGTTCAGCCGGGTGTAGCCGAGATCCCGGGCATCGATACGGTACACCACGGCTACTCCCCCACCGTTTTCACATCGAGCACCTTCAGGATCCCCTCGTCCAGGAGGTAACCCCGGAGACGGTCCCGGTTCCCGCGGAGGCTCTCGATGCTGTTGATCCCCGCCGCTCCCATGAGCTCCGAGAGCTCGAGGGTCCAGGCATGGAGGAGGTTCGCCGCCTGCCGGGATCCCTCCTCCGGGTCGAGCCGGTTCACGAGATCCTCCCGCTGAGTGGCAATCCCCCAGGGGCAGAGACCCCGGTAGCAGTTCCCGCAGACCCGGCACCCGAGAGCGACGAGGGCCGCGGTACCGATATAGACCGCGTCCGCACCAAGGGCGATGGCCTTTGCCACGTCAGCGCTTTCCCGGATTCCCCCGCTCGCGATGAGGGAGACCTCGTTCCTGATGCCCTGCTGCCGGAGCTTCGCATCTACGCTCGCGATGGCGGCCTCGATGGGAATCCCGACATGGTCCCGGAAGACCTTCGGCGCGGCGCCGGTACCTCCCCGGAACCCGTCAATGACCACCGCGTCCGCCGAGGAACGGGCGATCCCGGCCGCGATGGCAGCTGAGTTGTGGACCGCCGCTATCTTCACGAAGACCGGTTTCTTCCACTCGGTGGCCTCCTTGAGGGACCGGACGAGCTGCTTCAGGTCCTCGATGCTGTAGATGTCATGGTGGGGCGAGGGGCTGATGGCATCCGACCCGACCGGGATCATCCGGGTGCTCGAGACATCCTCGTCCACCTTCTCGCCGGGGAGATGCCCTCCGAGGCCCGGCTTCGCGCCCTGGCCGATCTTGATCTCGATCGCCGCCCCCCTCTCGAGGTAGTTGATGTCCACCCCGAACCGGCCCGATGCCACCTGGACGATCATCCTGTCCTGGTAGGGATAGATGGCCTGGTGGAGCCCTCCCTCTCCGGTTCCCATGTAGGTCCCGACCTCCTTCGCGGCCCTCGCAAGGGAGAGCTGGGCATTCCGGCTGATGGCCCCGTAGCTCATGTGGGCGATCATGATGGGGGTCTCCAGCTGGAGGTTGGGGGTGAGCCTGGTCAGGAGCTCCACCTCCCCGCTCTCATCCCTCCTGATCTCCAGCCGCGAGGGCTTCTTCCCGACGTAGGTGCGGAGCTCCATGGGTTCGCGGAGCGGGTCGATGGAGGGGTTTGTCACCTGGCATGCGTCGAGGACCATGCGATCGAAGATCACGGGAAAATCTGCCGCGTTCCCCATGCCTGCGAGGATGATCTTTCCTGTCTTCGCCTGGTTGTAGATGTCCTCCCTGACCTCCCTCGTCCAGACCGGGTGGCTCCGGTAGTCAACCGGCCGCTCCCTGAGGTCGATGGCATCCCTCGGGCACATGGCGATGCACCGGTGGCAGGCCGTGCACCTCCGGGAGTCGATGAGGAGCCGCCCGTCCTGGGAACGGAAGACCCCGTAGGGGCAGTTCTCCACGCACCGTTCGCAGAGCATGCACAGCTCACGGTCGACGGTGACCCGGTACCTGGGGGGGGTGGCCCCGATGCTGCTCACGCGACGACCCTCCCGATGACCGGGCTGCCTGCCCGGGGCATGGAAACCTCCCCGACCTCCGGGTCCATCCGGCGGATGGCGGCCTCCTCGCTTGATATATAGAGCCGGGCCCCGTTCTCGCCTGCAACGAGGGGGCGGAGCTTGATCCGGTCTGTGAACCCGAGCATCATGTCAGGCCGGGCGACGACGATGGCAAAGGGGCCGTTCATGAGCGCCGGCCCGTAGGTGAGACGGATGGCGGTGTCGAGCTCCCGTTCTTTTTCTTTCTTCCGGTCGATCTCGTCCCAGAAGGGCGGGGCGAGGGCCCGGACGGCGAGCTCCTCGGAGAGGCCGTGCTTCCGGACCAGGAGGTCGAAAAGGTACGCCACTACCTCGGTGTCGGTGTACATGGTGCAGTGGTACCCGTACGACTCGATGTACCGCTGGTTTGTCCCGTACGAGGTGATCTCCCCATTGTGGACGACGGACCAGCCCAGGAGGCTGAAGGGGTGTGCTCCCCCCCACCATCCCGGGGTGTTCGTGGGGTACCGGTTGTGGCCGAGCCAGAGGTAGCCCTGGTACTCCTCGATCCGGTAGAAGTCCGCCACCTCCTCGGGCCAGCCCGAGGCCTTGAAGACCCCCATGTTCTTCCCCGAGGAGATGACGAGGGCCCCGTTCCGGTCCGTGTTGATGCGCATCACGAGGTAGGTGATGATGTCATCTTCGGGCGACGGGGACCAGGACATGAGGCCGGGGTCGGGCTTGAAAAAGTACCGCCACGGGGCATGGATCTTCCGGAGGTGCGGCTGCTCACTGGTGGGGATCTGCCCTTCATGAACGATCCTGCCCCACTGTTCGAGGAGGTCGTCCACCGGCTTCTTGGTCTCGTGGATGTTGTCAAAGAAGACGTGGAGGGCATAGCAGTCCCGGTACTCGGGGTAGCACCCGTAGACTGCGTAGCCGGCGCCCTCCCCGCTCCCCCGCTCCTTCATCTGGGCGAGGGCCTCCCTGATCCGGGAGCCATCCATGGGCCGCCTCTCCCGATCAATGACACCGATGATCCCGCACATGCCGTATTCCCTTAGAGAACTTCACGATGATTAGAGTTTAGTTCGTCCCCGAGGCGCACCTTTTCCTCGGGTGATGATGTACTCTTACCATGGGTTTCCTGACATAGTAAAAGATTTCTACCTCATCCTATATGATGATATCATTACATATTTATAGTACAATGGGAGAACATGTATTCCATGTTGATCAGGAGCGATCTTCAGGAACGCCCCGGGACAGGACCCGGGGTCACCGGCAGGGTGAGACCATGAACGCGCCTCCGGTGAAATGGAACGGGAACCTGAACGACGGTGCCATCGAGAATGTCACGAAGCTCATCAAGAAGAACGGGATTGAGATCGTGGACTTCAAGTTCAATGACCTGCCCGGCCTCTGGCAGCACTTCTCGATACCCTCCTCCGAGCTCTCGGAGATTGACGACCCGGTGACCTCCATCTGGGCCGAGGGTATCGGCTTCGACGGCTCCTCCATCCGGGGATTCCAGGCCATCCAGGAGTCTGACATGATCCTCATTCCGGATGCCCTGACCGCGGTGATGGATCCCATATGCGAAGTCCCGACAGCCTCCATCATCTGCGATGTTTACGATCCCATCACCAAGCAGCCCTACACCCGGGACCCGCGCTTCATCGCGAAGAAGGCCGAGAAGTACCTGAAGGAGACCGGCATCGCCGACACGAGCTACTGGGGGCCGGAGCTCGAGTTCTTCCTCTTCAACGACATCCGGTTCGGCCAGACCGTGAACAAGGGGTTCTACTACATCGACTCTGTCGAGGGGGAGTGGAACTCCGGCGCCGTCGAACAGCCGAACCTCGGGTACAAGCCCCGGTTCAAGGAGGGGTACTTCCCCGTCCCGCCCCACGATTCCCTCCAGGACCTCCGGAGCCGGACAATTCTCCAGATGATCCGGGCCGGGATTCCCATCGAGGTGCACCACCACGAGGTGGCGACAGCGGGCCAGTGCGAGATCGATATGCGCTTCGACACCCTGGTCACCATGGCCGACCGGTGCATGATGTTCAAGTACATCGTGAAGAATATCGCCCGGAAGAACAACATGGTCGCCTCCTTCATGCCAAAACCCCTCTACGGCGACAACGGATCCGGCATGCACACCCACCAGTCCCTCTGGAAGGGCGGGAAGAACGTTTTCTTCGACGAGAAGGGGTACGCGAAGATCAGCCAGCTCGCCAAGTACTATGCCGGAGGGCTCCTCACCCATGCAAACTCCCTCATGGCCTTCTGCGCACCGACCACGAACTCCTACAAGCGGCTCGTCCCCGGGTACGAGGCCCCCGTGAACCTGGTTTACTCCATGCGGAACCGCTCGGCCGCCGTCCGGATCCCGGTCTACTCCGAGAACCCGAAGACGAAACGGCTCGAATTCCGGCCGCCCGACCCTGCCTGCAACCCGTACCTCGCCTTCGCCGCGATGCTCATGGCCGGCCTCGACGGGGTGAAGAAGAAGATCGACCCCGGGGAGCCCTTTGACAAGAACACCTACGAGGTCTCCAGGTCCGAGGCACGGAAGATCCCGACGGTCCCGGGCTCCCTCGACAAGGCCATCGAGGCCCTCGAGAACGACCACAAGTTCCTCCTCGAGGGAGGGGTCTTCACCCAGGACGTCATAGACGTCTGGATCGACTACAAGAGGTCCGAAATGGACAAGGTGCGTCTCCGGCCCCATCCCTACGAGTTCTACCTGTACTTCGACATCTGAATCCTCCCTTTTTTCCCACCCGTCCGCTCCGTGGTCATCATGGGCCGAACGGAAGTATAATTCGTGGAGAGGTCGAGCTTCATCACCATGGCAAGGGACACCCAGGCATCTGCCATTTTAAAGAAGATCAAGGATCAGGACATCAAGTTCCTCAGGCTGCAGTTCTGCGACATCCAGGGGCAGCCGAAGAACGTCGCCATCCCGGCAACCCAGGCCGAGAAGGCCCTCACCCAGGGGATCTACTTCGACGGCTCGTCCATCGAGGGCTTCGCCCGGATCGAGGAATCGGACATGCTCCTCAAGCCGGACACGGCCACCTACTCGGTCCTCCCCTGGCGCCCCGCGATCTCGAAGGTCGCCCGGATGATCTGCGACGTCTATACCTACGACGAGAAGCCCTACGTCGGGGACCCCCGGTACATCCTGAAGCGGACCCTGGAGGAGGCGGGGAAGATGGGGTACGTCTTCAATACGGGCCCCGAGCTCGAGTTCTTCCTCTTCAAGACCGTGGACGGGAACCCGACCATCATCCCCCAGGATGCGGGGGCGTACTTCGATTTCGCCCCCATCGACCTTGCCGAGAATGTCCGGAGGGACATCGTCCAGGCCCTCGAGGAGATGGGTTTTGAGATCGAGGCCTCCCACCATGAGGTCGCGGCCGGCCAGCATGAGATCGACTTCAAGTACGGCGATGCGCTGCGCACCGCCGACAACGTCATCACCTACCGGATCGCGACGAAGACCATCGCCCTCCAGCAGGGGCTCCACGCAACCTTCATGGCAAAGCCCATCTTTGGGATCAACGGGAGCGGGATGCACACCCACTGCTCGCTCGCGAAGAACGGGAAGAACGCCTTCTATGACCCGACGGGGGATCGGGAGCTCTCGGACCTGTGCCTCCACTTCATTGGCGGCCTCCTGAAACACGTGAAGGGGATCACGCGCCTCGCGAACCCGACCATCAACTCATACAAGCGCCTGGTCCCCGGATATGAGGCACCGGTTTACATCAGCTGGTCTGTCAGCAACCGTTCTGCTCTGATACGGGTCCCCGCTGCACGTGGCAACAGCACCCGGGCCGAGTTCCGGTCGCCGGATCCCATGTGCAACCCCTACCTGACCTTTGCCTGCATGCTGGCCGCAGGGCTGGATGGAATAAAAAATAAGATCGAGCCCCCCGCGAGCACCGACAAGAACATCTATGAGATGACCCCGAAGGAACGGAAGAGGGCAAAGATCGATACCCTGCCTGGAGACCTGGTCACCTCCATGAAGGAGCTGGAGAAGGACCCCCTCCTTGCCGAGACCCTCGGGGGCCACGTCATGGAGAACCTGCAGCGGATCACCACCATGGAGTGGGACTCGTTCAGAACAGCCGTGCATGCCTGGGAACACGATCAGTACCTCGAGAGATACTAACACCTCCCACTTTTTCTCTGCCGATACCCGCCGGGTACCTTTATGCATCCTTACGAGTAAAACAGCAATATTTAGGTGGGAAGGAAGCCATCTTCCTTCCTATGAAACTTCATTCGCACAGGACCCGTTCCTCCCGGGGACAATTCCCGGGAACACCGGAACCGGCGTTTCGGGTGTATCCGGCGCGACAGGGAGAGGGGATGCCATGACCCTCGACTCGGGCGACACCGCCTGGATCCTCATCTCCGCCGCGCTCGTCATGCTCATGACGCCCGGCGTGGGGTTCTTCTACGGGGGCATGGTGAGGAGAAAGAACGTCATCGCGATGATCGCCCTCTCCTTCATCGTTTTTGCACTCGTGAGTCTCCAGTGGATCTTCTGGGGCTACACCCTCTCCTTTGGCCCTGACATCGGGGGCATGGTCGGGGGCCTCGGGGCCGCCTTCCTGAGAGGGGTCGGAATGGCCCCCGGGCCGTATGCCCAGACGGTCCCGGGCCTCGCTTTCATGATCTTCCAGCTCGTCTTTGCGGCGGTGACCCTCGCCATCCTCACGTCGGTTTTTGCAGAGCGGGTGAGGCTCTCCTCCTTCCTTGTCTTCGGGCTCCTCTGGACGACGCTCGTCTACGATCCCCTCGCCCACTGGGTCTGGGGAGGGGGCTGGATGGCGGCAATGGGGGCCCTTGACTTTGCCGGCGGGATGGTGGTCCACATCAGCGCAGGCTTCTCGGCCCTCGCGGTCGCGCTCGTGATCGGGAAGCGGAGAGGCTTCGGCGATCATGCCATGGAGCCCTCGAACATCCCCCTCGCCCTCATCGGGGCAGCGCTGCTCTGGTTCGGCTGGTTCGGGTTCAACGGCGGGAGCGCCCTTGCCGCAAACGGCCTTGCCGCGAACGCCATCGTCGTGACGAACACCGCGGCTGCTGCCGGGGCCCTTACCTGGATGTGCGCGAGCTGGTACCATGGCCGTCCCTCGTCCCTGGGTGTGGTATCGGGTGCGGTCGCGGGCCTGGGGGCCATCACGCCGGCCGCGGGCTTCGTCGACCCGCTTGCCGCAGTCCTCATAGGCGTGGTCGCCGGGCTCCTCTGCTACTCGATGATGCTTCTCCGGATCAGGAAGGAGCTGGACGAGAGCCTGGACGCATGGTCGATCCATGGGATGGGGGGTCTCTGGGGGGTGATCGCGACGGGCATCTTCGCCACCGCCGCGGTGAATGGCGCCACCGGCCTCCTCGCCGGGAACATCCACCAGTTCGTCATCCAGGTCATCGCGGGGTTCACGACCGTGGGATTCGCCTTCGTGGCCTCGTATGCCCTCGCATGGATCGTCGACCGGACACTCGGCCTCCGGGTGACCGAGGATGAGGAGTATGTCGGCCTTGATATCTCCCAGCATGGGGAAAGGACCTGAGGGAGAAGTATCATGAAAATGATTCAGGCCATTATCAGGCCCGAGAAACTGGACGAGGTGATGAAGGCCCTTGAGGGGAAGGGGTTTGTCGCCATGACCATCACCGATGTCAGGGGCCGGGGCGAGCAGAAGGGGATCAGCCTCCAGTTCAGGGGAAGGAGGATGGACGTGGACCTTCTCCCGAAGGTGAAGATCGAGATCGTCCTCCCCGACGGGGAGGTCGACTCCGCCCTTGAAACGATCCGGGACTCGGCGAGAACCGGGAATATCGGGGATGGGAAGATCTTTGTCCTCCCTGTCGATCTGATGGCAAAGGTGAGGACCGGGGAGATCTGGCGATAGGTCGACCCGGAATTATTCATTTTTCCCTTCCCGGCCTTGTTCAGATCATGCATATCCTAACCGGCGCGTTCGCTCTCTAAAGATATCTTTAAATAGCATGGAACCAAACTTCCTTCCTACGATGCATGAGGTGCATCCATGGATCCTTTGGAAAAAAAAGAATGGAGAAAAGAAAATCAGCAGATCCTGCCCGGAGTCTCAGGGGCGGGATTGCGAGGTGATCTAGGTGGTTCTTGACAGCGGGGATACCGCATGGGTCCTCATATCCGCAGCTCTTGTCATGCTCATGACGCCCGGGGTCGGGTTCTTCTACGGGGGCATGGTGAGAAGGAAGAACATCATCTCGATGATCGCCCTCTCCTTCATCGCCTTTGCCCTGGTGAGCATCCAGTGGATTCTCTGGGGCTACAGCCTGGCCTTCGGCCCTGATATCGGGGGCTTCATAGGAGGACTGTCAGCCCTTATGCTGAACGGGGTGGGTATGGCGCCGGGGCCCTATGCCGCGACGATCCCGAGCTACGCATACATGGTCTTCCAGCTCGTCTTTGCGGCGGTGACCCTCGCCATCCTCACCTCGGTCTTTGCCGAGCGGGTGAAGCTCTCCTCGTTCATCGTCTTCGGCCTCCTCTGGACGACCCTCGTCTATGATCCCCTGGCCCACTGGGTCTGGGGAGGCGGGTGGAGCGCCGCCCTCGGGGCCCTGGACTTCGCAGGCGGCACCGTCGTTCACATCAGCGCCGGGTTCGGCGCCCTTGCTGTTGCCCTTGTCATCGGGAAGCGCAAGGGATTCGGCGAGTATAACATGGAGCCCTATAACATCCCCATGGCCCTCCTGGGGGCGGCGTTGCTCTGGTTCGGCTGGTTCGGCTTTAATGCGGGAAGCGCCCTTGCGGCAAACGGCCTCGCGGCCAATGCCTTCGTCGTGACCAACACCGCCGCTGCGGCAGGGGCCCTGGCCTGGATGTTCGCGAGCTGGTACAAAGGGAGACCGGCCTCCCTCGGGGTCGTCTCGGGCGCCGTTGCAGGGCTCGTTGCCATCACCCCGGCAGCAGGCTATGTCGGGCCGGCGGCAGCCATCGTGATCGGCGTGGTCGCCGGCCTTCTCTGCTACTGGATGCTGCTCTACCGGACCCGGAAAGGGCTGGACGAGTCGCTGGACGCATGGTCCATCCATGGGATGGGCGGGCTCTGGGGGGCCATCGCAACGGGTATCTTCGCGACCACGGCCGTGAACAATTACTCGGGCCTCCTCGCCGGGAACGTCCACCAGTTCCTCGTCCAGATCGTCGCAGCCCTGGCCTCCCTCGTGTACGCCTTCGTCGTCTCGTACATCCTTGCGAAGGCCGTGGACTCGACGCTTGGGCTCAGGGTGAAGGACGAGGAGGAGTATGTCGGACTTGATATCTCCCAGCACGGGGAGCGGGTGTGAGGTGATCCCATGAAAATGATACAGGCGGTCATCAGGCCGGAGAAGATGGATGTGGTGATGAAGAACCTCGAGCAGCGGGGGTTCATCGCGATCACGATCCTCGAGGTGAAGGGACGCGGCGAGCAAAAGGGGATAACCCTCGAATACCGGGGGAAGAAGATGGAGGTCGACCTCCTCCCCAAGGTGAAGCTCGAGATCGTGGTCCGGGACGAGGACGTCGAGGCGGTGACGGGCATCATCAAGTCTGCCGCAAAGACAGGGAAGGTCGGCGACGGGAAGATCTTCATCATCCCGGTTGAGAAGATGATGCGGGTGCGGACCGACGAGGCCTGGACCTGACCGGCCGGAATATCGGTATCCCCCTTTTTTCCAGAAATCCTTGATTGGGCATTGAAGATACGTGCCCCGGTGAAAAAACTGTTCGGATTGATGATTCCCGGGAGGTCCAGGATCATCCGTCAGAATGTGGCATCGCCGGTTGTGAAGAGACCAGCTCCACAGGGCGATGCCACGAACTTAAGACGACTTCCGTGGTTCCCCACGGCCCCCATCATCAGACCATAATGGTATAATTCATCTGGGGTAGAAAGAAATTACTCTGCAACAATATATAATGATGTCCATTTCTTATACGAAACTATTATCAATACCTGAAAGCTACTTCCTTCTATCTCTCTGGCCCGCCCTGCATGAACGGGGTGGCAACCCACATATCCGGAGGCTGACGGGAGGTGCTCCGGCACCGGGCGATCGTTTCTTTTTGCACGCAGGGCAGGGGGGATGGATCCTGGGGGGGATGCTCCATAGAGGTGGAATTACTCCGGATCATGTTCGTGGTCCACGAAGCTTCTCTCCTCCTGCCTGGCGGGATAGTTTGGGTGCATGGCCTGCACGCCGGCCGTGGAGAGGGTACAGATAACGGGTAGAGAAGAGAGACAGAGGTGAAGCATGCAGCAGTTTCAGAAGATCCTCAGGAAGAAGCCCGTGAAGAAGATGAACTGGCTTCCCGTCCTTCCTTTGCTCGAGGAAGGAGGAGATCCGGATCTGAAGGCCTTCATGGGAGGCGTGGAAGAGGATATCCGGGCAATGGTGGGAAGGCACTACTATTTCATCCGGGTCGGATCAGAGGGGCCTGCCCTCTGCAGGGTCCCGCTCTCCACGAGGGGAAAATTACCGAGGGAGGTCATGGACCATATCCAGCATGGGATCTCAGACGATGATCTCTACCATGCCATCGGGATGAAGGAAGGGAACCACTCACTTTCGGGCTACTACAAGATCTCGGATCATATCGAAGGAAAGCTGCGGGCACTCCTCGATGCCTGAGGATTCCCGCCCATTTTTTTTCTCGAGTCGCGGGAGAAGTTCATCTCACAACCTGTGTAATCTCAGTCTCGCGATTTCCCGGACCTGATCCCTCTCCATGGTGAGGGAGGGGCTCGGGTCTGATCATGCTCCGGAAGGAGGAGAGGGTGGTCTGCCGGGTCTTCATCTGGTCCCTGAGGAGGGTGCTCTCCTCGACAAAACGCCGGAGGGGGAGCTGGATCCTCGAGGAGATATGGCCGAGGGCATCCTTCATCTCCCCGAACTCGAGGGGCCGGTTCCGCATGGCGTTCCGGACGTTCTCCCGGACATTGAAGACCCCCATGGGCACATAGCCCTGGTATGCCTCCCGGAAGACGATGGCCCCCGCCTGCATGCCCTCCCTGGCAAGGGCCTCGAGGACCGCCATCTTGCAGGAGTAGTAGCACCCGCCGACCGTGGAGTACTCCGTCTTCCCCCTCACGGTCTCATGGTCGGCGAAGACCAGCTCCTCGTTCCCGAGGACATGGAGGAAGGCCTCCATCCACTCGTACTGCCAGCCGGTGGGGAGGAGGAGGACCGCGTACCGGTTGGAGAGGGAGGTGGATTCATACACCCGGCAGGTCTCGATGACCGGGTTCCTCTTCACCCCCCCGAGGAGGTGATTCGCGATGGTGTTGTCGCAGGCGGTGATGGCCCACCGGGTCGGGACGAGGCTCCGCCGTCTCCCGATGCCCATGGTCCCGCAGGAGAAGGCCTTCTGGATGGCCGAGAAGGGAACCTCGCCGGCATGGAGGGAGATCACCGCCTCGGAGGCCGTGAGATCCCCGTCATAGAATACCCGTTCGAGCGCCCGGTCCGGCTTCATGGTCCCGAGATCCAGTTTTTCCAGAGAACCGCTCGGGCCATAGGGGGTATGCTCATCCGAGAGGGAGAAGCCCCGGGGGGACTCCGCGAAGCTCGCCTCGCTCTCCACCGAGCCCGAGGAGAGGGCGATCTCCTGGAGCTTTCCGATGTATCCTGACCCAAGGTCGTCGACATATACGGGCCGCTTCCCCCGCACGAGGTTCATCCGGAAGCCGAGGATCTCCTCCTGGGTCTTCTCCCCCGGGATCCACGCCTCGGGGGTGTCCATGACCTTCGTGTCGCCATGGACCGGCGCAATCATGGGGCCGGCGAAGACCTTCGGGTAATTCCAGGAGCCGATGAAGACCGAGGGAGGGCTGGACCCGTCGAGGTCCTTTCCCACGTTCACCGACCTGAGAGGGGCCGAGGAGGAGATCCTCTTCAGATAGGCCCCCTTGCCCATCATCATGATCAGGTCGGTGCTCTGCGCATAAAAAGGAATCAGGGGCGGGATGAAAGTGTCCAGGCTGGAGGGGGTCAGTCGCCGGGTGGGCGTTCCCGCTCGAGGAGGAGGTCCCCGAAGATCACCTTCTCGAGGACCTGGGCGACGTAGCGGACCTTCTGGGTGTTCTCCATGTCCTCGTAGTGGTGGATGTCGGTGTAGACCTGGAGCCGGACAAGGGCGAACCGGAACCTGTCCAGGGTATCCTCGTCAAATCCCTGGGCCTCCCGGTAGATGGGCTCGAGAAGGTAGGGGAAGAGCTCGATGTTCTCTAGGCAGAGGGTGACATTCCGGTAGATGGGGAGGGGCTCCTCCTTCCCGGCGAGGATCTTCCCGAGGTCCATCTACTTCTCCACCTCTTCCACAAGGGCCTCCATGACCTTGTCCACCGCCTCCCAGGTCGGGTCCGTCTCCCCCCGCCGGATAACGAAGGGCCTGCCCTCGTCCCCCGCCTTCCGCATCTCCGGGTCGATGGGGATGGCCCCGAGGAAGGGGACCCCCATCTCCTCGGCAGCCTTCGCCCCGCCGCCCTTCCCGAAGAGGTCGATCTCCCGCTTGCAGTGGGGGCAGATCATTCCGCTCATGTTCTCGATGATCCCGAGGACCCGGAAGCCGAGCATCTCCACGAACTTCACCGCCTTCCGGGAGTCCACCGTCGCCACATCCTGCGGGGTGGTGACGATGATCGCGCCGGTGACATTCGGGGCGAGCTGCGCGATGGAGAGGGCCTCGTCGCCCGTGCCGGGCGGGAGGTCCACGACGAGGAAGTCCAGATCGCCCCAGTCCACCTCCTCGAGGAACTGCCGGATGGCAGCCATCTTCATGGGCCCCCTCCAGACGACCGGGGTGCTCACGTCCGGGAGCAGGAATGCCATGGACATGGCAGAGAGGTTCCCCGTGATCCGGACGGGCTGGATAAGGTTCCCGATGGCCTGGAGCCGCTCGTTCTGGATCCCGAGCATGATGGGAATGTTCGGCCCGTGGATGTCCAGGTCGAGGATCCCCACCTGGTACCCGTGGGTCGAAAGGGACCAGGCGAGGTTCACGGCGACTGTGCTCTTCCCTACCCCGCCCTTCCCCGAGAGCACGAGGATCACGTGCCTGGCCCGGATCTTCGCCTTCTCGGGCAGGGCCTGGGGCTTTGTCCTGTCCGCGCACTCGAGGGCGCAACCCTCGCACTCCTTTGCGCACTCCTCCTTCTCTGCGGTTGTTTCCGGCATATCCTCCCTCACTGGTGACAGCCTGTGGGATAAAGCTGATCCCGGAATGCTATAAAGATATGAGATGTGTTGGCCTGTCAGTTCGGACCTTCTACCCAAGAGTCCACGAGGTTGATGGTGAGGTCATGGATGCTCCCGGGGAGGGAGGTTTCGTAGGAAGCCGACCTCGAGCGATGAAGTCGCGATTGAGGGGGGTTCATCAGAACCGACCTGGAGCGACCCGCCATCAGGCGGGTGCGACCCGGAGCCCCCCAAGAGCCTGACTATGAAGACGAATAGCCTGATTGAGTCGCGGCTCCAGTTCCCGAGAAGCACGGATCCGGCAACAGCCTCAACGGGGACGAATCACCCCTTGCTCTGGTCCAAACGGCCTGAAGACGCAGCAGATCCCTCGTCGTCCGGGCAGTCGAGGTCGCGGTAGAAGGGCTTCAGGTCGACGAGGGGGGAGCCGTCGAGGGCATCGAGGCCCCGGACCCTGAGCCGGTCGCCCTCGAGGGAGAGAAGCTCGACGAGGCAGAGGGCGACGGGGTTCGGCCGCTCGGGCGACCGGGTGGCGAAGACCCCGTGCTCTATCTGCTCGTGGGGCGGGGTGGCGGTCAGGATGTCCCGCCGGGACCGGTCGCACCAGTAGAGGACGAAGATCCGGGAATGGAGGGCGAGGTCCCGGAGCCCCTCCATGTACTCCGGGAAGACCCGGATCTCGCTCTCCTCCGCCGAAAACCGCCCCTGCCGGGGCGCCTCCCCCCTGTTCCTGAAAGGAGACGAGATTACCCCGATGGGCCTGAGCTCAATCCCTGGCATGGGAGGGAGGTGCACCCGGGAAGAGATGAATGTGCCGGCCGGAGGCCGGAGATAGCTTCAAGAAGGCGGGCCCTGATAAGAACTGCCCTGAGGAGCACCATGGCCATCCACGAAGACCCGGCCCTGCGGGACCGGGCGACGGTCTTCCGGGACCGGTGGGACGCCGGCGAGGCACTGGGCCGGTACCTGGCAGGCTTCCCTGGCCTTGCAAGTCCCCTTGCCTGCCCCATCCCCGCCGGAGGGGTCCCCGCGGGGGTCGCCGTTTCCCGGGCTCTCGGGTGCCCCCTGCGTCCCCTCGTCGTCCGCAAGGTCCAGATCCCCTGGAACCCCGAGGCGGGGTTCGGTGCGGTCACCTGGGACGGCCGGGTCTTCCTGGACGAGGACCTCCTGAGCCGGCTCGGCCTCTCCCCTGACGAGGTCCGGGCGGCCGTCGCGAAGGCCCGGGCGAACGTCCGCGACCGGGTGGAGCGGTTCATCGCCGGGAAGACGTACCCCGATCCCGCGGGCCGCACCTGCATCATCCTGGACGATGGCCTTGCCTCGGGGTCAACCATGACGGCCGCATCGACGGCACTGAGAACTCTCGGACCACGGAGGATCGTCATCGCGGTCCCGACCGGGTCCCTCCATGCCGTTGAACGGGTCCGGGACCTTGCCGACGAAGTCGTCTGCCTGAACGTGAGGACCGGCTCTTCCTTCGCCGTTGCCGATGCCTACGGGGAGTGGTACGACCTCACCGAGGAGGAGGCCCTCGCCCTCATGCAGGGAGCCGCAGACAGGGGAAAGGAATGAGGGAGAACAGAGGGGGAGAGGGATCCACCAGGGAGGGGATCCCGCGGGGGGACATCCCCAGGGCGGGGGCCCGGTGAGGGGGGCGGTGCTACTTCTCCCCGAAGGCAAAGATCTGCCGGAGCGCCTTCCCTGACTCGTGCTTCACCCGGGGGTTCTGGTCCCCGAGCCCCTTCTCGAGGGCATCGATGGCCCGGAGGCTCCCTGTCCTCCCAAGGGCATCGGCCGCGTGGACCCGGATCTCCTCCTTCTCCTCCGGGTCCAGGAGCCGGCCCGCGAGGGACTCGATGGCGCTGTAGCTCCGGATCTTCGCGAGGGCCTCGCCCGCCACCTTCCGGGTGAAGAGGGACTCCTCCCTATCCTCGAGGCGCTCGGCAAAGGCCGGGACCGACCGGATGGACCCGAGCTCGAGGAGCGCCTCGGCGCAGCACCTCCGCACCCGGGGGTCGACATCCTTCAGGCACCCTATGAGGGGCGAGATGGCCCGGGGGTCTTTGCCCGCCCCCAGGGCCTTTGCCGCCCTGATCCGTTCCGCATACTCGTTCTGGTCTCCAAGGGACTCGATGAGGGAGTAGATCTCCTCCCTCCGCCCGAGGCCCCCCTCGTCCCCGTTTCCAGCCATGAGCACGTTCATACCAGATCCAACCCCTGACATTCTTCGGAAACCCCGCATCCGGCCCACCCCCGGGGCGGCCCCCGGTGGTTGCCCACCTTTACGGGAAGAAAAGCTGCCGCTTACCAGGCATTGCTACGGCCCGATGACGGGCCGGTGCACCCCGCGAGGGGGCAGGCGCCGGTGCAGGCATGGGTAGTTGATTGCATCTTTTGTTATTAAAAGGTTTCCTCGGCGGAGATTACCTGCCCTGCTGCCGGTGGAGCCCCTGCGGCCACCAGGGATGCCGCTCTTAGCCCGTTCCCCGCAGCCTCGGGGCCCGGGGCATCGCCGGGAGGAGGAAGGGAAGGGGATCGGGTCTCTTCTCGTAAGGGGGCCTCAGCCGGGCCCGGGAGCTCGGCCATGCCGTCGTCATCGTCGTGGAGAAACCCGGGTTCTACCCCCGGTTCGGGTTCATGCCGGCGAGGGGGCGGGGCCTCGAGGCCCCCTTCCCCGTCCCGGACGAAGCCTTCATGGCCCTCGGGCTCGTGCCCGGTGCCCTCGAAGGGGAGTCGCCGGGATGGTCTCCTATCCCCCGGCCTTCCTCGAGGGCGTTTTAGAGGAACAGGGCAGAGAGGCATTTTCTTATCCCCCGGCATGGTATGATCTCCCATGCCAGCACCTCTCGTGGGACATAAATTCGGCGTCGGGTTGATCCCTCCCCTCGAACCGGAGAAGGCGAAGGGCATCCGGGTCCTCGGCCTGTCGGGCTCGAGCCGGCAGGTGCCCGGGATCTCCAAGTCCGAGCGGCTTCTCGTGCGCTCCCTGGACCGGTACAGGGAATACGGGTGCGATACCACCTTTCTCCGGCTGAAGGACCTGAAGATCTATGAGTGCGAGGGGAACTACTCCGAGAACCCCGGGTACTGCACCTACCCCTGCCAGTCATCCCTCAAATACGACGATGACGAGATGCAGACGGTCTACGACGCGGTGCTCGCGACGGATATCCTGGTCCTCGCGACCCCCATCCGGTGGAACAACCACTCGGCCCTCGTCCAGAAGTTCGTCGAGCGGATGAATGCCATCGAGAACCAGGACTCCTGGTTCGGGAACCGGATGATCCATAACAAGGTTGTCGGGCTCATCATCATCGGCCATGTCGACGGGATCCAGCACGTGGCCGGGAACCTCCTCAACTTCTTTAACTGGCTCGGGTTCCACATCCCGGTGGATGCCATCGCGTCATGGGTGGGGGAGAACGACGAGGACACCACGAAGGACTGGGACCAGATCGAGAGGAACAGGTACACGCAGGAGGACCTCCAGAATATGATACACAGCACCCTGAGGCTTTCCTACAACCTCAAGCACGGGGTCGGGGAGGCCGAGGAAGCAGGCTGATCCGGGGAGGGCTCCCGCGACAGTCCTCTTCCCAGGCCTTCCGGGGATGGAGGGGCCGCCTCGTTCAACGGCCCCTTTCCAGGAGGGCCCGGATCTTCTTCAGCTCCTCGAGGACCTGCATTTCGGTCGTGAGGAGCCGGCCCGTGGAGGGCGCCGCACCGGTCCCTGTCCCGTCCCCGCCCGAATGCCCGCGGACCATGGTCCGGATGAGCTCCCGGAGCTCCTCAGCATGCTCGATGGCCTCGATCCGGATCTCCGGCTGGTACTGGCCCGAGTAGCCGGCGGTCTGGATGGAGAGGCTCGAGATGCCGAGGGCCCGCATGACTGGGCCCTGAACGGGGTCGAGGTTCGTGATCCGGTTGTAGGGGACGATGCCCGTGCGCCGGAACCACACCCCGCGCTTCCAGCTCATCTCGTCCTCACGGAGCTCGTACCACATGCTCGCGTAGTACATGCCTGTCCAGGTGAAGAAGAGGACCGCGAGGACAAGGGCCCCGCCCAGGACCACGAGGTGGACCTCGGGCGGAAGGGCATTGAAGAAGGCTATGGGGAGATAGAACAGGACGGCGAGGCAGAAGATCACGAGGAGGAAGTTGATCCGGAACCAGGTGACCAGGGAGGAGGAGGGCTTGAACCTGGTGTCCAGGGGGAAATGCTCGCTCGGCATAGTACCCTCTCCGGGAGTGCGGGAATAAGGGTATCGGCCCGGGGCCGGCCCCGGGCCGGGCTCACCCTCGGGCCTGTGCTCAGAACCCCGGCTGCTCCACGGTGCTCCACTTTGTGAATGCCTTTTTGAGGACGAACCATCCCGCAGGGATGAGGACCAGGCTCGTGAGGGCAAACCAGGGATTCGGGAGGGAGACGAAGAGGGTAAAGAGAAGCACCGGCGTGATGAGCCCAAGGTAAGGAACGTATACCTTCGCATTATAGAGCATCACCGAAGGCGAGAGCCCGCCCACGTACACGGTGACCGCGACCGCATAGAAGGAGAGGGAGGCAAAGGTGAGAAGGGCGGGCAGGAGGAGGCCTGCCTGGCCGGTGCCAAGCCCCGCGGCCACGAGGATGGCGACCGAGACCAGGTTGAGGAGCCCGTAGCTCTCGAGCTTCCCCCGGATGACCGTCTTCACCTCGACGGGGAGGAAGGCATGGGAGGAGAAGAGGTCGAACTCGGTAACCCAGTTGTAGATGGTCGAAGAGACCACCCCGAGGAGGATGGCAAAGGCCATGAGCGGTGAGAGCATCGGAATGAACCGGTGGAGGACGAAGAGGGCGATCCAGATGAAGGCGACCGGGAAGAGGAAGGAGAACACCACCTTCCCCGCCCCACCCTCGCTGCGGTTCAGGTCGAGGGCGTCCTTTGCGACGAGGTACGGGTCCGGGAGCCAGGCGAGCCTTCCCGCGAGGTTATCCAGGGTCCCCGGGTACCGCCTGGTTTCCTCCCGGTACTCGACCTTCAGGAACCGGACGGAAATGGCCGAAGGCACGATGATGAGGAGGAGGGTGACCAGGAGCAGGAGGGGGGTCGGCTGGTAATAGAGGCCGAGCGGGGGGAAGAGACCGACGATACCTGCGTTCACCGGGCCCGCGAGGATTATCGCTGCGCCCACCGCGACAATGAAGAGGGCGAGGAGGGCCCGGGGCGAGTGGACGTAGATCGTCGAGAGGAGGAAGACCAGGGAGAGGCCGAGGAGGAAGGAGAGGGAGAGCGTGGCCGCGAGCCGGAGGACGAGCGGGAGGGGGAGGCCGATAAAGGGCGCGGCAAAGGCGAGCCCCGCGACGAACGGAAGCACCCAGAAGGCCAGGTAGTAGACCGTGTCCTTGAGGAGGAAGGCAGTGAGGATGGCCCGCTCCGAGACCGGGAGGCTCCGGGAGGAGTAGGCGATGAGGGAGGCCTGGCCGAACCTGCGGTTCATTACCTCCCGGCCGAAGAGGCCGAAGCCCCCGACGCTCATCCCCGCGAGGAGGTAGCCCCCGTGGAGGAGCCCGACGGCGGTCAGGGGCGGCAGGAGGTCGGAGAAGAACGGCCACATGAGGGCGCCCGCGGTGGCTATGGCGACGAGAAGGAGGGGGAAGAGGGCGAATCCCGCCGACCCGAACATGGTCGAGTGGATCCGCCACTCCTCCTTCAGCATTGCCTCAAAAAGCGAGTTCGTCAGAACGCGCTTCGAGAGAATCACCACAGGGGTTTCGCCCCTGCGGTTCACCACCAGGCCTTCGGCCTGTCGGTTCTCGCTCGGACTGTTGTCCTCCGCGTTCGCCCCCGGGCTCTCGCCCTTCGGAATCCCCGCAGGGGATTTTCGAAATAGTTCACGCATCGGGCCGCTCCCCGCGGGTTGCATCGAGGAAGGCCTCCTCGATGCTCCTCGATGCCGCCCTCAGCTCCTCCACCGTGCCCTGCCTGACCAGGTTTCCCCGGTGGATGATCCCGATCCTCGTGCAGATCTCCTCCGCGATCCCGAGGATGTGGGTCGAGATGAAGACCGTGCCCCCGCCCTTCACGTACCCGACAAGGTAATCCTTGATCCTCCGCTGCATGAGGGGATCCAGGTTGATGAGGGGTTCGTCGATGAGGACGAGCCCGGGCCGGTGGAGGAAGGCCTGGGCCACCATGAGCTTCTGCCTCGTGCCCCTCGAGAGGTCCTTGCAGAGGACGTCCCGCTTGTCCCCGAACTCGAGGAAGTCGAACCAGAAGGAGACCTGCTCTCCGATGTCCGGGATCTTCCGGATGTGCCCCACGAACCTGAGGTACTCCTCGGCGGTGAGGAAGGACGGCGGCGTCTCCTGCTCCGGAGTGATCCCCACGAGCTCCCGGACCCTGACCGGCTCCTCCACGGCGTCGATGCCCATGACCCGGACCGCCCCTTCCGTCGGCTTCAGCTGGCCGGTGAGGCACTTGATCATGGTCGTCTTCCCCGAGCCGTTCGGGCCGAGGAGCCCGAAGAGCTCCCCCTTCCTGACGGAGAGGGTGACATGGCTGACGGCGGTCACGTCCCCGTAGGTCTTCGTGAGGTTCTGCACCTCGATGACATGCTCCAGTGGAATTCCCCCATAGGCAAAGCCTGCAGGCTTCGCCAGTCGGGCACGCCTTACCGGCCCGCCCTCCTGGGCCGGCCCTTTCGGCCCGGCCCATATTTCCCTGTAGCCCTTCCCCTGCAATAAGGCTATATACGGACAGGACGGGAATGGTTCCCCCGCCCGTCCCCGTCCCGGCTACCCACATTCCCGGTACCGGCCCGTGGGAATGACTTTTATGGCCTCACTCCCCATCCTTGGATGGATGAGGACGAACAGGCACCAGTACTTCCTCGACCTGGCCCTCAGGTGCGCCCACCAGGGCACCTGCCTGAGGCGCAACTTCGGGGCCATCATCGTCGATGAGTATAACACCATCGTCTCCACGGGGTACACCGGCGCCCCCCGGAAGCAGAGGGACTGCACCGAGATCCGGAAGTGCTGGCGCCAGGAGCACCACATCCCCTCGGGATCGAACTACGAGCGGTGCCGGAGCGTGCACGCGGAGATGAATGCCCTCATCCAGGCAGGGAAGCAGGCCCGGGGCTGCACCCTCTACCTCGCCGGCTACGACGCGGAGACCGAGGACCTCACGCGGATCTGGCCCTGCTTCCTCTGCTCGAAGATGCTCGTGAACTCCGGCGTGGCGAAGATCGTGATGCGCACCGGGGAGACGGAGTATATCGAGAAGGACCCGGAGGACCTCTACCGGATGAGGAGCGCCGAGGCGCTGGGCGGAGACGAGGGAGGGGACTGAGCCGGGCGACCGGAGCGATGAGCCCGGGGCGCGGAATTCAGAGGCCCCGGATCTCCTTCTCCGATCCCTTGATGCAGTAATACCCGTGCTTAAGCCCCAGATCCCGGGTGACCGGGCAGGCCGGGCAGAGGCATGCCTTCTTGGTAACCGGGCACCCGCTCTTCCCCAGGGCGCAGAACAGGGCCTCCTTCTTCCCCCTCATACAATCGCTGTACGTGGGGCACTTTCCGCAGATGCACCTTGCCATTAGCGACGAGACCATCTTCTTCAGCTCTTCCCCGGGCATCGCCGCCATCTTCGCCGCCATTTCTTCGAACCGGTCCACGGATACCACCCTCCTCCGGGAGAGGCACTGACCTAATCCTGTCCATGGATCTCCATAAAACTATGCCCGGCTCCCGGATACCGGGAGATACCGGAGCCTGCCGTGGGGGTATGCGTGGACCGGCGGCTAAAGGGGGACAGCAATCCCCCCCGCCGGCCGGACCCCTGTGCGGCTTCTTTTTATAGCTAGGCGGGCACAGCTCTCTCAGGTGAACCCGTTGAGCACTCGTTCCCGTGGAACCGCGGCCGAAAGGCGGCCCGGTCCAGGCATCATCTGCCTCATCTTCCTCCTGTTCGGCATCGTCTGGATCCTCTCCTTCGGCATCCTCGTCCCCTCCCTCGTCCGCGACCCGTCCCTCTATGCTGGTATCTTCGCTTGGAAGGACTGGGCCTTCCTCGCGGTTGCCACCGTCCTCCTCTACCTCCTCATCAGGCACTACACCGGCGAGCTCTCGGAGTCGGAGCGGGTCTACCGCTCGACCGCGGAGAACGCGGGAAGCATCATCCTCGCCATGGACCGGGCGGGGAACATAACCTTCTTCAACCACCGGGCCGAGGAGGTCTTCGGCTTCAGGGGGAGTGAGATCCTCGGGAAGAACGTCATCGGGACCATCGTCCCCGCCACCGAGAGCTCGGGCCGGGACCTCGACCAGCTCATGCAGGAAATTATCGCCTCCCCGAACCGGTTTATGGTGAACAGGAACGAGAACGTGACCTCCGATGGAAAACGGATCTGGGTCACCTGGACCAACCAGGCCATCCGGGACAGAACGGGCTTCCCCGTGGGCGTCGTCTCCGTGGGCCTGGCCGACGACGGCTGAGCCGCCCGCCCCGTCCCCCGGTCCTTTTTTATAGGAGTATCCCCCAACATCCCCCTGTGACTCCAGCGGAGGCCGCATGACGACGGAGGCTCCAGACACGCCGGAAAACCGGGCATCCTGCATCTGCCCCGGATGCCCGAGCTTCCCTAAGGGAGGGGATGGCAATGAGATCCTCTACTGCAGCACCGGAGCGAGCCGGTGCGGGATCCATCCCCTCGGCTGTAACTGTGCCGCCTGCCCGGTGTACGAGGACTGCCACCTTGCCGGGATCTACTTCTGTGACAAGGTGGCCTTGGAAGGGGCGGGGCAGAATGTGCGGAAGCAGCGGAAACGGGAGAGCGATGCCGCCTATTCCTCCATGGCCGAGATCAAGACCATCGCGGCGACCGGAAAGAGCCTCATCGTCGCCATGGGCTCGCAGAAACAGGTGCCCACCACCCTTGGCGACCTCCACTTCATCCCCGCCCAGGTGCACCGGATTCCCCTGAACCGAGAGGAGCCGGTCACCACGGGGATCACCCTCGGGCCGGCTGCGGGGAAGCCCCTCCGGCTTCCCACGCCCATCCTCGTCGCGGGAATGAGCTATGGCGCCGTCTCGAAGCGCCTGAAGCTCGCCATCGCCGGTGCCTCAGCCCGGCTCGGCTTCGGCTACAACACCGGTGAAGGGGGGATCCTCGACGAGGATATCGCGACGGCCTCTTCCACCCTCATCATCCAGTACTCCACGGGGAGGTTCGGGATCACCGAGGAGAAGCTGAAGCGGGCCGCCGCCGTGGAGATCCGGTTCGGGCAGGGGGCGTACCCGGGCAAGGGGAGCTACCTCCCGGCCGACAAGATAACCCCCGGCATCGCCCGGATCCGGGGCCTGATGGAGGGGGAGGCGGCGTACTCCCCCGCCCGGCACCCGGACATGGCGGACACGGGGCAGATCCGGGAGAAGATCGCCTGGCTGAAGTCCCTCACCGGCGGGGTCCCGGTCGGGGCGAAGATCGGGTGCGGGGACATCGAGGAGGACGTGGGCGACCTCGCCGCCGCCGGGGCCGACTTCATCGCCCTGGACGGGTTCGGTGGCGGGACAGGCGCCACGGAGCTCACGGTGAGGGAGAACACGGGCATCCCTCTCCTCGCGGCCCTCCCCCGGGCCCACCGGGCCCTCCGCTCCCTCGGGATACGGGAACGGATCACCCTCATCGGGGGCGGGGGGCTGCGTACCTCGGCGGACTTCGCGAAATGCCTCGCCCTCGGGGCGGACGCCGTGTACATCGGCACTGCGGCCATGATCGCCGTGAACTGCGAGCAGTACCGGATCTGCCACACCGGCCGGTGCCCGACAGGAACCACGACCCAGGATCCCGTCCTCGAGGCACAGCTCGATGTCGCGCAGGGCATCGACCGGCTGTGCAACTTCATACGTGTCTCAACCGACGAGATGGCGGAGTTTGCCCGCATCACGGGGAAGCGCGACCTCGGTGACCTGGACATCACAGACCTCGTCTCCCTGAAGGAGGACCTCTCCCGGATCACGGGGTGCGGCTGGATAGAGGGGCCGGGTTCAAAGGGATAGGGAGATGAAGGGGCACAGCGGAAGCTCCTCCGGATCACCATGGCAAAGCTCATTGTCGAACCGAAGAAGGGAAAGGACGGGCAGGTCGAGTTCACCGTTACCTACCTGGACCAGAAGACAGACAACAACTTCACCATCACCGTCACGAACAGCCTGGACGAGGCCATGGAGCGCCTCAGGTCCACCCTCGAGGCCGAGATCCAGGCGATGCAGCAGAAGAAGTGAGGATGTACCTGCTCCTCTCCTCTCACCCCCTCTGCGGCCCGGACCCGGCTTCATCCCCCCATGCCCAGCCGGATTGCAGCAGGCGGCCCTGGGTCTTTCTTGCAGATTATGGAGCAGATGATCAGGTTTATAGCCCCAAAGGAGCCTGATGACGTGAGGAATCTCTCATGAGTTCGAGTGTCTTGCGTTCCGGGTGGCCCCTCCTCCTGGCGGCCATCCTGGTTTTCGTCCTCCTCGCGGGATGTACCGGGGCCCCATCAGGGCCGGCCCCCGTCACGACCCCGGCGACGCCGGCAGTAACCCAGGCCACCACCAACCCGGTGGCAACGACCACCGTAACCACGACACCTGTTCCGCAGACCACCACGGCCCCTGCAACAACCATGACCACGGTACCTCCCACCACCGTGACCACTCCCGCGGCTCCGGTAACGGTTACCATCCAGGACTTCATCTTCCACCCCGCCTCGGTCACCGTGCCCGCGGGGACCACCGTCACCTGGATGAACAAGGACACAGCAACCCACAGCATCGTCAGCGATGCCGGGAAGTTCTCGAGCAGCAACCTCCTGACGGGCCAGAGCTTCTCCTTCACCTTCACCGCACCCGGCAGCTACCCGTACCACTGCGGCGTCCACACGGCGATGCACGGCGCCATCGTCGTGACGTAGTGCAGGCCTTTCCCCTCTTTTTCGCGACCCCGCGCCCTCAGAAGAAGGTCAGGTACACGACCGTCGCGTGAATAAGGGCGATGACAATGGTTGTCCGCGCCATGTTCAGGTGCCAGGAGAAGGGGACCTTCGATCCCTCCCTGAGGACGAGCATCCCGAGGGTCGCCGTGGCGATCAGGGCGAGGAAGGTCGCGGCACCGAGCCAGATGGCCAGGGGTAGCCCGAGGATCATGATCTGGGCGACGGGTAGGAAAGGCATGGGCGATCAGAACCGGGTGACCGGCTGTCCTGATAATACTCTCGGTATAATCCGGCCGGGCCATGGAAGGGCATCGGGAGAGGCGGACCGGACCTTCTGATGACGGCCCTGCGGAAATACAGCGGGAAAGTGAAAGCCGCTGGAGAAATAGGATAAACGGACTATGAAAGCCTCGGGCGGGATGAGATCGATCAATTTTCAGGTCCCAGGGTTTATAGCAACGGATCTCGATTGATAAATGATTATTGCTTAATCTTTGGATCTTGGTTATTCCCTTCGATCCCATTCATCCGGCGTTCCTTGAGCCTTCCAAGATACGCCGTGCGAATTCCTGCAGGGTATCAGCTTTCACGAGCGTGATCCCCCGAGCCACATCTCCAAGAACGAGGAGGACATCCCCCTGCTCGATACCAAAGATATCCCGTGCTTCCTTGGGAATGACAATCTGCCCGCGTTCCCCGACCTTCACACTGCCAAAGATGTGTTTGGGCCTTCCCTTCGTCGGTGCTATAACCTCGCTTTCCAGATCTTCTCCCTGATGTTTCTTCTTCTTCATACTTATCATACTTGTTCTACTTATAATACAAATATTTTTACCCGGAATATATGGTTAATTAGATAAGTAAGATAGATTAGATCGAATTTATAAGATTTCATGTGAATGCATTCATCTTGGTGAGGGGATGCCGCTCGCTGCAAAAAAGTCTAATGTTGAGAATAAATTGACGGAGAATAACGTCGAGGGAGAGGAATCTAAACCTATTATTGAATGGAAGCCAGCATCGAGAAAAATTCATGGACATCACCCTTATAGCCGCCGAAGACATAACCCATAATTTTTTTGATATCGTTACTCCTGAAACTTCCGACCTTGATCCGGGTTGGTACCGGCCGGCATGGCTGGATGATGATCTCGTTTATCCAGTTGAGTCTCCCTGTTTTTCCAGAATATTTCGGTAAAGTTATGACATCATGAGACGATGAAAAGACATTGATCTGGACATCCCGACTCCCTGCCGGTACGAATTGATACATTGTGTTATGAGAGTCCCACACGGACGGAAGTTGAAATGTTATCGATGGAATGATAAAAATGGGAGAGAACCTTTCAAACACAATCTCATCATTCGTGAATACGGACTGGCTTCTCAGTTTATGTGAGCAGGAGATCCTGAATGAACGTAAAATACATGAGGGAATCGGGGGGGGATGGATGAATCCGATTGCACAGGCAGAGTTACGAGGATATATCCGGGCAATCAGAAAAATTCAGGAACTTACCCTCCTGCCTATCACCGAAGACGTAGCCACGCTCAGCTGTGATGAAATCCAGCTTGATGAGAATGGCGACATCATTATACTCAAAGGAAGAATTGAGATGCAGCTCAGCAGTAGAGAGATCGAGTCTGGTGTTGCTGAAGAAATTAAAGAGTTTATTGTACAATTCGGTGCAACAAAGCCTCACCCCGTGATCCCGGGGCCATGGATCTCTGCTTCAATGGGATACCGGAACCAACCCCCTGGACCCAGCCGGTCACCCAGATTTGAACCCTAAGTTTCGTCATCGAAATCCTCATATTTCGTCGCAAGGCAGGTACCCCATACGATGACGTCTCCCACCGATGACGAATTTCATGAATTACGGCAGGAAATCCATGAGGATTTACCTCCCCCGGGGTGCATGGTGGCATCGACCTCGCGGATAGGGCCGGTTCCTGGGATCTTCACGAAAAGAAAGTTGGCAGTTGCTCTTCACGCACCCGGCATTTTCTTCGCGCCTTTCACATAAAAGCCGGTAACGATGCTCAGGAGGGCGTAGAGGATGGCGAAGAACCCGAGGTAGACGCTGACAATGTCCATGGTGCCGAGGCCCGGTAAGAAGAAGTAAATCCCGCCGAAGATGACCGCGAGAGCCCCTGTCAGGCCGAGCATGGGCCGGTACTTGTTGAGCTCGGGGTGTAATATTGCTGCCGCGATTTCGATGACCCCGGTGCATATCGTGAGGAGTGCAATAATCAATGTCAAAGCCAGAGCCGTGACCCGGGGGAACAGGATCGCGATAACCCCGAGAATCAGGCCCAGGAATCCTATCACGATAAGTCCAACGGGCCGGACGCCCTTCGGTGCCCCGAAACCGAGGACAAGCGCCTGGACCGAGGCAAAGAGCAGGAGGATCCCGTAGAGGATCATCGCGATCCCTACTGCATAGTTCGGCCAGAGAAGGACCAGGAACCCGATGATGAGAGCGACGATTCCACGGAGGATGTAGGAGCTCCATTTCACATAACCCGTATCAACACGAGCTGTTTCAGTCAAGGGAGAGACCTCCAGATTCCCCCGTCTTATCGTTTCTACATATAAAGGCAGCACATGGGTAACTGGAGTGTAAAGGGGCATCGTCCCTGTTATCCCTGGTTGAGAATTGAAAAGGACGTATATTCAGGGGGATAACCCCCCGCTGGACCGTTACGTGACTGCCGGGAGAAGAGGGTTCGTGCAGGCCACCACCTCACCGGTATCGAAACCCTTCAGGAACCATTCCTCCCGCTGGGCCGATGTCCCATGGGTGAAGGAGTCGGGCACGACGTACCCCTGGGACTCGTTCTCGAGCCGGTCATCGCCAAGGGCACTCGCCGCGTTCAGGGCGTCATGCACGTCGCTCGCATCGAGGGTCAGGTTCTGCCGTCTGGACTGGTTTCCCCATACGCCGGCATAGCAGTCGGCCTGGAGCTCGGTGGCCACCGACAGCCGGTTTGCCTCCACCTCAGTGGCATTGTTCTCCTCCGCGTTCACCACAGGCAGGACCCCGAGGAGGTTCTGGACATGGTGACCGACCTCGTGGGCGATGACGTACGCCTGGGCGAACTGCCCGGGGGCCCCGTACTGCTCCTGGAGGTCGTAGTAGAAGTCGAGATCCAGGTACACCTTCCGGTCATCGGGGCAGTAGAACGGCCCCACGGCGGAGGTCGTGAAGCCGCAGGCCGAGTCCACCGATCCCGTGAAGAGCACGAGCCCGGGGTCCACGTAGGTGCGGTTCAGCTGGTCCCTGAAGATTCCGCCCCAGACGACCTCCATATCCCCGAGGACGAGGGACACGTTGTCGGCGAGCACTGCCTCCTGTTCGTCGGTGAGGTGCGTTCTCTCCTGTACCCCGCTCCCCTCGATAACGGAAGTGGGATTGATTCCGAAGACGAGGGCAAGGATGAGGCCGAGGACGACGGCAATCCCGCCGATGACCGCCCCCGCGGGGCCGAGGATCCTCCGGTCCTCGATGTTTCCGCTCCTCTGTTCCACGCGCCACTTCATGATCCGCCTCCCCGGTTCCTGGCTTTACCCCCTGAGGCCTCGTGCATATCCATGCTTCCGATGGGAGAGGTCATGCGTGGTTATCATGCGGGAGGTGTAATTTAACCTTTCTTCAGATTCTATTTTTTGCCCGGTGACGCCGACCCTGGACCATGGCGAGCGATCGGATCAGTGCCTGGGTTTCACCAGGAGATCCCATCGTGTTGACGAGGTAACACCGCGTCCGGCCGAGAAGATCAGCCAGGAACCGGGTCCTCATCCGGGCTTTCCGGGGGGTATGAACGAGAAGGTGGGGATTGAAGCAGCCGTTCTCCCCGAATAATCTCAATCCGGTCCCGGGATCGAGGGGACGCGAGGTCTCCGCATCGGCAAGATCCCGGTGAAGGATGATCACGGTCTTTAAGGTGGTCATGGGAAGAATCCTCCCCTTCCCGATCACCCATCGCACATCGGCGATGGCTCTCCCGTCGGAGTCGTACTTGTGATCGGGTACCAGATCCCGGAATTCCTCCCAGATGGTCGCGAGATCCTCCTGGATGTAAAAATTCTTCTCAGAGCCATAGGCAAGGATGTCGTTCCCATAGACCCGGGAGTAGAACCAGTCATCCGAGATGATCCTCG
>DATKMC010000031.1:0-29047 GCA_035542115.1 Methanomicrobiales archaeon | reverse complement strand
CGATACTGCGGGCCGGGATTGCAACCGTGCTCACGGTTTTAAAAGAACTATGAGGCCCAGGGTCTCCGTCTTCGCCTGAATCTTCCATGGGTGTGTCTTCACACTTCGCTGGCAGCGAGGCCCCCGCGCCGGCCCGGTCGTTCCGGTCCCGCCGCGATCCTGTTGCCAATGCAATCGTATCTGGCTCCAGGTACAAAAGGATAGTGGTCCGCCTGGCAAAAGTGAACCCCGGGGAGGGCCCGGAATCCTGTTCAGAGGAACCTTTTCCCCCTGAACGCTCCCGGCTCCTGCAGGACCCGGGATCCGCCCCGCGCCCTATTTCCCCTCCGGAGCAGGGGTGGAAACTTCCTTCCCCGTCACGGCGTCGAGGTAGACCCGCCGCTCCCGGCCGCCCTCGTCGAACACGAGCTCCCAGAGAGGGTAGGAATAGAGGGTGAAGGAGACCAGTTCCGCGGTAGGCTCGATCCCCTTGAGGATCTCCCGCACCTGGCCCGCGGTGACCCGCACCTCGAGGGTCCGCCCGGATCCCATGGTGGCGGCGAGGTCCCAGCTCCCCTTCAACCCGGTGACGGGAGGGAGCCGTTTCGAGAGGAGGGGGATGAAGACCGTGGCCTGCCCGGCCTTTCCCGCCTCGGTGACGATCCTCCGCTCCCGGAGGGCACCGAGGGCAGCGGCGACCGCCTCCCGGGGGATGGAGGCGAGGACCTCCATCTCTGCCGGGGTCGCCCCCGCGAGGGGGAGCCGGGAGATGACCCGGACGGCATCGGCGGGGAGGCCGATTACCTCCTGGAAGCCGGGCCGGAGGGAGAGGCCCCGGTGGACCCCCGCGAACCCGCCATGGACGGCGTCGAGGAGGAAGGAGGCGCTCCGGACGCTCCTCCCGAGGAGCCCCCCGCGGTACTTCACCCCCACGAGGGCGACCGGCCAGCCGACCGGCTCCGCGGAGACGAGCCGTGTCTTCCCGAGGCCGAGGATCCGGCCCCTGCCCCGCCGCCTCCCGGCGATGGCGATGGCCTCCTCCCGGGAGAGGGCCGGGGCCGGGCCGCGGAGGCCCGCTCCCCGCGGGGGGGCCGGCGGCACGGCCGTCCCGGCATCCGCGGCCGGGGCTGCGGCGGGGGCCGCGGGGGGGGATACCCCACCGGGGCGGGACCGGGGCAAGGGTGCCCTCCGGGCCCGGGAGAGGTCCGGGGTCTCGCCCCGGTGCACCGTCTCCCTTGCCGCGAACCGGATCCGGGTCTTTTTCCGGGTGAAGCCTCCCATGACAAAAAACTCCCCGGGCTGGAGGGCAGCGAGCTCCTCCACCTCGGCCCGGGAGCCGAAGAAGAGGTCCACGGCCCGGAGGTCGTTCTCGATGGAGAGCTTCCCGATGGCCTGGTTGTTGCACTGGGAGAGGACGTTCTTCGTGACAAAGGAGGGGCGCTGGGTGGCCACGAGGAGGCCGAGGCCCCGCTTCCTCCCCCGGCGCGAGATCTCCTCGATCTTCTTGATCGACTCCTTTGCCTGCGGGATGAACTTGTCCGCCTCCTCGAGGATGAGGAGGTAGGGGATCTTGTGGGCCGAGGCGATGTCATAGAGTATCTCGGCGAGGGCCGCCACCTTCTCCCGCATGCCGGTCTCCGAGACGTCGAAGACCACGGCGGTGCCGTTCACCACCGCCCGGAGCATGAGGTCCTTTATGTCCGCCTTCTCGATGTCCTCGTCGCACTGTCCGTCCGATCCCACCCAGAGGACGGGGTACTTCTCCCTGAGGGAGGAGTACTCCCCCTCGGTGTCCACGATGACGAAGCCGATGCCGGCGGCGCAGAGGCGCTCGCAGAGGACCGCGATGGCCCAGCTCTTCCCGGCCCCCGACTGGGCGATGATGCAGGTGCGGCCGGTGACGAGCTGCTGTGCGTCGATGGAGAAGTCCCGGTCCCCGGCCGTACCGATGACGAGTTCCACAAGGAACCGGGGGGAATGGAGGGCAAAAAGCTATCTCCGGCTCCCTCCGCGACGGGCCCGCAGGGGAGAGGGATGGGCAGGGGAAACGGAATGAGGTGATACCTTCTCGGGAGTACACCTGTGCCAGACATTCCGCAATGCAAATGTTTATAAAATGAAATAAGAATACCCCTTCCAGTGGGGGGGTGAGAGTTTGGATACCATACCATCGGAAGGAACGGACAGGAGGGCACGTCACCTCTATTCCATAGCAACCACCACAAAGAACGGGGATCTGCGGCGGGAAGCCCTTCTCTTCCTCGGTGCCCTTGAGCGGGGGGGAAGTATCGACGCCGCCCGGGCGCTGGAGAAGATAAGGAAAAACACGAAAACTGAGAAGGATCAGGATGGCTGAAGTCTGAGGTGGTTATTCCCCAGGGGATGACCCGGCACCCGCTGCGCTGACCTGCCTCCCGGGCGCCTGTGCCGGATCCTGTTCCCTCGCATCAAACATCATCCTGAGCCAGAGCTCGGCGCAGATGATCCGCCAGATCTCCGGCGAATAACCTGCCTTACCGTCGGCATAGGCAAGAAACGCCTCCCGGACACGGTCCGCATCCCAGTACTTTCTCCCCCGGAAGCTCCCCGACCCGAGGATTTCCAGGACAAAGGGTTTGAGGCCTTCCTTCATCCAGGCCTCCTCGGGGGTGACAAAGCCCATCTTGTCCATCCGGCACCGGATGGCCTCGGGCACGATCCCCCGGACGGCCTTCCTGAGCACGTACTTCGTCACCCCGCCCCGGATCTTCTGCCCGAGGGGGAGGGCTCCGAGGAACATGGCCACCCGGTGGTCGAGGAAGGGCACCCGGGACTCGATGGAGAAGGCCATGGAGTTCCGGTCCTCCCAGTGGAGGAGGGCGGGGAGGTTTGTCTCCAGGAGCTCCCGCTTCAGGACCCGGTCGAGGCTCCCCCCGTACCGGTCGACGGCGGGGATCTCCCCCCGGAGGAGAGTCCGCCTCTCCCCCCGCAGGAGGAGCTGGCCGAGGGCCGAGGTGAAGAAGCCATGGTGGTGCCTCGCGGTTCCCCCGAGCTCATGGAGTGCGGCGGAGATCCGGAGACCCCCGACGAGGCCCCGGAGGTAGCTCGCCTGGTAGGCGAGGTACCCCCCGAGCTCCTCGTCCGCCCCCTGCCCGTCCAGGACCACCTTCACCGAGCGAGAAGCGAGCTCCATCACCCGGTACTGGGCGGCAATGGAGAGGGAGCCGAAGGGTTCCTCCTGCATGGCGAGGATCCGGGGGAGGTCCCTGAGGACCTCCGCCGGCCCGAAGATCGCCTTCCCGGCCTCCACCCCGGCGGCGGCCCCGATCTCGTCGATGAACGGTTCCTCGTTGAACCGGGGGTCGGGAAAGACAACGGAGAAGGTCTTCTGCCGGTCCCCGATGCTCCGGGGGTGCTCGGCCCGGATGAGCCGGTTGATGAGCATGACCAGGGTGGAGGAGTCGATCCCCCCCGACAGGCAGGTCCCGACGGGGACGTCGCTCCGCAGGTGGATCCGGACGGCATCGGTGAGGAGGTCCCGGAGGGATCCGGCGGCCCGCTCGTCCTCCTCGGGAGAGGGCGTCCCGGGCAGGGGGTTCATGGCAAGGTCCCAGTACCGCTCCGGTTCCCCTCCGCCCCTCCCACCGAAGGTGATCCGGTGGGCGGGCCGGAGCTGGCGGATTCCCTCGAACATCGTCCCGCCCGTGTGGTCGAGGACGCCCCAGGCAAGGAAGGCCAGGAGGAGGTTGTCGTCCGGCCTCCGGCCCACCCCCGGATGGGCGAGGAGTGCCTTGATCTC
The DNA here is from genome assembly GCA_035542115.1 of Methanomicrobiales archaeon. GTDB lineage: Archaea > Halobacteriota > Methanomicrobia > Methanomicrobiales > JACTUA01 > JACTUA01. Next base: position 25,290 of record DATKMC010000031.1, on the reverse strand, counting down.
CGAGGCGAAGAGGACCATGTCCCCCACGCGGGTGTAGTAGAAGGGCTTGATTCCGAACCGGTCCCGGGCGCAGAAGAGCTCACCCTTCCGGGAGTCCCAGAGGGCAAAGGCCCACATGCCGGTGAACCGGGCGAGGCAGTCCCTCCCCCACTCCTCGTAGGCATGGAGGATCACCTCGGTGTCGCTCGCGGAGTGGAACCGGTGGCCTTTCGCCAGAAGCTCCTCCCTGAGCTCCACGTAGTTGTAGATCTCCCCGTTGTAGACGAGCCTGAGGGTCCCGTCCTCGTTCGCCATGGGCTGCTCCGCCGCGTCGGAGAGGTCGATGATGGCGAGCCGCCGGTGGGCGAGCCCCACGGGCCCGTCGATGAAGGTCCCGTTCCCGTCAGGGCCCCGGTGCCGGATGCACTCCGACATCCGGGAGAGGAGGCCGGGATCCACAGTACCCCCCTCGGGAAGGAAGATCCCCGCGATCCCGCACATTGGGTAAGAGGTGATACCCGGTTCCCTATTAATCCTGACCCCGGGGGAGGTGAGGAGGGCGGGAGGGCGAAAAAGGGGCCTCAGGTGCCCTTCACGAGGGCCGCCCCGACGGCACCGCCCACGAGCCCGAGGAGGGCATGGTAGAGGCCGATGGCCATGAGGATGACGGCGATGCCGAAGCTGGCGAGGACCCCCGCGAGAGCCTGGTTGAAGATCCCGCCGAGGACCGAGATGCCCACGAAAAAGATCACAGCCGCGAGGACCGCCCCGAGGATCCCGGCGGTAAACCCGGCCTTCGCCCCGTTCCAAGGGTTCCCCCGGGCGATGAGCCCTGCAACGAACCCCCCGATGAGGGGCCCGATGACCGGGAGGAAGGAGAGGAGGAACATCACGATGGCTCCCACGATGGCCGCGAGCCAGAAGTTCTGTTTGCTCATACCTGCCATACTCGCAGGGAGGAGGGATAAACATGATGGGATCATTCTCCGTGGAAGGGATCCGCACCAGCCGCACCCATCATCGATGCCGGGAATGCCCCCATTCCCGTACGTGACGGCGGATTGCTTTCCTCTCCCCGTAGTTCCGTCCCGCCCCCGATACCCCCATGCAGGCCGATGGCCGATGATCAGCTGTCTGGTCCGGCCCGCCGGAGCCTCGCCTCCGCCCCCCCAGTTCCGCTCCCGTTCCCCATGGGTATATGTGGCCCTTCTCCCCATGGTAAGGGTAGACCATGGAACGAGCGAGGGGAATCCCCGTGGAGGGTGAGCCCGGGATGGAGCTCTGCGTCGTGACGGCGTGGGACCCCGGGGAGATAGTCGCCCTCTTCCGGTCGGCGGGCTGGTGGCAGGACGGCCGGGACGACCCGTCCGAGATCGGGGGGCTCATCCGGGGCTCCCTCGTCTTCGTCGTCGCCGTGGACCGGGCATCCGGGAGGGCCGTCGGGATGGGGCGGGCCATCTCCGACGGGGTATCGGATGCCTACATCCAGGACCTTGTGGTCCTCCCGGGGTTCCGGGGCCGGGGGATAGGGAGGGCCATCCTCGGGGAGGTCCTCGCGGCATGCCGGGAGAGGGGGATCGGCTGGATCGGCCTCATCGCCGAGGGTGGGAGCGACGAGTTCTACCGCCGGCTCGGCTTCGGGGTGGACGAGGGGGATGTGCCCATGATGTACCGGGGCGGCGATGAGGGTGTGCATGATCCGGGCTGAGGACTTCTCCCCCGTCACCCTGGAGGACCGGGACCTCTTCGCCTCCTGGTACCGGGCCTTTCCGCAGCTCCACAGCGACAACAGCTTCGCGAACATGGTCTGCTGGAGCCACTATGCCCACTACCGGAAGGCCGTTGCCGGGAGGCATCTCCTCCTCTCGAGCACCGTGGGCGGCGAGACCCGGTTCCGGTTCCCCATCGGGCCCCACGACGAGGAGATAACTAAGGAGGTCATGCGGTTCTCCCTGGTGCAGGGCGGGAGCACCCCTTTCGTCGTCTTCAACGGCGATGACCGGAACTACCTCGCCGGCATCTGCCCGGAGCTCGTCCTCCACCCCTTCCGGAGCTTCTTCGAGTACGTGTACCGTACCTCGGACCTCGCCACGCTCCCCGGGAAGCCCTACCTGACCATCAGGCACCAGCTGAACCGGTTCCGGCGGAACTGCTCCTCGGTGACGGAGGCCCTCGGGCCGGGGAACCGGGCCGAGGTCCGGGAGTTCCTCGGCCGGTGGTGCGACTGGCGGGACTGCAAGGCCGACCCGGTCCTCTCGAACGAGCGGGAGGCCATCCACCTCGCCCTCGACCACCAGGAGGCCCTCGGCCTCGAGGGGCTCCTCATCCGGGTCCAGGACGGGACCGGGGGGACGGCCGCGGGCCGGATCGGGGCGATGGCCATCTTCCAGGAGCTCTCGCCCGACACCGCCGTCGTCCACTTCGAGAAGGGGCTCCCCGACTGCGAGGGGATCTACCGGGCCGTGAACCAGGAGACGGCCCTCCTCCTCCGGGACCGGTATCCCTTCATCAACCGGGAGAGCGATCTCGGGGTGCCCGGCCTCCGGGAGGCCAAGGAGCGGTACCACCCCCACCACCTGGTCAGGGTCTACTACGCCCGGCACTCGGAGATGGAAAGTATCCTCTGAAGTATTGGCTCATCCTCAAAAAGTTCACCCCATCCGGCCCTCAGTTCAGCCGGATGAGATTCTCCCGACACTTCCGCAGCTTCTCGATCCGGCCTGCCCCGTGGAGCCGGTTCACGGCCCCGCTCACCGTCGGCTTGGAGAGGCCGAGGGTCTTCACGATCTCGGACTGGAAGAGGGATCCGCCCTTCTCGCCGAGGATGGCGAGGAACCGGTCCTCGAGCTCGAGATCGGCCGCCGGATCAGGTGGTACGGCCCTCTCCCCCCTCGCGGGCCGTGCCGGCAGAGGAGGACGGGTCCGGCGGCTGGATGCATAGATCCCGAGGCCAAACCTATTTCCCGCCCCCTGCCCATCTCTCACCGGTGATTCCCGTGCGCATCGGTATCCTCTCGGACACCCATGACAACCTCCCCCTGGTGGACCGGGCGGTCGCGAGGCTCGCCGCCCTCTCCCCCGATCTCGTCCTCCATGCCGGCGACTTCGTCTCCCCCTTTGTCATCCCGAGGCTCGCGGCCCTCCCCTGCCCCTGCATCGGGGTCTTCGGGAACAATGACGGCGACCGGGGCCTCCTCGCGGCAAAGGCCCGGGAGTCGGGGAGGGTGGAGATCCACGGCTCCTTCATGGCACAGCTCATAGACGGGAAATCCGTTGCCCTCCTCCATGGCCACGAGGGCGGGGCCCTCGAGGAGATCGCGGGGACGGGGATCTTCGACCTCGTGGTCCATGGCCACAGCCACCGGCCGTCCGTGAGCCGGAGGGGGCGGACCTTCCTCGTGAACCCGGGAGAAGCCTGCGGGTACCTCACCGGGAGGGCAACGGTGGCGGTCCTGGAGACCGGGGCGATGGAGGCGGAGATCCTTGAGCTCTAGCTCCCCGCAGGGGCAGAAGGGCAGGCCGGGGGAGGGATGGTCCGGCCCGGGTGGCGGGCTCACCATCCGGCCGGCGACCCGCAGGGACGCCCCGGCCATCACCGCCATCTTCAACTACTATGTCCGGATGAGCTTCGCCGCATTCCCTGACCGGGAGGTGGGAAGGCCCTTCATTCTCCGGCTCCTGCAGGCGAAGGATTTCGGGGGGTTTGTGGCAGAGACGGGAGGGGATGTCATCGGCTTCGGGATGGTCCGGCCCCTCTATCCCTTCCCGAACCTCATGACGGCGGGGGAGGTCTCCTTCTTCATCTGCCCGCAGTTCACGGGGAGGGGGACGGGCACCCGGCTCCTGGGGATCCTCGAGGCACGGGCGAGGGAGTTCGGCATGACGAGCCTCGTCGCCCGGGTATCCTCCCGGAACCGGCAGAGCCTCCGGTTCCACAGGAAGAATGGGTTTACCCTCTGCGGGAGGATCCGGGGGATAGGGAGGAAGTTCGGGAAGTCCTTCGACCTTGTGATCCTCCAGAAGTGCCTCTGAGGAAAAAGGTCCCGGCCCCTCCCTCCCGGACGGGGGAAAATACGGATCCTTAATTATTCCGGGACATAAAACGCCTTTATTCGTTCCTTTTCTCAAGGGCAGGCAATTTTTCGGGGTAATAAGGAACGCTTTTATAGCCGTTCAATTAACCACTTACGGGCAAGGAGTTTGTCCATGAAGCCAGAGGAGTACCGGAAGATCATCTTTGATGCCATCAGCAAGGAGGTCGAGTCCTATGTCTTCTACCGGAGCGTGACCGAGAAGGTGGCGGACAAGGCCCTCAAGTCCACCTTCAAGGAGCTCGCCGGGGAGGAGGTCAAGCACCGGGAGTTCCTTGAGGGGCTCCTCGCGAAGCCCCTGAAGGAGCTCCACTTCGACGAGTCCCGGGACTACAAGGTGTCAAAGACCATCGAGCGCCCGACGGTCAATATCGACATGAAGCCCCTGGACGGCATCAAGCTCGCCATCAAGAAGGAGGAGGATTCAATGAACCTCTACAAGGGGCTCTCGGCGGCCTCGCAGGACGCCGGCATGAAGAAGATGTTCGACTCCCTCATGAAGATGGAGACCTCCCACAAGGCACGCCTCGAGGACATCTACACGAACCAGGCCTTCCCCGAGGTCTGGTAACAAGGACACCGGGAGGGGGCCCCGTCCGGCCTCTTTTCTTTTCATTTCCGGTCCCGGACCCCCCGGTCCGCCAAAGTGCAGGCTTTATCCATTCGCCCGCCCCTCATCTCACCATGGGCTCGGTCTCCCCAATCCGTATCTACGCGACCATCCTCGTCCTCGCCTGCATCGCCGGCATCCTCGGCTCCATGGCCATCGAGCGGCTATCCCCCCTGGACGCGGCCTACTACGTCGTCGCTACCATCGCCACGGTGGGGTACGGGGACATCGCCCCGAAGACCCCTGCCGGGAGGGCCCTTGCCATCTTCCTGATCCTCGCGGGCGTCGGCTCCTTCCTCGCGGTCTTTGCGAATGCCATCGAGATCCTGGTCGGCAGGTACGAGTCCCGGGAACGCCGCCGCAAGGTGGATATGATCATCGGTGTCTTCTTCTCAGAGTTCGGGGCCGAAATGCTCGGCCGCCTCGCCCGCACCGACCCCGATGCCCGAGCGATCCGGAACGAGCTCGTCGTGACGGGCGCCTGGACCGGTGCCGAGTTCGCGAAGGTAAGGGAGAAGCTCGGGAAGTACGGGTACCGTGTCGACGGGGAGCGGGTCGACCTCGAGGAGACACGCCGGTTCCTCAGGGAGAAGCGCCCCTTCCTCCTCGCCCTCATGGAGAACCCGGTCCTCTTCGAGGACGATACCTTCACGTACCTGATCCAGGCTATCTTTCACCTCGCCGACGAACTCCTCAGGCGTGGCGACCTCTCGGCCATCCCGCTGTCGGACAGGGCCCACCTGATCACCGATACGGAGCGGGTCTACCGTCCCCTCGCCCTCCAGTGGCTTGCCTCCATGGAGCACCTGAAGGAGCACCACCCGTATCTCTTCTCCCTCGCCATGCGGACGAACCCCTTCGACGAGGATGCACAGGTGACGGTGGGGTAGGGGACCGGTCCTCCTACGTCCCCTCCCCCGTGCACCGGTAGAGCCCCCTCGGGACGAGGATCTCGAACCGGGCGCCGCTTCCCGGGCGACCGTTCTCGGTGATGGTGAGGCCCGAGATCCCGAGGATCTCCCGGATCATGAAGAGGCCATAGCCCGTGTGTTTCCCGTATCCCCGCCGGAAGAGGTTATTCCTCACCTCCTCGGAAATGCCGAGGCCGTCGTCCTCGCAGATGATGACCACCGAGTCCCCGTCCCGTCGGAGAAAGAACCGGATGGTGGTCATGCCCGGCCCCCCGTACTTCATGGCATTGTCGATGAGGTTGTAGAACACCTTCTCGAGGAGGAGGTCGGCAAAGATCTCGATGCCGTGGACCCGGGCGTCGATCCGGACCGAGCCGATCTTGTGCCCGATCCAGGCCTTCGTGATGATATCCTCGACGTTCTGCCACTCCGGCCTCCGTAGGCCGATCTCCTGGTAGTCCCGGGTGAAGGCGATCTGCCGGTGGATGAGCTCGGCGATCTCCTTCTCCTTCTGGAGCTCGGCGAGGAGCTCCGGGTTCCCCGCGGCCTTCGCCTCGGAGCGGCCGAGGAGGAGGAAGAGTCCCGTGAGGCTGTTGATGATGTCATGCCGGGTGATGTCGTTCAAGAGCTGGAGCTGCCGGTTCGCCGAGAGGAGGGCATGCCCCGCCTCCTTCCGCTCCTGGATCTCCCCCTCGAGCTCCTGCCACCGGCGGTACGAGAAGAAGGCGAGAGCGAGGACGAGGACGATGGCGAGGGTGAGGAGGTTGCCGATGAGGAGGGAGTTGTGCCGGCCGATGAAGCCGAGGATCATTTCCGGGAGGTTGAACACTACCGAGAGAGAGAAGACGAGGATGGCGATGATGAAGATGACGACCAGGTCCCGCTGGGTCTGCGAGATCTTCCTGAAAATATCGGCCTCCAGCGGGTTCTTCACGGGAATCTCCCTCAATCCCTCCCTTTGGCGGGAGGGTCAATGAAGATTCCGGTCGCCCGGATCCCGTCCTTGTTATTTCCCGACCCGTTGAGCCCTTTTCTCCGGATCTTTCGTGCCCGGTTGTCTTTGCGGGAGAGATACCCCGAAGGTTGCGTCGACCAACCTGACGATCTCGTCCCTCACCCTGCGGAACCCGGCACGGATCTCGTCATCGGAACCCGTAAACCCCGAAGGATCCGGAAAGCTCTTGGTGAATTTCTTCCTTCGCTCCGGGGAAGAACGGACAGACCTTGTTCGCGGTATCACAGAGAGTCACCGCAACATCGATCCCCTTGCCATAGAATTCATCGACAAGCTTCGACCGGTGCCGGGAGATGTCGATCCCTAGCTCCATCATCACCTCAATCGCCATGGGGTGGACCCGGGTAATCTCGGTCCCGGCGCTGTACGCCTCGTAGTGATCCCCGTACCTAGCCCATATGTAACCCTCTGCCATCCGGGATCGGGCTGCGTTGTGGGTGCAGATGAACAGGATCTTCTTCTTCCCCGTCACGACTCATCACACCCGCACGGATTGTCCTGTCCTTTATACCAGTGCTCACGGAACCAGAGGGCGACATTCACAAGGGCAATGAGCACCGGGACCTCGATGAGCGGCCCGATGACGGTCGCGAATGCCTCTCCGGAATTGATCCCGAATACCCCGATGGCAACGGCAATGGCCAGCTCAAAGTTATTCGACGCGGCTGTGAAAGAGAGGGTGGCTGATCTCTGGTAATCGATCCCCAATTTATACGAGAGGTAAAAGGCCAGGAAGAACATGATGAGGAAGTAGCAGACCAGAGGAACCGCCACCCGCACCGCGTCGATGGGAACGCTGATAATGTATCCACCCTTGAGAGAGAACATGATAATAATCGTAAAGAGGAGGGCAATGAGGGTAATGGGCGAGATCATGGGGATGAATTTCTGTTCATACCACGCTTTTCCTTTCATTTTAATGAGGCTGAACCGGGTTGTGATTCCTGCAAGGAAGGGAATACCGAGGTAAATAAAGACGGTTATCGCAATTTCCAACATGGTGATATTCACCGCCGTTCCCGAGGCGATCCCCAGAACCTTCGGGAGCAAGCTGATCAGGACGTATGCATATACGGAATAGAAAAGGACCTGGAGGATGGAGTTCAAGCCGACGAAGGTCGCGCAATATTCACAATCTCCCCCGGCGAGTTCGTTCCAGACGATCACCATCGCGATGCAGGGAGCAATCCCGACGAGGATCAACCCATACATAAATTCAGGATACTCCCTCAGGAATATTACCGCGAGAATAAACATCATAATCGGGGCGATTATCCAACTTAATAGAAGTCCTAGTCCCAGCACCTTGATATCTCTGAACACCTTGCCGAGTTCCTCATATCTCACCTTCGCGAGGGGTGGGTACATCATAAGAATAAGCCCAATGGCAATAGGGATCGAGGTCGTCCCGACAGAAAGGCCGGTGATAATTGTCGTAAACCCGGGTGAGAAGTACCCAATGGCGATGCCGACCGCCATAGCAAGGAAGATCCAGAGGGTCAGATAACGGTCAAGAAGTGAGAGCTGTTTCCTGGTTTCCATGCTGGTTTCACATCCTGCTTTTCCGGTATCCCATATCGGGCTGAATGGATATCGCGTCAGTCGCCTGCATTCTGTTATACTCTGGTAATTTTCTGATCGATGGGTTTTTCCAAATCTCCGGTGAACTGCCGTACCCGCTCCCCTGCCGCGGGAGATATCGCAGTGATTGCATGCACCAGTTCCCGGACGTGAAGAAGCCCGGACAGTTCCTTGTCGCAGGTTTTCCCGAACCGAGGTGCCCGGCAGAAGTGACAGATGCGGAGCCCATAGTGCTGGAGCTGTTCTTGACTGAGCTTCGTGCCGTGGAGCTCTGCACTTGCTGCAACCGTTGAGCCGCAAGGTGAACCCCGGATCAAACGGATACTCTCAATGGTCCCGTCATCCCGCACCGTCGCATCAAATGACGGTCTGCCGAACACTCTGGCAAATTCGTTGATCTCCGATACCCGGGTATTATCCTCAAGAGAGCACATGGTCATTTGTGCAACGATATTTTCATTGATCCTCTTTGCCTGCCTGATGAAACCGGGGCCGAAACTCACGCCAAGGATAACCGGTTTCTGCTTCTCGACCAATGCCAGCGCAACATCCGGATGACGGACATACGAGATGTAGAGGTCGCAATCCGGGACGTGCAGATTGATATTGTCGGCGATTGGGCTGTTTGGGAAGGGGGCGAGGATCCATTCCGTCGGAAACCGCTCCCGGATGACCTCAAATGCACGGTCGCCAAACTTCCCGTCGCTTACAATTCCGATCTTCATGGCAGACCTCCCGCATCCACCCTTAACTCCGGTGCCCCCGGCTCACCGATCCCCGCAACAGGGTGACGACTCCTCCCGCTGACCGCAGCAGGAGGACTCTGCCCCCCCGCAGCTGCAGCTGTCCATGTCCCTCCCCCGGAGGGCGGCGTGGATCATCGCCCAGGCGCACCCGACCCCGCTCTGCACCTCGATGGCCTGGGTCGGGCAGTTCAGGGCGCAGGCCCCGCATTCCATGCAGTCGGATGGCCGTGCGAGTACGGCCTGCTTCTCTCCTTCGGCAAAGACCGCGTGGGGGCACACCTGGGTACACCGCCGGCAGTTGATGCAGAGCTCCGGGCGGTACACGAGGGTGTTCTCCCGGTAGGAGTCGAACATCAGATCACCCCGAGGAGCCGGAGCGCCCCCGCGAGGATCACGAGGACCGCCCCCGAGGCCGCCATGGCTGCCATGACGGGCACGTACCGGAAGATCTCCTTCTTCACGCCGGTCCGGGAGGTGAAGGGGGTCGATCCCGTGAAGTTGAGGGCGAGGTACGCGGTGACCGGCGGGAAGAGGAGGAGGGCCGTGGCGGCGGCGAGGAGACCGAGAGGGCCGGTGCTCGTGGCACCATACACCGCCGGCGGGAGCATGGCGAGGAAACCCAGGATGAGCCCCTTCGTGCTGAAATCCTTTGTCGGGAGGTACGGGAGGAGGGCCGGGAAGAGAACGGTCCCGGCGAGGACGGCGAGGACCAGCTCGAGGGCGATGAACCCACGGCCGAGGAACCAGAGCGCAAGGGCCGGGACGATCGTGAAGGGAAATGCCATCACCAGCTCCACGGGGATGAGCACCAGCCGGTCGGCGAGGGGGAACTTCACCTGCCTCATGGCCGGGGTCGCCTTCCGGTTCGTAAGGTACGCGGGGAGGTCCCGGGCCCGGACCGGGCCGTACTCCACGAGGAAACCCGAGCGCCGGAGCACCTCCGGCCAGGAGACCCCCGGTGCAGAGAGCTGGGGGAGGATGAGCCGCCGGTGGCTCACGACCTGCGGGAGGCCGGTGAGCGCGATGCGCCTGACGAGCTCGTCGGTGCCGAAGGTGCCCTTCCCGGCGGCACACCAGACATTGATCCCCTTCGTATCGAGGACGAGGATCCAGGCGTCCCTCCCCGCGAGGGCCGAGCGGAGGGCATCGAAGGAGAGCGTGTAGTTCGCCGACACGAAGACCTCGGACTCCGGCGTGGGGTTCCCGAGCCGGTACAGGCCCGGCTCGACGGTGTGCCCCATCCGGTTCACCCCCCAGCGGGCGACGAAATGATCGATCCGGTTGGAGCGGGTGATCTCGCTCGTGGTGGTGCGGAGCAGAGGCAATCCCCCGGGCGATGGCGCGGGATTGCCTTCCGTGGTTCCGCCCTCACCGCTTACCGGCGCACAACAGGGTGGTGACGGGGTTGAAATAGCCCCCCCACTGCATGCGCAGGACGATGCGGCCTTCTCGTCGCTCTTCATGGAATCGCCGCCCCGTCACTCCTTCTCGCCGAAGAGCGGCCCGAGGATGCCCTTCACCATACCCGAGAGCTCGCCGGCTTTGATCAGGGCAAGGCAGCAGACCTTCCCTTCCTTCTCGCAGCTGATGAGGGCGAGCTTCTCACCGGTCCGGATCCCTGCCCTCTCCCGCACTTCCTTCGGGAGGACCATCTGCCCCCGCTCGTCGATGGAAAGAACCGCCTCGACCCGGCAGCCTGACGGGGAGGCGCAGATCCCGCAGCCGGGATCGGTGGATGTTTTTCTTGGCACGAAAAAGGATCTCGGTCTTCTGAAGGCTTATATCTTTCTGAAAAATCAGAATGGTATGATTCCTGGGGACTCCAGGCAGGATCCCCTGTACCTATTTCTTCCCTTCCCCGATCCCGTTCGTGTCGCAGGTGGCCCCGCATTCCGGCATCTGGGCCTCCATGACCCGGTAGGCCTCGGCGAGGACCACGGAGTTCGCGAGGAGGCCGGCGATGAGGATGACCTCGAGGATCTCCTCCCGGGTCGCCCCCTTCTTCAGGGCCGCCTGCATGTGGTACTCGACGCAGTGGCTGCACTGGAGGGCGGCCCCGACGGCCATGGAGATGAGCTCGACGTACTTGGGGTCAATGGTGGAGGTCTCGGTGACCGCCCCCTTGTAGAGGAGGTGGGAGACGAGGACCTCGGGGCGCTCGGCCATCCGCTCGAAGATGAAGGGGGTCCTGCCATACTCCGTCTCGATCTGCTCGAGCCACTCCTTCGAGATGGCAGGAGTCCCGCGCTTCAGGATGCGGGCGAGGGTATCTTCGAAGCTCATGGGATCACTATCGTGTGGGATGAGGTTGGACCCGGGAGAACCTAATGTTTCCCCTTCCTATGATCTCGTTTCAGTCCATGGAATCCCCGAAGAAGCGAAGGGTGGCGGCGGGGGCGGTGGGCGGGAAAAGGATGGGGACTGTTGATCGGGGATAGTGGCCCAGTCGCGTGGACCCGGGGCCACGCTCCGCGGGCAGCCGACGACGGGCACCCTGTGCGGTCGAGAATCGACTGGCGTCGATCAGGTCAAAAATCGGCTGACGCCGATTTTCTCCACGACCAGCCGCCTTCCAGGCGATTGGGCGTCTCCACGACCGGCTTCCCTGCGGGCACCCGGTCGCCCTCACACCATGACCTTCGTCTCGGAGAAGGGCCGGACACGGACCCAGATGTAGGTGCGCATCCGGGAGGGGAGGACGTCGGCAATGTCCCCCAGCCGGACGCCCTGCTCGAGCTCGAGCTCCCGGAGGGGCTTTGCGTAGGTCTCGTAGGGGAGCTTCACCCGGAGGCCGGCCATCTGGACGGTCACCGGCGTCGGGGAGGTGACCTCGTGGATGGCCTCCACCTTCTCGAGGATGAGGTCCATGAGCCGGGGCGGGGCCGCGGAGAGGGGGTCCTTGTAGATCTCGGCCCGGCGGAGGTCGAGGACCCGGCTCACCTCGGCCACCATCTCGTCGAGCTTCGCCAGCTCCTCGGGGCGCTTGGCCCGGTGGGCGAGCCGTCCCATGCCGCCCACGTAGCCCTCGACGGGCGGGTCTATGCACCTCATGAGGGCTTCCCTGTCCGGGCCTCCCGTCGCGATGATGGGGACGGTGATCCCCCGGCCGATCTTCGGGTTCTTGTACCGGATGCATTCCTCGAAGTTCCCGTAGAGGAGGACGGCACAGTCATGCTCGTTGATGACGTCCCGCTCCTCGACGTTCAGCTGGGCGACCCTCTTCCCGAACCCCCTCGCAAGGCCGATGACGTTTGTCTTCGCCCCGTATTGCCTGAGGTACTCGGCCACGTCGCAGGTGGCATGGGGGAGGTGGTGGATCTGGAGGGACATGGAGACGACGGCGATCTCGGTGCCAACGAGGGGGGAGACCTTCACCTCGCCGGAGAGGGGCTTTGCCACCGCCCGGATGAGCTCCAGGTCCTCCTTGGGGACGAGGGCGAGGATGATGATGTCCCCCGCGATCTGCTGGAGCTGGATGATGTACCCGCCGAGATCCTCGATGAGCTCCACCATCTCCTCGTACCGGTAGAGGCCGCCCTTGTAGGTGACCGGCTCGAGGATCACAGCTCCTCCCCGATGAGGGCGAACTTCTCCCTCACCTGCCTCTCCACCACGTCCTCGGGGAGGGTGTCCTCCGAAGCCACGAACCAGAACTTCCCGTCCCTGTAGGCCTCCTTCCGGACCTTGAACCCCTCGGGCTGGATGAGGACCATGGCGTACATGAGGTCCCGGAAGATGTCCTCCCTGGGGTCGTAGACGGGGAGCTCCTCGAAGCCCTCAGCGCCGCCCTCGGGCACGGTGATGACCACGGTCCACCGGTCGGGCTGCTCCACGTTGGACTTCCCGTACCGGTCCCAGAGGAACTTCAGGAGCGGGGCGAGGTAGCTCTCGTCCCCGATGGAGAGAGTGAGCCGGTTCCCCTTGGCCTGGACCGAGGCGAAGTCATGGATCTTCACGACGGCAGGGAGCTTCCGGATGACTCCCACGGCAATGAAGAGGGGGACCTTCGGGTCCACCGATATATGGAGCTTCGAGATGACCCGGAGGAGGTTTAAGTCCTGGAGGACGTCGGCCGCGATCCGCTCGTAATATTCCCCGCCGGCCTTCTCGGGGCAGTCGTGGGTGAAGACCTCGATTCCCGTCATTTCCTCTCCCGGATGAAGCCCGAGGCGAGGAGCGCCGACCCGACGGCCCCGATGTGCTGGGAGTCGGGCGGGACGACCACCTTCACCTGGAGGAGCTCGCCCATGGCATGGACGAGCCCCTCGATGAGGGAGGTGCCCCCGACCATGATGACCGGCTCCTTGATCTCCACCTCCTGGAGCTGCTGCTCGAAGACCTGCTCGGCCACCGAGTGGCAGGCGGCCGCGGCGACGTCCTCCGGGGAGGAGCCCTGTGCGAGGGCATTCACGAGGGACTGGGTCCCGAAGACGATGCAGTAGGAGTTCATGGGCACGTGTTTCCCGATGCCCTTCATGGCGAGGGGTCCGAGCTCGGTGATGTCCACCCCGAGGCGCTTTGCAGTCATCTCGAGGAACCGGCCGCTCGCGCCGGCGCAGATCCCCCCCATGGTGAAGGTGCCCGGGATACCGTCGTAGACGGTGATGGCCTTGTTGTCCATGCCGCCGATGTCGATGACCGTGGCAGGGCCCTTCTGGTGGTCGGCGAGGTAGACCGCCCCCTTCGAGTTCACGGTGAGCTCCTCCTGGATGAGGTCGGCCCTGATGTGGGACCCGACGAGGTGCCGGCCGTAGCCGGTCGTACCGACGGCCTGGATCTCCTTCCTGGTCACCCCCGCCTCGGAGATGGCGTTTTCAATGGCCATCTCCGCCGACTTTACAACCTCGATGGTGGGGAGCCATCCCTTGCCGATGATCCGGTTGTCCCGCATCACCACTGCCTTCGTGGTGGAGGAGCCGGAGTCCACCCCGAGGGTGAGCCCCTCCTGCGCCTCCCGGGCGAGGAGGGCACGCCTGCGGGCGATGGTGGTGAGGGCCTCCATCCGGGTGAGGAGGGTCCCTGCCGTGGTCCGCTCGGTGAAGGAGTAGGAGACCACGGGGAGCCTCGACTTCTCCACGATGTAGCGCCTGAGCTCGTTTCTCACGATGGCCCCCTCGGCGCACCGGAAGCAGGTCGCGATGAAGACCGCATCGGCATCGATCCGGCCGTCCACGAGGGCCTTCGCCCGGGCGATGGCGAGCTTCAGGTCCGGGCTCCGGATGTCGAGACCGAACCGGGGGTAGTCCCGCTGGAGGTCCGCGAGCGCCATCTCGGGGTAGAAGATCTCCGCCCCGACGGCGGCCGCGGCGTCGTTAATCTCCTTCTGGACGCCGCTGTACTCGGGGCCGCAGGAGAGTTGCGCGATTCGGACGGGAGCGGTCATGGCCTCCCACCCCCGAGCTCCTGGAGGAACTTCTTTATCGCCGCGACGAAGGCGATCCCCTCCTTCTCGGAGGTAGGGTACACGAGGTCGAGGACAGGCATCCCCTTCGTCCGGAGGAGGTAGATGACGAGCTCGTTCGTCCGGGCGCAACCCATGCATCCGAAGGCGAGGTCGGCGTCGTTCACGATGATGGCCGCGTCCGCCTCCTCGATCCGGGGGCCGAGGATGGCCATCCGGCCCCGGACCCCGCTCGGGACCTCCACCGCCGCCCACCTGAGGCCCTTCTTCGGCTCTTCGGGGGTGATCTGGAGGGGCGGGGAGTCGAAGCCTGCGGTCTGGACCCGCTCCCGGATCCCGATGGAGGCGCCGAGAGGTTCATGGCCGTACCGCTTCACGAGGTCGGTGAGGATGAGGGAGGTCGTGGGATAGATGAAGACCTTAGCCATGGGCGGGTTCCTCCCCGGAGAGGATCTTTTCCAGTTTCTCGACGGGCAGGGGGGGCCTCGGCCGGGACCGTGCGGCCGGGACGGGGGCGCCCGAGGGATGGAGGTCCTCCTCGAGGCCCCGGGAGATGTTTCCGATGAGGGTCAGCTCGAACTCGTGGCCATGGAACCCCGGCCGGGCGCCGCCGAGGTTTGCCCGGCACCGGCGGGGGTCCCCGGGCGGGAACCCCCGGTCCTTCACGAAGATGTGGGCAGGGTCGAAGGCCCGGATTCTTTCCACGATGCCGTCCACCTCCTCAGGTTTTCCCGTCACCTCCAGGCCGAAGCAGGTCTCCTTCACCATGGCCGCAGGGGCGATCTCGTACGCCCGGACGGCGAGATCCTCGGGGGTGATCTCCGTGGACTCGATAAAGATGTAGACGGTCACCGTCCCGACATGGGACGGGGTGTACTGTTTCATAAGACCTCCTTCACGTAGACCATATCCTTCTCCTTGAGACCCGCATACTTCCCGTTGTCGAGGAGGAGACCGAAGATGTTCGTCCCTTCGAAAGGCTCGGCGGTTGGACCGAACTCCCCGTGGGCCGCCGCCCGGATCCCTATCGTCCCGGCCCCCCTCCTCGCGTCGTTCGTCATCCCCAGGGTGAAGGCCGGGACCTCTTCCTGCGGAATATGCTCGGGGAGGATCTTCATCCCCTCCCTGAGCTCTGCCTTGAAGAGGGAGATGTCCTCGAACCGGAAGAAGAGGAACATCCTCCCGAGGGCGTGCCGGGTAAGACCGGTGATCTCCCGGAAGATCTGGCAGGTCCGGGGTGCCTCGGCCCGGTAGAGCCGGACGGCGAGGACCTTCCCCTCGGGGGCGGTGGCGAGGCGCACACTCCCCTCGGCGAGCATCTCGAGGGTCGTCCCCGGGTCCTGGTCCACGACCACCCTCCCCGGCTCCCCGTCGTCGATGGAGGCTGAGAGGCCCCGCTCGCCGGCGAGCCGGAGGGCCTCGGGGGCGGGTAGGCCGATGAAGTCGATTCTCGCCGGCGTCACCCCGATGGCGAGCCGATCCCCCTCCCCCGCCACCCGGACGAGTTCGATCCCGTGGACGACATGCCCGATGACCGCGTGGGCGGAGTTTGCGGCCACATCCGCCCGGTAGATGTAGACCGCGCCCGCGGCGGGTCCGCGGGTGCGGAGGGTCATGGTGCCCTCGCCCCGGAATCCCTTCACCCCCTCGGGCAGGTGGGGGTCGGAGAGGCTCTCGTCCCGGACGTGGGTGCTCGAGGCCCGGGTCACGAGGAAGTGCCCCTTTTCCAGGGCAAGGTGGAGGTGCTCCAGGAGTCCCGCGGCCTTCACGTCGATGGACCCGGGGGTGTAGCCCTGGGCGAGGGCCTCGACCCGGGTGACGACCTGCATCCCGTCCTCGAGGGAGAGGGCCGGGTCGGTTGTGGTGAAGGCGGTGGACCGGTCGGCCCAGGTGAAGATCCGCTCTGTCTTCTCGATCCGGTCGCCCTCCGCCCACCGGTCAATGACCCCCTTCCCCGAGATCACCCGGCCGATGACCCCCCCGTCGGCGGCCGCCCCGTGGTCGGCCTCGTGGTCCATACGGGAGAAGATGAGGTAGGACCGGGAGGGGTCGTACCCCCCGCAGCCGAGGAGGACGTCCCCCCGGCTGTACCGCTGCGGGGCCCTCGCAGGGACGATGTCCGAAGGAAAGGGGCCGAAGGCGGTGGCGTACCGGTCGGCCCAGTGAAGCTGGAGGGGCTGCCCCCCCCGGGGGGCCGAGAGGATCTCCGGCCCAGCCTTCAGGAGCTCCACCACCACCTCGCCCTTCGTCGTGACGACCTGAACCGTCCGGGTCTCGGCGGCCTCGGCGGTCCGGGGCCGGATAACGGCCACGGCGAGGCCCGGCTCCCGGGGGCCGAGGACCGACCCCAGGGTGGCACCCTCCCGGACCTCGAGCTTCTTCCCGTCCAGGAGGATTTCCACGGGGATCACTCCGGTGGTGCGGCAGGCGGCGCAGGGCGGGACATGATGGCCCGCTCCTCGTCGGTGAGGGAGGCGAGGACCTCCTGGGTCGGCCCCATCTGGACGATCCGGCCGCCCCGCATAAGGGCCATGCGGTCGCAGATGTCCTTCACGAATTCCATGTCATGGGAGACGACGATGAAGGTCATGTCCATCTCGTCCCGGGAGTGCATGATGGAGTGCTTCACGTCGATCTTTGTGATGGGGTCCATGGTCCCCGTCGGCTCGTCCAGGATGACGATCCGGGGCTCACGGATGAGGACCTGGGCGAGGGCGACCCGGTGCCGCTCACCCTCGGAGAGATGGGCCGGGTACCGGTCAAGGATGTCACGGGCCTTCTCCTCGGTGAAGCCTGCCATCTGGAGGGTGATGAGGGCCTTTCGCACCGCGAGCTCCTTCGGGAACTCGAGGCCGATGGAATCGGTGAGGTTGTCGAGGACCGTCCGGTGGGGGTAGAGGTCGTACTCCTGGTGGAGGAGGCCGATGTAGGCCTTGGCCCGGCCCCGCTCCTCGATACCGGGCTTCGTCATGTCCACCCAGTCGTCCCCGATCCGGATGTTCATCTCGCCGGTGGTGGGCTCCATGACCCCCGCGATGATCCGGGAGAGGGTGGTCTTCCCTGCCCCGCTCTTCCCGATGATCCCGAAGATCTCCTTCTCGGCCACCTCGAAGGAGACCCCGTTCACGGCCTTCACCACCCCCCGGTCCATGGAGATGTACCGCTTGATGATATCCCGGCCCTCGATGAGCTTCTGTCCCACCTTCGGCCGGGCGAACTGCTCGGTGTCCTGGATACCGGCCATGAATTTCCCGATGACCTCTGCGGGGGAGCCGATCATGGCGATCTCCCCGTTGTTCAGGAGGAGGGCCCGGTCCGCGACGTCCTGGACCACCTGGGAGAAGTGGGAGGTGACGACCATGCCCATGTTGTTTTCCTTCGCGGCCGCCTTGAGCATGTCATGGACGAGCCGGGCGGTCTCGGGGTCAAGGGTCCCCGTGGGCTCGTCGGCGAAGAGGAGGAAGGGCTCCTTGGCGAGCTGCCGGGCGAGGACCACCCGCTGCTTCTCCCCGCCCGAGAGGTCCCGGGCGATGTGCATCATCCGGTGGGAGAGCCGGACCTGATCCAGGAGGTCGGCGGCCCGGTTGATGGACTTCTCCTCTGGGTAGTCGATGTCGTCCAGGGCCCGGAGGACGTTCTCGATGACCCGGTCGTTCCCGTAGAGGGCAAAGGTCCGCTGGAACATCATGGCCGTGCGGTGCATGATCCGCAGCTTCAGGGCCTCGTTCTTCTCGTCCCAGAAGTCCACGTCCACGACGGAAAGGGTCCCGCCACAGAGCCGGCAGGGCTTCCCCGCCATGCTGGGGAGCTCGATGTTCTCGCACCGGTCGCAGGCCGCCACGTGGTAGAGGATCCTCCCGCTCGTCGGCGGCTGGTCCACGCCCCGCATGAGGTGCATGAGGACGGTCTTCCCCGCCCCGCTCCGGCCGATGATCCCCATGGTCTCGCCCTCCGCAATCTCGAAACTCACGTTAGCGAGGGCCTTCTTCCCGTCGAAATGCATGGAAAGCCGGTCGACCGTGATCAGGGAGGTCATGCGCACTCCATCCTCTCACCCTTACTCTGTACGGTTGATGAATATTATCTTTTATATTGGCCCGCGGGCCGGAAGGGCCTCATTCCCGACGTGCGAGATCCCTCACGATCGTGACCACGTCCCTGACCCGGGGCACCACATGGTCCGCGGCCTCGTAGAGGGTCGCGGGCTTGTCGCCGGGCTGCTGGAGGGTGAGGACCGAGACATCGGCCTTCCCGAAGGCGGGAAGGTCGTTAATCCCGTCCCCCACCATCACCACGAGGTCGTACCGCTCCTTCAGGTCCTCGACGATCCTCGCCTTGATGGTCGGGGTGGCGACCCCGTATACGTGGTCCCGCGGGATCCCGAGGTGGTCTGCTATCCGCTCGAGCTTCGAGGCCCGGTCCCCCGAGGCGATGTAGACGGCGACCCCCATCCGCTGGAGCTCCTCGGTGGTCTCCACGGCGCCCGAGAAGGGGCGGCCGCCGGAGGTGACGGTGAACTCGATGATTCCCGGGGAGAAGTTCAGGATGACCCCGCTGTCGATGACGAGGAGGGCCTCGAGCCGGCACCGTGACCAGACCTCCCGGATGCACTCCTGGAGGTCGGCGACCCTCGCCACCCGGTCGCCGTAAAGGATATCCGCGGCCTCCGCGTGGGTAAAGACCCGGTTCGTGAAGGCGACCCCGAAGGTCACCTGGCTCATCCCGAGGTACTCGGAGAGGAGGAGCTCCGGCAGGGCCTTCATGACCTCCCGGGACCTGACGTTCAGGACGATGAGGGCCCGGTCGTCTGAGGCCGCGGTGATGGCCGTGGTCTCCACGTCCGTGAGGATCTGCCCGGCCTGGATGTCCTTCGCAGCCCGGTACGTCCGGAGGAGGGTCCCCGCGCTGTCGAAGACCACGGCGATGCGGGGGGTGCCGGCCTGCGCAACCATTCTATGCTCCGGGAGAGACAGAGAATACGGGTTTCCTATGTCTGTCCATGCGACTGCGGAGAAGATAAAGAGGATGGAGATCCGGGGGGCAGGGAGGATCGCCCGCGCCGCCGTGGAGGCCCTCCGGGCCCATGCCCGGGAGCTGAGGGCAAAGGACCTCGAGGGGTTCAGGAAGGGCATGGAGGAGGCGGCTGACCTCCTCCTCGCCACCCGCCCCACGGCGGTCTCCCTCCCGAATGCCGTCCACCTCGTCATGGCCCCCCTCGGGAAGGCGGAGGACCTCGACGGTGCGAAGGAGGGGGTGATCCGGGCCGCGGACCAGTTCATCCGGTCCTCGAAGGGGGCCATCGAGCGGATCGGGGAGATCGGGGCCCATCACATCAGGGAGGGGGAGACCATCCTCACCCACTGCAACTCCGAGGCCGCCCTCTCCTGCATCCTCACGGCGGCCCGGCAGGGGAAGGACTTCGAGGTCTTTGCGACGGAGGTCAGGCCGGGGAACCAGGGGCTCATCACGATTAAGACCCTCTCGGAGGCAGGCATCCCAACCCACTACATCGTCGACTCCGCGGTCAGGCACTTTATGCACAGGATCGACCGGGTCTTCGTCGGGGCAGATGCCGTCGCCGTGAACGGGGCGGTGGTGAACAAGATCGGCACCTCGCAGGTCGCCCTCGCCGCCCACGAGGCCCGGACGCCCTTCATCGTCGCGGCCGAGACCTACAAGTTCGCCCCCCGGACGACCCTCGGGGAGCTCGTGGAGATCGAGGAGCGGGCCGGGGACGAGGTTCTTCCCCGAGCCGAGGCGGCAAAGCTTCCCCGGGTCACCGTCCACAACCCGGTCTTCGATGTCACCCCCGCGGCCTACATCGACCTCATCGTCACCGAGGAGGGGGCCATCCCCCCGTCCCTCGCGTACATCATCATCCGGGAGTTCCTGGGCTGGGACATCGAGGAGTTCCACAAGACATTTCAGATAGCCCATCGAGATCAGGGGTGAGACCATGCCGGACGTCATCGCAACCTACAGCCTCATACCGGAGAAGGGAACAACTCCCGCGGAGGCGGCGCGGTGGATCGCCGAGGAGGAGACGACAGGGACCTGGACGGCCATCGGTACGACCGCCGACTATGTCCGCAGGCTCGATGGGGAGGTCATGGAGATCACCCCGGACGGGGGCCACCAGATCGTGAAGATCCGGTACCCGGGCGAGATCTTCGAACCGGGCAACGTCGCCCAGTACCTCTCGGTGGTGGCGGGGAACCTCTTCGGCCTGAGGAAGCTCGCCTCCGTCCGGCTCCTGGACATGGACTTCCCCGAATCCCTCGTCCCCTTCAACGGGCCGAAGTTCGGGATCCGGGGGATCCGGGCCATGGTCGGGACCACGAACCGCCCCCACGTGGGGACCATCATCAAGCCGAAGGTCGGTCTCACCCCCGCAGACACGGCGGAGGTGGCGTACCAGGCGGCCACCGGGGGGGTCGACCTCATCAAGGACGACGAGACCCTCACCGACCAGGCCTTCTGCCCCGTGCGGGAGCGGGTCCCGCGGGTGATGGAGGCCCTCGCGAGGGTGAAGGAGGAGACCGGCCGTCAGGTTCTCTATGCCGTGAACATCACCACCCGGGCGGACCGGATCGTGGAGCGGGCCGAGGAGGCCATCGGTCTCGGGGCGAACATGGTGATGGTGGATGTCTTCATCGCCGGCTTCGGGGCCCTCCAGGCCCTCGGGGAGGCACCGGGCATGACCGTGCCCATCCACGTCCACCGGGCGATGCACGCTGCCATGACGAGGAACAGGGAACATGGCATCGCCTTCCGGACCTTCGCCCGGCTCGTCCGCTGGCTCGGCGGGGACCAGCTCCACACCGGCACCGTCTCGGGGAAGATGAGCCACGATGCCCGGGAGGTCCTGGGGGACAACCGGGTCCTCACCGGCGCCTGCTTCGGGAAAAAAAGGGTCTTTCCCGTCTCCAGCGGGGGGCTCCACCCCGGGAAGGTCTTTCTGGAGCTGGAGACCCTGGGGACCGATATCGTGCTCCAGGCCGGCGGCGGGATTCACGGGCATCCCGACGGGACGGCCGCGGGGGCCATGGCCATGCGCCAGGCGGTGGATGCCTTCATGGAGGGCATCCCCCTCGCGGAGTACGCGAGGCAGCACTACGAGCTGGACAGGGCCCTCAGGCTGTGGGGGATCGGGTAGGAGGGTTACACATGGCGGAACTGGTTTTTACAAAACTGCAGGGGAACGGGAACGACTTCATCCTCATCGATGAGTACGAGCAGGAGCTCCTCCCCGAGGAGCTGAAGCCGAAATTCGCCTCCCTGTACACGGACAGGCGGTTCGGTATCGGGGCAGACGGGATACTCTTCCTCTCGAAGGGGGAGAAGGCACCCCTGAAGATGAGGATCTTCAATCCCGACGAGAGCGAGGCCGAGATGTGCGGGAACGGGATCCGCTGCTTCGCGAAGTATATTGTCGACAAAGGCTATGCGGAGCATGTCGTGGTCAAAGAGAACTTCACCGTGGAGACTTTGGCCGGCGTTATCCAGATCTCCACGAAGTACGACGAGGATGAGGAGTTCTTTGCCTCCATCGGCATGCCGGCCCCCAAGTTCAACAGGAGCGAGATCCCGGCCACGGGAGAGGGGGAGTACAAGGAGGAGATCCTGGAGTACACCGTGTACGCGGTGAATACCGGTGTCCCTCACGCCGTTGTCTTCGTGGACGAGGTGGGCGCCGTGGAGATGGCCGAGCTCGCCCCCGCTATCCGCAACCACCGCACCTTCATTGCCGGTGCGAACGTGAACTTCGTCGAGAAGAGCGGGGAGAACATCCTCCACATCCGCACCTACGAGCGGGGAGTGGAGGCAGAGACCCTCTCCTGCGGGACAGGTGCAATGGCCTCTGCAGCCGTGGCACGGAAGCTCGGCATGGTCGGGGACACCGTCCGGGTAGAGACGGTGGGCGGCCCCCTCACCATCCGGCTCGGGGAGAAGAACGAGATGGAGGGGCCGGCGCGGACGGTCTTCACCGGCTCTCTCGAACTCTGATCCCGTCCCCTGCCATCTCGAAGAAGAAGCTCCCTCCCGCCGGGAGGGAGCGGTGCTTCTCCAGGATCGCCGTCCTGACCCCCTCGGAACCCTCGAGCCGCACGATGGCCTTGG
The DNA here is from genome assembly GCA_035542115.1 of Methanomicrobiales archaeon. GTDB lineage: Archaea > Halobacteriota > Methanomicrobia > Methanomicrobiales > JACTUA01 > JACTUA01. The sequence goes on along the minus strand of DATKMC010000031.1, from coordinate 2,835 downwards.
AGAGGTGTGCCATGGTGGTCCCCCCGAGGCCCATGAGCACGTTCCTCGTCACGTCCATGTACACCTGGTTCGTGACGAGGGCAGGGATGTCGTACTTCCTCGCGAGCCCGAGGAGGTAGATGACCTGCCGGGCGAGCTTCCGCTGGGCCTCCTGCCCGCTCGTGAGCTCGGTCCGGTAGAGGGCCGTCACCGAATCCACGACGATGAGGCCCGTGCCCCCCTTCTGGAGGAGCCGCTCCGAGTCGGCGATCATGAGCCCCTGCTGCTCGAAGTCGAGGGGCTCGAAGAGGAAGAGGTTCCGGGCGAGCTCCCCGGCCCGGTCGCCGGCCACCTGCCTGAACCGCTCCACCGAGAAGCCCTCGGTGTCCAGGTAGATGACCGATTCCCCGGCCCGGAGCCGTTCGACGGCGGCGAGGAGGGCGAGGGTGCTCTTCCCGCACCCCGGTTCGCCGTAGAACTGGGTGATGGCCCGGCGATCGAGGCCGCCCCCGAGGAGCGCATCGAGGGCCGGGACGCCGGTGGAGACCCGCTCTGCGGGCTGCCCGGCGGCCCCCTCATCCTCCATGCCCGCCCTCCCGGGAGAGGATCTCCCATGCCGCCTCCTCCGCCAGCCGGAGGATCTCCCGGACGGGAACCCCTTTTGCCTCCGCCCAGGCCCGGGCCTCCTCGAACTCGGGCTTCACCGACGTCACCCCGTCCCCGAGGGAACCCACCTTCACGGCGATCTCCCGGGCCTCCCTTCCTATGATGACCGGCACCCGGATCACCTGCCGGGAGGCGATGAGCCGGTGGACCGAGGGGATGACCCGGATGCCGAGGGTCCCCAGCTCCTCGGCGAGGACGAGGGCGAGGGGCCCGGTGAGGGCCGGTTCCGCGATGACCCGGACGAGGTGGCCGCTCCGCCCCTTCTTCATCACCGCGGGGATGACGGAGGCGTCCCGGGCCCCCGCCTCCATGAGCCGGGCAACGGTGTGGGCGATGACCTCCGGGCTCACGTCGTCCACGTTCGTCTCGAGGATCTCCACCCGGTCCTGATCCACTTCCCCGGTCTCCATGAGGAAAACCCGGAGGAGGTTGGGGAGGGTCCCGGTCTCCCGGGCACCTGCCCCGTACCCGACCCCGAGGATTCTCCCCGGCGGAACCTGCGAGGGCTGGAGGGTCGCGAACTCGGCGAGGAGAGCGGCCCCGGTGGGGGTGAGGAGCTCCCCGTCCTTCGGGCCCGGGTACCCCCGGAGGTACGAGCCGGAGAGGATTGCCGCCGTCGCGGGGGCAGGCACGGGGAGGGTGCCGTGGGATCCGGCGATGAGGCCGCCGCCGAGGGCGATGGGGAGGACCGCCACCTGCCTGGCATCAAGGAGCTGGAGGGCGGTGCAGGCCCCGACGATGTCGGCGATGGCATCGTCGGCCCCTACCTCGTGGAAGTGGGCCACCTCCCCGTGGACCGCCTCTTCGGCCCCGTGGAGCCTCGCGATGACGCGCCGAGCCATGGCGAGGGCGGGGGCCGGGGCATCGGCGGCCTGCATCCGCTCCATCACCTGGTCGAGGGTGCGGGTGACGGCCTCTGCCCGGGTCCGCACCCGGAGGGCCCGGATTCCGTTCCGCTCCACCTCGTCCACGAAGGGCTCCTTCACCACCGAGGCCATGGCCCGGAGCACCGGCCCCCGGTCCGCCCCCAGGTGGAGGAGGGCTGCGGTGATCATGTCCCCGGAGGCGCCATGGAATGGATCGAAGAGGAGGATCCTCATACTGAAACTTATTATCCTCTGTACATCAATTTAAGGTGATGCCTGAAGTATTCCTGAAGGTCGACAGCGCGTACCCGGAGGACCAGGGGGCTGGGAAGGTGCGGCTCGATCCCGAGACCATGCTCCAGCTCCGGCTCTCCCCGGGGAACATCGTCTTTATCGAGGGGAAGCGGAGGACGGTGGCCAAGGTCTGGCGGTCCATGGTCTCGGACTGGCACCAGGGCAAGGTCCGGGTGGACAACTTCACCCGGGCGAACGCCGGGATCGCCATCGGGGACCGGGTGAAGGTGACCGCCGTCGAGGAGGAGGTGGAGGCAAAGCGGGTCGTCCTCGCGCCCCCCGAGGACATGCCCCGGCAGGTCCCCATCAACTACCCGGGCGTCGCGAACAGGCTCATCGACTACCCGGTGGTGAAGAACGACCTGGTCCCCATCCCCGCGGGGCTCCCCTTCATGCAGGCGCAGCTCGTGGCCTTCAAGGCGGTGCTCGTGGAGCCCGAGAACGCCATCATCATCTCGAAGAACACCCAGGTGGAGTTCTCGGACAAGCCCGCCGCCGGCTTCGAGGGCCTGAAGAAGGTGAGCTACGAGGACATCGGCGGCCTCAAGGACGAGCTCCAGCGGGTCCGGGAGACCATCGAGCTCCCCATGCGCCACCCCGAGCTCTTCCGGAAGCTGGGCATCGAGCCGCCGAAGGGCGTCCTCCTCTACGGCCCGCCGGGGACGGGGAAGACCCTCATCGCGAAGGCCGTCGCGAACGAGAGCGGGGCCCACTTCATCCCCATCGCCGGGCCGGAGATCATCTCCAAGTACTACGGCGAGAGCGAGCAGAAGCTCCGGGAGCTCTTCGAGGAGGCCCGGCAGAACGCCCCCTCCATCATCTTCATCGACGAGCTGGACTCCATCGCCCCCCGCCGGGAGGACGTGACCGGCGAGGTGGAGCGCCGGGTCGTGGCCCAGCTCCTCACCATGATGGACGGCCTCGAGGAGCGGGGGCAGGTCGTGGTCATCGGGGCGACGAACCGGGTGGATGCCATCGACCCGGCGCTCCGGCGGCCGGGGCGGTTCGACCGGGAGATCGAGATCGGGGT
>DATKMC010000030.1:0-2114 GCA_035542115.1 Methanomicrobiales archaeon | reverse complement strand
AGGGTCCGAAGGACCCGACACTCGAGCGACAAAGTCGCGAAGAACCCGGCCTGGAGCGCCCCGCTATCAGGCGGGGCGCGACCCGAAGCCCCCTCCAAGAGCCTGATGAAGTCACCGAATAGCCGGGAAAGCCATGAGTTCCATTTAGGGCAGATCTAAGATCCGTTGTCGGCGGAGCCCCCCAGGAGCCTGACGACGAAGATCGATTGAATGGAGGCCATCCCGATTCTGCTTTGCCTTGAACAATGTCATATGTAAACACCCTTGAACGGCCTCACTTCAACGCATCCGAAGACCGGGGCGGATGGTCTTTTTATGTTTGACGGCGATAGAGTGGTAGATGCCCCGGGCTCATTCACGGAGACGATAACACATGCTCTTTCGCGAGTTCTCGGAGATCTGTGAGCGGGTCGAGGCTCTTTCGGGCCGGCTCGAGATGATCGACGAGCTGGCGAAAGTCCTCCCCGGCCTCGTTGACACGGATCTCCCCGTCTTCGTCCGGTTCATCATGGGCCGGGTCTTCCCCGACTGGTCCCCCCTCAAGCTCGGCATCGGCCCGAACCTCCTCTACGAGGCCGTCGCCTACGTCGTGGGGAAGAAGCGGGAGGCCGTGGTCGAAAAGGTCTCCGCCGAGGGGGACGTGGGGAGGGCGGTGGAGCTCCTCCTCGCGGGGAAGACCCAGACCTCCTTCTTCTCCGAGGAGCTGACCATCGCGGACGTGTACGCCGCCTGCGAGGCCATCGCGCTCTCTGAGGGGAAGAAGTCCCAGCGGGAGAAGATCCTCGCCGTGCGGAAGCTCTTCGCGAGCGTGCAGCCGGTGGAAGGGCGGTACCTCGCCCGGCTCATCCTCGGGGAGCTCCGGATCGGGATCGGGGAGGGGAACGTCCGTGACGCCATCGCGAAGGCCTTCTCACTTGATCCTGCGGAGGTCGACCATGCCTACCAGGCCATGAACGACCTCGGGGAGGTGGCCCGGCTCGCCCGGCAGGGGAGCGCGGCCCTCTCGGCGGTGAGGATCGGGATCTTCCGGCCGGTGAAAATGATGCTCGCCCAGCAGGGGTCCATCGGTGAAATGGTGGCCGAGCACGGGGCGGTGGCCGCCGAGTACAAGTACGACGGGACGAGGATCCAGTTCCACAAGAAGGGGGACGAGGTCCACATCTACTCGAGGAAGCTCGAGGAGGTGACCACCGCCATCCCGGACGTCGTGCGGAGGCTCTCGGCCGCCACCACGCGGGACGTCATCCTCGACGGGGAGGCGGTGGCCATGAAGGACGGGCGGCCCATGCCCTTCCAGTTCGTCCTCCGGAGGTTCCGGCGGAAGTACGACGTCGAGGAGCAGGCGGGGAAGATCGAGCTCGTCCCCTACATCTTCGACATCCTCGTCCTCGACGGGGAGACCCTCATCGACCTCCCCTTCCGGGAGCGCAGGAAATGCCTCGGGGAAGCCCTGACAGCCCACGTCGCCCCCCAGCTCGTGAGCGACGACCCCACCGCCATCGAGACGTTCTACAACACCGCCCTCGATGCCGGCCACGAGGGGATCATGGTGAAGGACCTGGACTCCCGGTACCAGCCCGGCGTGCGGGGGAAGCACTGGGTCAAGGTGAAGCCTGAGGTGGACACCCTGGACCTCGCCGTCATCGGCGGGGAGTGGGGGGAGGGGAGGCGGGCTCACCTCTTCGGGTCCTTCCTCCTCGCCTGCCAGGAACGGGGCCGGCTCCTCCCCGTGGGGAAGGTGGCCACCGGCCTTTCCGACGAGATGCTCGCCACCCTCTACGCAGCCCTGAAGGACCTCGTTATCGCGGAGAAGGGGAAGGAGGTGAGCTTCGAGCCCCGGGTGGTCTTTGAGGTAGGGTACTCGGAGATCCAGACCTCCCCGAACTACGAGAGCGGCTTTGCCCTCCGGTTCCCCCGGTTCATCCGGGTCCGGGACGACAAGGACGTGGACGAGATCGAGACCCTGGACTCTGTCAGGTCACGCTTTCAGCGCCAATCGCCGTCCGGATGACCCAGTACCGCTTCCTCTCCTCGTCACCCTCGACGAAGGCATAGTACTGGGAGTAGAGGCCGTCGATCTTCTGGAAGATGACCTCGCCGTTGAAGTCAGTGTA
>DATKMC010000029.1:0-8760 GCA_035542115.1 Methanomicrobiales archaeon | reverse complement strand
GAGGGACACGTTTTTCCCTCCCCCTGCCCCATTCCGGATAAAGGGGAACTGGTATGGATCCGGACATGCGGGAGTTCCTGGACGGGGGGCTCGTGAGCGCCGCGCGGATGCGGGCGGTGGAGGGGAATGCAATCACCCTCGGGGTGGGGGCCCTCCAGATGATGGAGAGCGCGGGGAGGGAGCTCGCGGCCATGGCCCTCGAGTTCTCGCCCTTCCATGCGCTCGTCCTCTGCGGGAGGGGGAAGAACGGCGGCGACGGGATGGTGGCCGCGCGCTACCTCCAGCACATCGCGACGGACGTCATCTCGGTCTCCGACGGCCCCCTCGCGCCGGAGACGGAGATGCAGCTCCGGGCCCTCGCAGGCTCGGTGGTGGCCGTCCACCCGGTCAGCTGCGCTGCTGACGTGGAGGCCCTCTCGTACCTCTTCACGCGGGCCGATGTCATCATCGACGCCCTCCTCGGGACAGGTGCATCTGGGCAGACCCGGGAGCCGCTCGCCAGCTGCGTGAGGCTCGCGGGATCCTCCCCCTCTCCCATTATCGCCGCCGACATCCCCACGCCGGGAATGCGGGCGAACCGGATCCTGAGCTTCCACCGGGCGAAGGTGGAGGGGGCCGAGGTGGCGGACATCGGGATCCCCCTCGCCGCGGAGGTCTTCATGGGCCCCGGCGACCTCACCCTCGTCCCGAGGCGGGGGGCGAGGGCCCGGAAGGGGGACAACGGGGAGGTTCTTGTCATCGGGGGTGGGCCGTACCAGGGCGCGCCGTACCTCGCCGGACTCGGGGCGCTCCGGGCCGGGGCCGACATCGTCCGCATCGCCTCGCCGGCCTTCGAGCCGGTGCCGGACCTCATCTACGAGCGGCTCGAGGGGGACCGGATCACCACCGATCACATCGAACGGATACTCTCGCTCGCCGGGAGGGCCGACGCCGTGGTGGTGGGGAACGGCCTCGGGACTGAGAGCCACGAGGTGGTCCTCGCGGTGGCGGAGGCGGCGAAGAAGGCGGTCTTCGATGCCGACGCCCTCCGCACCCCCCTCCCGGTCTCGAAGGAGACCGTCTATACCCCCCATGCAGGGGAGTTCAGGCGGATGACGGGCAACCCGCCGCCCGAGGGGCTGGCGGGGCGGGGGCGCGCCGTCCGGGAGGCGGCACGGGCCCTGGCCGGCGGTCGAAAACCGGCTTCGCCGGTTCTCTCCGAAGCCGGCCACTCTGACGAGTGCCCGGTCATCCTGCTGAAGGGGCCGTTGGATGTGATCTCCGACGGGAACCGGGTGAGGTTCAACCCCACGGGCTCCCCCGCCATGGCGGTGGGAGGCACGGGGGACGTCCTTGCCGGGGTCACCGGGGCGCTCCTCTGCCGGCTGCCGGCCTTCGAGGCGGCCTGCATTGCCGCGTACGTGAACGGCTCGGCGGGGATGATCGCGGCCCAGGAGCGTGGCGACGGGATGACGGCGACCGACCTCGTGGAGAAGATCCCCTCGGTCCTCTTTCTCGGGGGTGGAAGGCATGCCTGAGTTCACCCACCTGAAGGGTGACCGGGTGCAGTTGGTGGACATCTCGGGGAAGGACGAGGTGGTGCGGGAGGCAGTCGCCGAGGGGAGGATCCGGCTCCAGGAAACGACCCTGCGCGCCATCCGGGAGGGAAGCCTCGTGAAGGGGAACGTGCTCGCCACCGCGCGGGTGGCGGCCATCCAGGCCGTGAAGGAGACCCCGCGCATCATCCCCCTCTGCCATCCCATCCCCCTCTCCGGGATCGAGGTGGACTTCGAGGACGGGGACAGGTACATCCTGGCGACGGTGCGGGTCCGGTCCCGGGGACCGACAGGGGTCGAGATGGAGGCCCTCACCGGCGTCTCGGTGGCCCTCCTCACCATCTGGGACATGGTGAAGTCAGCCGAGAAGGACGCCGCCGGCCAGTATCCGGAGACCGGGATCGACGGGATCCGGGTCCTCGAAAAGAAGAAAGGTTAAGGCCGCCGCCGGGAAGGGCCGTGAGGCAGGGCCGGAATGCCGGCAGGGGAGGACGGTGGGGGGGAGTGCCTTTTATATCATCCCCGGGCAACCTATACAGAACCACGGGATGCGTCCCTTGGAAAGGAATGTGGCCGGTGACGGCTGAACCTTGAGGTGAATATCCACATGGTACGTTCAATGTACGCCCACGTGCGGGAGGCCTGGAAGCATGCCGGGACGTCCGGTGTCTCGGACCTCCTCTGGGAGCGCATGCAGACCTGGAGAGTCGAGGGGACCGTCGTGCGGGTGGACAGGCCCACCCGGATCGACCGTGCCCGTGCTCTCGGGTACAAGGCGAAGCAGGGCGTCGCCGTCGCCCGGGTGAAGGTCCACCGGGGCGGCCGGCGGGCGAGCCGGTACGTCCGCGGCCGGCGGACGGCCCACATGGGGATCCGGAAGAAGACGCCGGCGAAGAGCCTCCAGCGGATTGCCGAGGAGCGGGCCTCCCGGAAGTTCCCGAACATGGAGGTCCTCAACTCCTACTGGGTCGGCGAGGACGGCCGGCACCGGTGGTACGAGGTCATCCTCGTGGACGGGCACCATCCGTCGGTGAAGCGGGACCCGCAGCTCTCCTGGATCGGGGGGCACCGGGGCCGGGCCGAGCGGGGCCTCACGAGCGCAGGGAGGAAGGGCCGCGGCATGCGGCGGCGGGGCATCGGCACCGAGAAGAACCGGCCGAGCATCCGCTCCCATGAGAATCGCGGGAAGTAACCCCCCTCTTTTTCCAGGATCATGCCCCTCATCGACGGGTGCATCCACCCGTATCCTACCGGGGACTCCTCGCTCAGGCGCATGGCCGTCGAGGCCCGGGAGCTCGGGTTCGACCAGGTGGTCGCGACCGGAGGGACCGGCGAGGTGCCCGGCGTTCTCCGGGCCACCGTCATCTCCGCCTCCTCGGTGAAGGGGGTGATCTCGGCCCTCCAGGCTATCCCCCGGGCCGAGGTGGTGGTCATGGTGATCGCGGGGGACCTCGCCTTCAACCGGGCGATCATCGGCCTCCGGGGTGTGCGGGTGCTGAAGGATGCCCACCGGTCCCCCCGGGAGGCCTTCAACCATGTCGCGGCGAAGGAAGCCGAGGTGAAGGGGGTCGCCGTGGAGCTGGACCTTGCCCCCCTCGTGGAGGGGCGGGGCCTCCAGCGGCAGCGGGTCATCGCCCGGTACCGGGAACTCCTCCAGCTCCACCGGCGGTACCGGTTCCCCTTAACCCTCGCCTCCAACGCCCGCTCCATACTCGGGCAGAGGTCGGTCCGGGAAATGGCCCTCCTTGCCGGGCTCTTCGGGATGGAGGAGGCCGAGGTGACGGGGGCCCTCTCCTCCCTCGACTCCATCCTCGCGGGGAGGTCGCCCGTCCAGGTGGTGCGGGGATGACCCAGCTCCCCTCCCAGCGGGAACGCCGGCGATACATCCTCGCCCGGTTCGCCCCCGAAGGGATCGCCCCCGACCCCCGGGAGTTGTATGCGGCGGTGGCAGAGGCCTGCACCGCCCTCTGGGGCGACGTGGCGGCCTCGGAGATCTCCCCCTCGGTCATGGCCTGGGAGGGGCATGCCATCCTCCGGTGCCGGCGGGGGACCGAGGACCGGCTCGCCACGGCGCTCGCCACCATCACCCGGATCGGGGAGGAGCGGGCCGCCGTCCGGACCATCACGACGAGTGGCACCCTCCACGCCATCCGGAGCCGGCCGTCGCCGAGACAGGAGGTCCTCCGGGAGAAGAAGGTGGGGATCGGGGGGCGGGTCTTCCTCGCGAAGGCCTACCCAGGTCAAAAGGTTGATTTGATCGAAAAGGGAATTAAGGGAAAGGAACTGTTGTTTTTTACAGACGAAGACGGAGAGGTGAGGTAATGCAACCCCAGTACCAGATGGGATATGACCGGGCCATCACGGTCTTTTCCCCGGACGGCCGGCTCTACCAGGTCGAGTACGCCCGGGAGGCAGTGAAGAGGGGGACAACGGCGGTGGGGATCAAGTGCACCGAGGGGGTCGTCCTCATCGTGGACAAGAGGGTCGCGACCCGGCTCCTCGAGCCCTCCTCCATCGAGAAGATCTTCAAGATCGACGAGCACATCGGGGTTGCGTCAAGCGGCCTCGTGGGGGACGCCCGGGCCCTCGTGGACCGGGCCCGGATCGAGTGCCAGATCAACCGGGTCTCGTACAACGAGGCCATCGATGTTGAGACCCTGGCAAAGAAGCTCTGCGACCACATGCAGACCTACACGATGTTCGGGGGCGCCCGGCCCTACGGGACTGCCCTCCTCATCGCCGGGGTCTCGGACGGGACCACCCGGCTCTTCGAGACCGACCCGAGCGGCACCCTCCTCGAGTACAAGGCGACGGGCATCGGCACGGGGCGGCCCGCGGTCATGAAGGTCTTCGAGGAGGAGTACAACCCCGAGGGCTCCTGCAAGGATGCCATCCTCCTTGGCCTCAAGGCACTCCATGCCGCCACCGAGGGAAAGTTCGACGTGAACACGGTGGAGATCGGCATCGTGGAACAGAAGTCCCGCAGCTTCCGGAAGATGACGAAGGAAGAGGTCGCGGGCTTCGTCGAGCAGTTCGACCGCACGGCGAGCGCATGATCCCCCTCGACCGGGCGGTGGTGGCCCGGCTGGAGACCCACGGGGAGCGGTTCGAGATCCTCGTGGACCCGGACCTCGCGACGAAGATCCGGCACGGCGAGGCGGTGGACATCGAGGACGCCGTCGCGGCCATCTTCATCTTCGAGAACGCCTCCCGGGCCGAGAAATCCTCGGACGAGGCCCTCCAGAAGGTCTTCCAGACCACGGACTTTTCGACCATCGCCCGGCGCATCATCGAGAAGGGCGAGATCCACCTCACCGCCGAGCAGCGCAGGCACCTCCTCGACGAAAAAAGGGGACAGGTCATCACCTACATCGCCCGGCATGCCATCAACCCCCAGACGGGTCTCCCTCACCCCCCCGCCCGGATCGAGATGGCCATGGAAGAGGCGAAGGTGTCAATCGACCCCTTCAAGGCCCTCGACGAGCTCGTGGCCGAGACCATGAAGGCCCTCCGGCCCCTCATCCCCATCCGGTTCGAGGAGGTCCGGGTGGCGGTGAAGATCCCAGCCGACCACGCGGCGAAGGCCTACGGGGACATCGATGCCTTCGCCCGGATCGAGCAGGAGGAGTGGCAGAAGGACGGTTCATGGATCTGCGTGGTGAAGATCCCCGGCGGCATGCAACAGGAGCTCGAGAGCCTGGTGCGCAAGGTGAGCAAGGGGACCGGGCAGGTCCGGGTCCTGTAGGGTGCTCCGGCAGGTGCTCCCGGGGATGCACCGGCGCCGCCGGGTGCCCCAGCAGGTGAGGCACCGGGGCCGATTAAGTATAAGAAGGGAAAGGTCGAAATAAAAAGGACATATCCGGGGAAGAGCAGATGAGCAGCAAGAGAAAGCCAAGTTCCAAGGGACGGGTATCCCGGAGCGCCGGCCGGTTCGGCCCCCGGTACGGCAGGTTCATCAGGAAGCGGGTCGTCGAGGTCGAGGAGCTGGAGAAGGCCACCCACACCTGCCCGCGCTGCGACCAGCTCGCCGTGAAGCGGAAGGGGACGGGCATCTGGGGCTGCCGGAAGTGCGGCTTCACCTTCGCCGGTGGCGCCTACGTCCCCCAGACCCCGACCTTCCGGATCGCCCAGCGGTCCATCGAGAAGCCCCAGGTGCCGGAGGAGTAGCCCCCGTGCCCGGTGTCTACAAGTGCGCCCGGTGCAAGCACAAGGTCGAGATTGACGTGAACGTCAGGTGCCCCTACTGCGGGCACCGGATCCTCTTCAAGGAGCGCGGGGCCGGGATCAAGGATCTCAAGGCCCGATGATCCTCGTCACCACGTCGCGGAAGGCCGACCCCCTCGTGCGCCGCATCGGGAGGGACATCGCTTTTGCAGCCGGCGGCACGTATCTCACCCGGGGAAAGGGCGGGCTCTCCCGCCCCCCGTTCTGCGGCGGCATTGTCCTCGTCCTCTGCAGGGATGGTGGCGGGATCCGGATGGAGCTCCTCGATGGAATGCAGGAGGCGGCCACCCTCCGGTTCACCTCGGTGAAGGAGGAATCCCGCCGGGGCCCGCTGAGGCGGGGGCTCTTCACGGGAAATCCCTCTCTCCTCTCATGCCTTTCACCCCGCCTCCCCCTGAACCGGGATGAGGATCTTCTGGGCGTCCTTGTCCTCGACGGGGTACAGGGAAGGCGCATCTCCCTCGGAGTGGGACCGTGAGGCACTCGGCGGCCTTCACCATGAGCACCCCCGCGGCCGGGGAGATCTACCGGTCCCTCGCTCCCGAGATGGTGGAGATCGGCCCGAGGTCGGAGGTGAGGGTCACTCTCCTGGGGGATGACCGGCTCGTCCTCTCGGTCACGGCGGAGGACATTCCCTCCCTCCGGGCGGCCCTCAACCTGTGGCTCCGGCTCATCTCCGTGGCCGAGGAGATGCTCGCCATCGCAGAGGGGGCAGCAGAAGCAAGCCCCCGGCGGTGAGGGATGCGGGCTGGAAGGGGACCGGGGGAGGGCAGGAAGGGGCCTGCGGGAGCGCCGTTCCGCCTGTTCGGCGATACTGTCATGGTCATCCACGGCCCGGAGGCCTTTGACGAGGGGGATGTCGCCCGGCTCCAGGCCCTCCTCGTTCCCCGGGAAACCGTGGTCGCCGGCGTCATGGCCCGCACCGCGGCCGAGGAGTCCGGCCTGCCTGTCGCCTTTGATGGAAGGCCCCCGAGCCGGGTGATAGGGGGGATCCGGGGGCGGGCCTTTCTCCTGAACCGGGGGAAGACCCCGGAGTCGGGGAGGATCTTCGGGGAGATCGTCGCCTCCCGCCTCCCGCCCGGCCGTTCCCTCGTCCAGCTCGAGTGTTCGTCGGGGACCGTCCTCCTCTGGAGGACGAATGTCCTCCTCTGGAGGACGAATGTCCTCCTCTGGAAGGGGGGCGGTCCGGAACGGGAGCTGGCCCGGCTCCTGGCCAGGGAGACCGGGTTCACCCTCGAAGAGGCCGTTGCGGTCCCTCCCGCAGCCGGCCCGGCGCGGGAGATCCGGGGCTGCATCCCCGGGGAGGCAGTCCTCGTCGAGGGGATCGTCATCGGGACCGCCACGGCGGGGACGGTGGTCATCAGGCGCGGGCCGGGAGGGATAGAACCCGTCTCGGGCCTCGAACCCAAGGATCACGGCCTCGAGAAGCTTGCCCGGCAGGGGCCGTTGGACCTCGGGCAGGCATGGTGCAAGAGCGGGCCGGTGCGGAGGGCCCGGCCCCGGAGAGGAGGGCATGCCCCGTCCTCCGGAAGGATCACGGTCATCGACCACCGGGGCCACGACCTCTACCGGGTCCTCGCCCCCGACACCTGCGGGGTTCTCGCCATCGGGGACGATACCACCGCCGTCTGCGGCCATATCTGTTCCCACCTCGGAATCCCGGTCTTCGGAGTGGTGGACGGGGACCGGGACGGCCTGGTCGCCGGGGACTTCCCCCCGGGGTCCGTGGTTGTCGAGGTCCTCGACGGGAGGGACGACGAGGCCGGGCGGGAGCTTCTCCCCCTCGCCCGGGATGCGCCGGTGGCCTGGAGGGAGTGGACCGCCCGGGCCCTCGCCTTCCTCGGGGCCCGCTGCAGGGTGATCCACCAGCAGCCAGGAGAGGTAACCAGCTCCCCGGGAAGGGACAGCTGATCCAGAGGCCTATCTCCATGTTTTTCCCTGAGCCCGCCAGGGAAGAATCTGAATCCAACAATATCCGGTTCTTTTTATGGGGATTTCGCAGAACACTTCCGGGGGCGAGCCACAGGGTAAAAGCCACCGTGAGCGTCCATGATGCCCTCAGCTCCTCCCGATTTCAATGTCGGCCGCTGTCGGGAACCTCCGATGGTCATTGTCCGGGTTCAGGGCGAACCTTATCTACTTTTGCGGGAAATCTCATGGTATGGAGCGTTATCGCTTTCTGGCCCTTTCCCTGCCGCTTCTCGCGGCAGGGGCAGCCGCGCAGGAGACCTTCTCCCTGGAGTCGGAAAGCGCCTGGCTCATGGCCTTCGCCACCTCGTACTTCCTTCCCGTGGTCGGCGGGATCCTCCTCATCTTCCTCCTCTCCGCGATGGTGAACCGGGCCACGCGGAGGAGGTACCGCGCCGTCGAGTTCGTGGTCACTTTCTCCGGGGTCGTCCTCGCCATCATCCTCATCCTCACGGGCCTCGTCTTCTGGGCCGCCGCGAGCGTCCTCGCCTGGGGGACGGCCACAAAGGACATGAGCTACGGGGGCGCGGAGTCATGGGCGGTACCCCTCTCCAACGAGATCCAGTCCATCATCCAGCCGGCCCTCGACATCGCCTTCGGGAACATCGACTACACCCCCTACCTCCAGAACATCCTCCTCGGCGTACTCCTCATCGGCGGGGGGATCATCATCGTCCTCGGCATCCTCCTCATCTGGAAGCTCCCGAAGAGCTCCTTCTACGAGATCATCGCGCCCGGGAAGATCACCACCTTCAGGGAGGTGATGACGAGGGGCCATGAACCCCTCGCTCCCACGGTCACCTTCAAGGTCATCGACCGGCTCACGAACCAGCCCTCGGCCGACGTAAAGGTCCTCCTCAAGCACAAGGAGGGGGCGAAGGTCTACACCCGGTACACTGACTTCAACGGCGAGGTCATCTTCCAGAAGATCGACGGCCTCTACTCCCAGTACTATGCCTTCGTCGAGGGTGACGAGGAGAGGAAGCGGTACTGGGTCATCCGGACGGCGATTGGCGCTGAAAGCGTGACCTGA
>DATKMC010000028.1:0-88753 GCA_035542115.1 Methanomicrobiales archaeon | reverse complement strand
CTTGAAGATGGCGGGGAGGGCGATGAGGGTGATGCTCCCGTTCACCGAGACCATGAACATCTCGATGGTCGTGATGGAGAGCACGATCCACTTGTAGTCTGTCCCCTTCTCCATGTGCCGCACCCCTCAGCCGGTCCCCCGCCGGGCGCCGCGGACCCTCCCCTCGACCCATTCCGCGAACCGGCCGGCTGACCGCGGCGTGAGAACCATGTGGAAGGATATCGATTACAAATGGGTCGTCCTCTCCATCACCACCATCGAGATGTTCATGGTGTCGGTGAACGGGAGCATCACCCTCATCTCGCTCCCCGCCATTTTCAACGGGATCGAGGTCGACCCCTTCACCTCGTTCCAGTACCTGCTCTGGGTCCTCATGGGGTACAGCCTGGTCACCGCGACCCTGCTCCTCTCTTTCGGCAGGCTCTCGGACATGTACGGGAGGGTGCGGCTCTATAACGTCGGGTTCGCCATCTTCACGGTGGGCTCCGTCCTCCTGTTCCTCACCCCGGACAAGGGGGATGCCGGGGCCATGGAGCTCATCGTTTTCCGCCTGGTCCAGGCCGTCGGGGCGTCCTTCACCTTCTCCAACAGCGCGGCCATCCTCACCGACGCCTTTCCCCCGAACGAGCGGGGGAAGGCCCTCGGCCTCAACATGATCGCCTTCCTCTCGGGGCAGTTCATCGGCCTCATCCTCGGCGGCATCCTCGCCTACTTCAACTGGCGGTACGTCTTCCTCGTGAGCGTGCCCGTCGGGATCCTCGGGACCATCTGGGCGTTCCTCAAGCTGAAGGAGAGCCCGATCCCCCGCCGGGCCCGGAGGATCGATGTCTGGGGGAACCTCTCCTTCATCGGGGGGCTCACCATCTTTCTCGTCGGCATCACCTACGGGCTTCTCCCGTACGGGAACGACCCCATGGGGTGGGGGAACCCGTGGGTCATCGGCTCCATCCTCCTCGGACTCGGCCTCCTCGCTGCCTTCCCCTTCATCGAGAACCGGGTGGAGGACCCGATGTTCCGCCTGGACCTGTTCCGGAACCGCATCTTCTCCCTTGCAAACATCGCGGGGTTCCTGGGCGCCATCGCCCGGGGAGGGGTGATGTTCCTCCTGATCATGCTCCTCCAGGGCATCTGGCTCCCGCTCCATGGCTACAGTTACGAGTCCACCCCCTTCTGGGCAGGGGTGTTCATGCTGCCCCTCACCGCCGGGTTCGTGATCATGGGGCCCCTCTCCGGCTGGCTTTCCGACCAATACGGCTCCCGGTGGTTCGCCACAGGAGGTATGATCCTGATCGCGATCTCATTCGTGATGCTCGCCCTGCTGCCCTATGACTTCGAGTACCCGGTCTTCGCGGTCGCACTCCTTGTCATGGGCCTCGGGAACGGCATGTTCGGCGCCCCGAACATCGCGGCCATCATGAACGCGGTGCCCGCGGAGGAGCGGGGGGTCGCCTCGGGGATGAGGTCCATGCTCCAGAACAGCGGCATGGTCATCTCGATGGGCATGTTCTTCACCATCGTCATCGTGAGCCTCTCGCAGACCTTCCCGCCGGAGCTTGCGACCTCCCTCGCGGGCGCTGGTGCCCCGGATCTCATCGCTCCCATGAGCGCCATTCCCCCGACGGGGGCGCTCTTTGCCGCGTTCCTCGGCTACAACCCGGTCGGTACCATCCTCGCCTCGATCCCGAGGTCCGTCGTGACCGCCATCAGCCCGGCGACCCTCGCGACCCTGACCGGCATCACCTGGTTCCCGAAGACCCTCGCCCATGCCTTCCTGCCCTCCCTCGGCACCTCCTTCCTGATCGGCGCGGGTATCTCCCTCGTCGCCGCCCTTCTCTCGGCGATGCGGGGGTCGAAGTACGTCCATGAGACCGACGCGCAGCCCCCCGGAGGCGGGGAAGGGGCCGGGGATCCCGGTGAGGCGGCCTATGGCGACCTGCCGGGGTGACAACCTTCATGCCCCGGGGCGGGTAAGGGTGAAGCGATGAAGAGGCTCTTCGACCACATCCTCCTCGCCACCGACGGGTCAGAGAAGAACCTGCCCGCGGTGACAAAGGCGCTGGAAATTGCCCGAACCTGCGGGTCCGCGCTCCACGTGGTCTACGTGATCGACGATACCCCCTATACCTCTGCGCAGACGGAGATCCTGCCCGCCGACGTGTACGAGAAGTCCCGGGAGGAGGGCGAGCAGGCGGTGGACCGGGTTAGGCGGATGGCGGGAGGGGTGAAGATGGAGACCCTCGTCCTCACGGGGAGGCCCGCGCATGTCATCACCGAGTTCGCCGCGAGGAACGGGGTCGACCTGATCGTCGTCGGTTCACAGGGGAAGAGCGGCCTCGAGCGGCTCCTCCTCGGGAGCACGGCAGAGAGCATCATCCGGACGGCCCGGTGCATGGTGCTCGTGGTGAAGGGCGCCTGACATCACCCCCAGGGCTGTGGGGGAGGCACGGTCTACCGGGTCCAGGTCTCGGCGGGAAGGATAACCTGGGACGGGAGGCCGGCCATTCAGTTCCACCTCAGGGAGATCCCGGGCAGGTGAAACCTGCATCTTCCCCGACCCCCATGGAGGGGTTACCCGGCGGGCTGAGCAGCGGGCCTCCTTTTTCCTGATACTATCGGGAGGTTACCGCAGCCGGACGGTCCCCCTCATCTCCTCCAGGAACCCCGCCGAGTACTGGAGGAGCCCGTCGTTCAGGTCATAGAGGGGGTAGATTTCCGAGAAGGAGAAGATGGCGTCGAAGATGTTCGTCCGCGGGAGGACGTTCGTGAACCGGAGGAGGTAGAGGAGCACGATGGCCGGGGCGCGGGACATCCCGGCGACGCAGTGGATGAGGACCTTGCGGCCGGCGGAGAGGTGCCGGTGGATGAACCCGAGGGCCGGGAGGATGCAGCGGGTATTTACCCGGTCTGTACCGCTGGCGTCTTCGAAGGAGAGGAAGAGCTCGCTCCCGTCGGGGGAAGCGACGGCGTCCCTGGCGGGGAGCCGGTGCTTCTCCACGTACTCCCGGTATACCGCCCGCTCGGCATGGACGATGGCCCAGCCGGGCCTCCCCCGGATGCGTTCGCTGTCGCTGACGCTCCCGATAAACAGGTTCCGGATGACCTCCTCCATGATGGCACCAGTATGTATTTATGTATGTATGTATTTGTCAACGCACATTAAGGTTGTGCCCTCCGGCCCTTTCGGGGATACGGCAGGAAAAAAGGGGGCCCATGCGGGCCCGGGACCCATACCTTCTTCATGCCCGTGAAACACCTGTATACCGGTCGATATTTCATGGACCTGAAGGGCAGCCAGACGGAAAAGAACCTCCTCGCCGCCTTTGCCGGCGAGTCCCAGGCACGGACGAGGTACAGCTTCTTCTCGAGCGTGGCGAGGAAGGAGGGGTACGAACAGATCTCGGGCATCTTCCAGGAGACCTCTGACAACGAGCGGGAGCATGCCCAGCTGTTCTTCAACCACCTGAAAGGCGGGATGGCAGAGATCACCGCCTCCTACCCGGCGGGCATCACCGGAACCACCTCCGCGAACCTCGCGGCCGCCGCCGAGGGGGAACGGTCCGAGTGGGGGACCCTGTACCCCGGGTTCGCCCAGGTTGCCGAGAAGGAGGAGTTCCCCGACGTGGCAAACACCTTCAGGCAGGTCGCGAAGGTCGAGGCGTACCATGAACGGAGGTACCGGAAGCTCCTCGACCGGGTGGAGAAGGGCACGGTCTTCAAGCGGGATGCCCCGGTAAAGTGGAAGTGCCGGAACTGCGGGTACGTCCACGAGGTGGCCGAGGTCCCCCCGAAATGCCCGGTCTGCGCCCATGCGAGGGCCTACTTCGAGGTATGGGTGGAAAACTACTGACTCCCCTTTTTCTGGAATGGTATACCCCGCGGGCTGAAGACCGCCCGGGCATGCGGATCAGGAATCGAATAAGGGGGTTCACGCAGGGCTCTCGCCGGTCTCCCCCCTCGCCCGCACGAGGAGGATGACCGCATAGGCGAGGGTGGCGATGGTCACGAGGATGGCCAGGTCGAAGAGGAGGTTCGCGTAGTCCTGGATGATATCGAGGCTCCCGATGGTATACCCGAGGAGCACCGTGATCCCGCACCACAGGACCGCCCCTACCAGGTTGACCATCATGTACCGGCTATAGTCCATGGAATCGAGGCCGGCGAAGAAGGGGGGGAGGTTGACGCCAGGGATGAACCGGCTGATCACGACGGACACGGGGCCGAACCGCTCCATGAGGGCCCTGGCCTTTTCGATGTTCCTCGTCTGGAGGATGTGGGGGCAGAACCTCCGGCAGACGGCGACGTTGAGGAGCCTCCCGGTCCAGTAGTTCAGGTCGTACCCGGCGTAGGCCCCGGCGATGGAGGCGGCGAGCACCCATCCCAGGGAGACCGGCCCGCTCACCGCGAGGGCCCCGGCGAGGAAGAGGAGGGTGTTCTCGGGGACCGGCGTGATGACGAAGACCGCCCCGAGGAGAATGACGAGGAAGACGATGAGATAGAACCCCGGCCCCGAATGGACGGACGGGCCGAGGAGGGAGGGTGCGTTTTCAACCGATCCATTGAGAATGGAGAGGAGCATGCCGTGCTTAGCTCTTCTCAGGACCTATATGAATCATCCCGGGGGCTCCTGTGGTCCTCCGGTCCCCGGTCCGGCCCGGGAAAGCGGGAGGTTCATTCGGCCGGCCAGCGGCCCCTCTCCTCCTTTCCCCGCAGGAAGGACATGATCCCGGCGATGGCGATGATCCCGATGGAGACCGCGAGGGCCCCATCGATACCGGCCAGGAAGGCCTCGCTCACCCCGCCCATGAGGTTCGTCGTGCCGATGAAGACCTGAAAGGCCACGTCACGGGGGATGGAGGCCGAGGCGACGGTGATGGTGATAACGAAGCTCCCGAGGACCCCGATGTTCTGCACGGTCCGGAGGATTCCCGATATGGCCCCGTAGGCGCCTGGCGGGGCGTTCGCCATGACCGCGCTGTTGTTTGCAGGGAAGAACATCGAGGTCCCGATCCCCGAGATTCCCGAGGCGGTGAGGACCACCAGGGCGGGAGTGTCTGCCCGGAGGGTGAGATAGATCCCGGTAGCGAGCATGAGGAACCCGCACCCCAGGGTGGTGATGATCCGGGCCCCGTACCGGTCCGAGAGCCTCCCCATGAAGGGAGAGAGGAGGCTCCCTGCGACGTATCCCGGGATGAGGAGGAGGGCCGCGTCCAGGGGAGAAAGGGCCTGGATCCCCTGGAGGAACATGGTGATGAGGAAGACCACCGAGAGGTACCCGAGGGACAGGAAGAAGGCGGCGGTGATGGAATACCTGAGGACCCGGCTCGACATGGCAGAGAAATCGATGATGGGCCGCGGGGTCCGGAGCTCGAAGGCGATGAAGGCGAGGGAGCTGATCACCCCGAAGAGGAGGGCGAGGGCGTTCTGCCCGGTGAACCCCTGCCCGGCGAAGTCGACGGCGGCGTAGGAGACGAGGGCGAGGGCCGCACCGAGGAGGAGCATCCCCGCCATGTCCAGCCGGGCCTCCACCCGGACGTTGTCGCGCACGTAGAGGTAACCGAGGACAGACGCGGCGATCCCGATGGGGATGTTGATGAAGAAGATGTACTCCCAGCCGATGAAAGTCGTGATGATCCCGCCGAGGACGATGCCGAGCATGGCGCCGCTCGTCCACCCGAGGGAGAGGTACCCGAAGGCAGCCCCCCGGGCGTTGGGCGGGAAGATGTCGGCGATGATGGCCCCGGAGTTCGCCTGCATGAAGGCTCCCCCGAGGGCCTGGACCGCCCGGGAGGCGATGAGCCACCCGATGCAAGGGGAGAGGCCGCAGAAGAGCGAGCCGAGGGTGAAGACCCCGAAGCCCGCGTTGAACATCCGGCTCCGGCCATAGAGGTCGCCGAGCCTGCCGAGCTGCGTCGTGCAGACCGCCACGACGAGGAGGTAGACGAGGATGATCCAGAGAGTGGAGAGGAGGTCGGCGTGGAGGGACTCGGAGATGGTGGGAAAGGCGAGGAGGACGATGGTGCTGTCCAGGGCCCCCATGAGGGTCCCGAGCATGAGGATCCCGAGGACGATCTTCTGGCCCGCGTTCATCCGGCCGGAGCGTTGTCCCTTTCCACCAGATGTATCTGTCGGAAAGGGCGGGGGGACCGGCTCCCTGCCGCGTTCGCGCGGAGCCACACCGTCCCCTTTATTTCCGTCCACGCGCTACCATCCCTCCATGACCATCCAGGTGATCCCTGTCCAGGGGCTCCCCCTCATCCGGAAGGGGGACGATATCCCGGTCCTCGTCTGCGAACGGGTCGCCCTCGAGGACGGGGACATCCTCGTCCTCGCCTCCACCATCTACTCGAAGAGTAAGGGCCACACCCGGCCGCTCTCCGAGATCCAGCCGTCGGAGTATGCCCGGAGAATCGCGGAGCGGGACAGGGAGGACCCACGGTTCGTCCAGTCGGTCCTCGACGAGGCACAGGAGATCCTCGTAGATCACCCCTTCATCCTTTCCCAGCTCCCCTTCGGGCACATCGGGGTCCGGTCGGGAGTGGACCGTTCCAACATCGAGGACGGGTTCGTCATCCTCCTCCCCCCAGATCCCATGGGGGCGGCGGCCGAGGTGCGGGCCGGGGTCCGCGCAGCCTCGGGGAGGGACGTGGGGACCATCATCACCGACACCTGTGGCCGGGCATTTCGCCGGGGGCAGACCGGGAATGCCATCGGGTGGAGCGGCTTCCCCGCCATCCGGGACTATCGGAACGACACCGACCTCTTCGGCCACGTGCTCCTCATCACCGAGGAGGCGGTGGTGGACGAGATCGCCGGCTTCGCGAACTTCGTCATGGGCGAGAGCCACCAGGGAATCCCCGCGGTGGTGTTTCGGGGCTGCGGCCGGTGGGCCGGCCACGACGACCTGTACTTCAGGCGCTCCGAGGACGTTATCCGGAAGGCCCTCTGCGACCGGCCCGGGTAAGCAATCCTCTCCTCTTCCGGCCCTTCGCGGGCGGTCATCCTTTGCCGGCCGGGCCCGTGCGCCGGTCCACCCTGCGCCTCGGCCTCCCCTTCAGCCTCTGGTGCTTAAGGGTCCCGATACAGGCGAAGGTGAAGGAGAAGGTGAGGAGTCCCCGTCGTGGACCGCCCTGAGGAAGGGGTTCCTGCCGATGAAACCCCTGGCGAACCGGTCCTGTATCCCTTCCCTGTCGGCCCGGTTCGGGTCCATGCACTCGAGGGTGACCCGGAGGTCCGTTGTCCCCTCCAGGTCGCCGTCATGGAGGGAGGCCTCATATCGCATCTACCGGGGCCGCGCCCCCTTTCCGTCCCCGCCGGCAGCTTTCTTCTTTGCACTTCGAAAGGCGAGGATAAAATGGAGAACAATGACGATGGTGGCGAAGACGAGGAGAGGTATCTCCAGGGCCCGGAGCACCGCGATCCCGAACTGCGCCGACCCGACTATGATGACGATGACCACGATGCCGTAGAGGAGGATCTCGCTCCGTATCCCCTTCAGGGCCTCGAGGACGAGATCCCCCAACGGGGGCTGTCCTGTCCTCTTCGCACCCGGTCCCTCCTGCACTGGTATCCCCCCTTTTCCTTTCTGCATGGCTTCCGCCGGCACCAGAAGGTAGGGTGTTGCCTTTATTAGGGTTATGCTGCGGCCGGTGTGAATGAACAAAGTGAGGGGTTTACTCCGCCTTCCCCGCTTCCTTTGCCTGCCGCCTGAAGGACTCGAGGAGTACGATCTCTTCCACGTCGGGGTAGAACTCGAAGATCTCCTGGATGACCCGGCTCCGCCAGAGGAGCCAACGCCTGTCGTACATGATGGCCGGCGGAATCCGGATAGTGACCATGCCGCCCTCCACCGAGACCTCCATGGAGCGCTGGGTGTAGAGCCGGATGAGGCCGCTCACCTGGTCGGGCTGCGATTCCACGACCTCCTCGATCTTAAAGGAGTAGGTGACCGTCTTCCCGGCGAAGGGGTGGTTGAAGTCCACGACGACCCGCCGCCCGAGGATGTTCACCACGATCCCTTCCCGGTTGTCGATTTCCACCG
Organism: Methanomicrobiales archaeon; assembly: GCA_035542115.1. Lineage (GTDB taxonomy): Archaea > Halobacteriota > Methanomicrobia > Methanomicrobiales > JACTUA01 > JACTUA01. Next base: position 80,715 of record DATKMC010000028.1, on the reverse strand, counting down.
TCTGGCCCACCCGGGGCTTCTCCTTGAACTGGGCGAGGGAGACCGACTCCACCTTTGTCTCGTCGTGGGGGCCGAAGGCCTTCTCGGGGGGGACCTCCACGATCCCCTCGTCCCCGGCCTCCCTTCCCGCAAGGGCATCGTCCAGGCCCATGACCACGTGCCGGTTCCCTACCCGGACGAGGACCGGCCCGTAGACCGCCTGGGGGTTGTGGATCCCCTCCTCCCGTGCCACTGTTTCGTCGGTGGTGTCAAAGACCTTCCCGCCGATCCTGCCCGTATAGCTCAGCCTGACGAAGGAACCTTCCTGTACTGGCATTTTCTCGATCACCTTGTCTTTATGAGGTCGGGAGGCGGGGATTTATATTTAACCTGCAGGAGATCCGTACAGGAAGGCCGTGTCGGTCGGGCGGAACGCAGCACGGGCCGTTTGGGAATACGTCCCGTGCATGGGGGACGGCAAAGGGCAGGACCGGAGGATGAGGGGATGATGGAATACGAGGTGAAGATCCGGGTCGGGAGCCTCGACCCGGTCCGGGAACGGCTGGTGGCCCTCGGGATCCCGGCGGCGGGGGGCGTCACCGAGGAGGACCAGTACTTCAACTCCCCGGCCCGGGACTTCGGGGTGACCGACGAGGCACTCCGGATCCGGTCGACCGCCGGGGAGACGACCCTCACCTACAAAGGCCCAAAACACGGCCTCGGGGGGGTGAAGGCCCGGGAGGAGATCATCGTCCCTGTAGGGAACGGGGAGACCCTCGGGGAGATCCTCCTCCGGCTCGGCTTCACCCGGACGGCCCTGGTCGTGAAACGCCGGGAGACGTACCGGGTGGAGGGTACGTACGTCGCCCTCGACGAGGTGGAGGGCCTCGGCTCCTTCGTGGAGATCGAGGCGCCGGCCGGCCTCCGGGAGGGAGAGGCCGTCGCCCTTATCGGCCGGGTCAAGGAGCAGCTCGGGAGCACCGGAGAAGAGACCACCCTGTCGTACCTCGAGCTGATCCTCGCTACACGGTGAGGAGCTCGACCCGGATATCCCGGGACTCGTCGCCGAGGGTGATGAGGGCGCAGTTGCCCTCGGAGGCCGGGCCGGGGTTCACGACCACCACCCCGTCCACCTCCTCGACCCCCTTTGCCTCGTGGATATGGGCGCAGCAGACGAGGTCGAACTGCTTCATCTCCTTCCTGAGCGCCGTGCTCCCCACCCGGTTCCCCCCGGCGCGGTCGAGGGTCCCGTGGGGCGGCGCATGGCAGACGAGGATGTTGTGGACGTTCTTCTCCATCCGCTCCGTCGCCCCGGCGAGGAGGGCGGCGATCTCCTCCTCGCTGAGCTCGAAGGGGGTGCCGAAGGGGGTCCGGTTCGACCCGCCTATGCCGGTGAGGGTGATCTTCCCGAGGGAGATGGTGCTCCCGTGGAGGGACACGGCGTCGGACTCCTCGAGGGAACCGGTGAGTTCCCGGGGATCGCAGTTCCCGGGGACGGCAAAGCAGGGGACGTCGATCCGGGCGAGGAGCTCCAACGCGTCCTCGCAGGGCCCGAACTGGGTGATGTCCCCCGCGATGATGACGAGCTCGGGCTCGAGGGAGAGGAAGGCCTCCATCTTCCCGTACCGGCCATGGAGGTCAGCGAGGAGGAGTACCCGCGTCATAGAGGAGTATCGCCCCGATGCTTTGAAAACCTTCGCTCCGGGTCCGTCCAGGTGCCCGTGAGCTTCCCCGAGAGGGCGAGCTTCCCGAGGAACCGGCCGGCCTCCGGGCTCACGGGGCGCGGGACGGTCCCCGCGAGGGGGGTGCCCGGCAGGGGGAGGAAGGCATGGAGCCGGACCACGCCCGAACGTACCACCGTGCGGACGAGCCCGAGGGTCGCTTCCTCGTCCTCCGGTGTCTCGAAGGGGAACCCCAGGATGAGGTCCACCACGGGAACGAGGCCATGGTCCCGGGAGAGCTCCACGGCCCGGAGCCCGTCTGCGACGGTGTGTCCCCGCCCGATCTCCCTGAGGACCCGGTCGCTCCCCGACTGGATTCCGAAGGCAACCCTGGTGTTCGAACAGTACCGGGCGATGAGATCGAGGGCCCGGTCGTCCACGAACTCGGGCCTGACCTCGTTCGGGAAAGTCCCGAAATAGATGTTCCCGTGGAGGGATGAAAGGAGCCGCTCCACCTTCTCAGGCCGCGGGTGCCTCCCGTCCGATCCGTAGGCAAGGGCGTTCGGGGAGACGAGCCTCACGTCCCGGTAGCGGCGGGCATATGCACCGATGGCGTCGATGGACCGGTGGCGCATGCAGGGGCCGAAGATCCGGGGCGTCTGGCAAAAGGCGCACCCGAAGGGGCATCCCCGGGAGATCTCGATGTACCCCTTCATCACCGAGAAGGGCGGGAAGGCATCCAGCCGGACCGCGTGGTCGACAGGTAGCCCGGCTTCCGCCGTAACCACCCCCGGAAGGGGGCCCTCCTTCCCCTCCTCGATGAAGGTGAGCAGCCGGGGGAGGGTGTACTCCCCTTCCCCCACCACCACGTAGTCGGCGTACCGGGCGACCTCCTCAGGGCAGGCGGTGGCATGCGGCCCGCCGACGATGGTGGTGCAGGGGGCCTCCCGGATCTCCTCCCGGTAGGACGGTTCGTTCAGGGAGTTCAAGGAGTAGCAGGTGACGTCCCCGAGGGGTTCCCTGGCCGGGTGGAGGGGGTACCCGTAGAGGGAGCAGGCGGCGAAGAGGGCTGCGTGGGAGTTCCGGGCGGCGCTAATTTCCCTCCAGTTCACCCTCATAGAGGATCTCCCCGGTCTCCCCGTCCACCCGCGCCATGACCCCGTCCCGGAGCCGCGTTAGGGGGATGCCGGGCCGGTCGACGAGGGGGATCCCCGCGATGATGGCCCCGGTGACGATGATGGGCTCCGCCTCGGCGTTCACTATCCCCGCGGGGGCCTTCCCGTTCCGCGCGAGGGCATAGAGGACGTAGGAGCTGACGGTGGAGCCCTTTCCATGGGGGAAGGCGAGGACGGTCCCGGTGACCACCTGCCCGGACAGGGGATGGCCCCTCTCGATGACCCTGCCGGTCTCCGGGTCCACCCCGCCGAGGAAGGAGATGGGTTCGGGGGAGACGAGGACCGGTCCCCGTCCCGTGCCCCGGGACAGGCCCCTGCCATGGAGGACGACCGGCATATAGCATAAATCTCTCCAGTGCGTACTATATAGTAAGCATGGACGACACCATCTCCAAGAACCCCGCGAGCGAGGGCGACCTCCTCCAGCTCAAGCTTGAGCTGCAGGAGCTCCAGGCCCAGGTCCTGGACCTCAGGATGAAGAACGAGGGGCTCCAGAAGGAGCTTGCCCAGGCGCGGCGGGAAAACGCCCAGCTGAAGCGCATGCCCCTCTTTGTCGCGGCGGTCGTCGAGGTCATGGAGAACGGTGAGATCTACCTGCGGCAGCTCGGGAACAACCAGGAGTACATCACGCAGGTGAACGAGGAGCTCCACAAGACCCTGAAGCCGGGGACCAAGGTCGCGGTGAACAACGCCCTCTCCATCGTGAAGGTCATCGGGAACATCTACGACGCGAGGGTGCGGGTCATGGAGCTGGACGAGTCCCCGGACGTCACCTTCGAGCGTATCGGGGGGCTCAAGAAGGAGATCGAGGAGGTGCGCGAGGCCGTGGAGTACCCCCTCACGAAGCCCGAGGTCTTCCGCCGGCTCGGGGTGGAGCCGCCCAAGGGGATCCTCGTCCACGGGCCGCCGGGGACGGGGAAGACCCTCATCGCAAAGGCCGTCGCCCACCAGGCGAAGGCGACCTTTATCCGGATGTCGGGGAGCGAGCTCGTCCACAAGTTCATCGGCGAGGGGGCGCAGCTCGTCCGGGAGCTCTTCACCCTCGCCCGGGAGCGGGCCCCCTCCATCGTCTTCATCGACGAGATCGATGCCATCGCGAGCCACCGGACCCATGACGGCACCTCGGGAAGCGCCGAGGTCCAGCGGACCCTCATGCAGCTCCTCGCCGAGATGGACGGCTTCGACAACCGGGGCGACGTCCGTATCATGGCGGCGACGAACCGGGTGGACATGCTCGACCTCGCCATCCTCCGGCCCGGCCGGTTCGACCGGCTCGTGGAGATACCACTGCCCGACGAGGGCGCGAGGAGGGAGATCCTGAAGATCCACTCCGCGCCGATGCATCTCGGGAAGGTGGACCTCGACGAGATCGTCCGTATGACCGGGGAGACCACGGGGGCCGACCTCCAGGCCGTCTGCCGGGAGGCGGGGATGAACGCGGTGAGGAGGGGCGCCGACGAGGTGGGACAGGCTGACTTCCTTGCCGCGGTGAAGAAGGTGAGGAGTGAACCCCCGGCCATGGACAACCGGATGTATACCTGAAAGGTTATCCGGTGCCGGCACAGGCCGGTAAGGGTCTTTTTTTCCTGGGGAGGGTGATGGGGGGAAGGTCAGGCGCAGTTCAGGACAGCATCTCCGCCGCCGAGTGGGCGGTGGTGCCCCGCCGGCCCCGCTTCATCCTGGTGAAGATTTCGTCACCGTACATGCCGTAGAGCCGGCCGAGGTTGCTCGTCATGTGGTGCATCTCGGTCCGGTATTCCCGCGAATACTTTCTTCCGTTTTCGGCGAGTTTGTGGAGGTAACGCACGAATAGCGGGTACGCCGGAGGGCAGCGCTCCTCGATCATCTTCAGGAAGAGGTGCTTGTACTCGAGGTCCGAGATGACGGCGAGGATCCCGTAGTGCTCAATCATTCCCTTGGGGATTCCCCGGTCTGCTTCCATGAGGGCGGCGATCTCGTTCACCGCGTTCATCACTTCGCCCGCGTTCACCCATGGCTGGAGGTTCTGTTTCATAGAGATCATCTGTGGGTTGGGTTCTGTATGCAGCGCTGCATAAGAATAGATTATCATGATTGTATTTATAATTTACTATTATCTTGTTTCTTCATAAAATGTTAATATATTTTTACAGACATTTTCTATTATCAGAATCGTAATTAAATATGTTATAGAAGATATTAAACGATTATGAAATAAATAAATTAATTATTCATATTTTTATGAAGAAATATGACATGAATTACAGAACTCATCGATCAACTGACCGATATCCTCAAATAGCTTCTTTGAACGAAAAGAACCGGGCCGACAAAGAGGAGCTGCCGCGAAAAAGCTGGCAGGGCGCGGTCAGCGGAACCGGAGGAGGAGGACGAGGAGGTTGCTCCCCACGATGGCGAGGACGAGCCAGACGCTCACCCAGAACCAGACCCCCTCGGCGATGAGGAAGGTCGCCCACAGGAGGCCGACGAGGCTGATGAGCCAGAAGAAGAGGAGCGTCCGCAGGGAACTCAGGAAATTAACCCCCTGAATAAGGTAACGAACCCATGCATCTTGAAGCTGATGGAGCCCGTGACGGACCCGGATTCAGGGGAGCCAGGGGAGGGTGGAGATCCCCTCCCCCTCGTGGTGGGCCTTCCGGGGCCAGGAGGGCACCTGCCGCTGAAACCAAAAAGGGACGCGGGGATCTCCGGCAGTGCGCCCCTCATCCCTTCCGGCCCTTGATCCTCGAGACGTATCGGTCAAGGACCCCCGTCTTTAAGCCCTCCCTCCGCTGCTCGATCCGAAGGATGCGCCGGTAGAGGTCCTGCTCCTCGGCAGTGATCCCCTCAGGGATCTCAATCCGGATCCTGAGGACCAGGTCCCCGCACCGGTCCCGGGTTTTTACCCCCTCCCCCGGGACCCTCACGCCGGCACCCTGCTGCACCCCCGGCGGGATGTCGACCCTGACGGGCTTCCCCCGGATGGTCACGACCTCGGCGGCCGACCCGAGGGCCGCCCGGGCGGGGGAGAGGATGAAGGGAACCTCGAGGTCGTCCCCCGTTCTCGTGAACCGATCGTGGGGGAGGACCGCCACCTCGATGTAGAGGTCCCCCTGCGGGATCCCCTCCGCTTTCCGATCCCCGAGCCCCTCCCGCCGGATGCGCATCCCGCTTTCTATCCCTGCGGGTATCCGGACCGTTATTCTCCGCATCTCCTGGATGGCTCCCCAGCCATCGCATTGCCTGCAGGGAGCCTCCGCGCTCCGCCCCCTGCCCCCGCACTCACGACAGGGGGCTGCCCCCTGGCCGGGGAAGTTTCCTGGGGCCACTGTCCCCTCCCTGCCGCTCCCGCCGCACCGGGGGCAGGGGCGGGTCTTCCCCAGGGTGCTCCCTGACCCCCCGCAGGCCGGGCACTGAAAGGCATGGGGGACCCCGACCTCCTTTCTGGCCCCGAGGACCGCCTCCTCGAGGGTGACCGGCACTCTCACGAGGATATCCGAGCCCGCCTTCGGCCTGAAGGCCCGGGGAGACCCCCAGCTCTTCTCCGTAAAGAAGCGGTCAAAGGCGTCCCCGAACCCTGGGAAGGGTGGGGAGGTCCCCGGGGCCGACGGGCCCCGGTGCCCTGCCCGGTACAGGTAGTAGTTCTCATGCCCCAGGGCATCGTACCTCCCGCGTTCCCCCTGGTCGGAGAGGACCCGGTACGCCTCGTTGACCTGCCTGAACCGGTCCCCGGCTTCCTCCTCGCTGCAGACGTCCGGGTGGAGTTTCTTTGCGAGATGCCGGTAGGCCTCCTTAATCTCCCGCTCCGAGGCATCCCTCGGAACCCCGAGGATCTCGTAGTAGGTCTCGGGCAACCCTCACCCCCTCTCCAGCTCTCTCTCCATGCCGGTAACGCTCCGCATGGATCGGGAGGGGACGGCAGGAGCACCCTCCCCCCTTCTCCCCCATCCAATTATTCCCCCCGTAGATGATAAGGGTGGATGCCCGTCCGGATATGCCGGGACCCACAGCTCATTCCTGTCACCCGGGGAATTGGAACGGTGGAGATCCCATCCCCCGCCAGGAGATCCCTTCCTCTGCCAGCTATCGCACTATTATTCAATATACGAGAAAATATATGCCCCCGGGAGCGTCCCTCGTGTCACCTGTTCTTGGAGTCTGAAATCCCGATGACAGGTCAACCCCCACCTATTATGTATTCCCGCGGAGAGAAGTGTGGCGTATGAAAAGGGCGCTCCTCTCGGTGTGGGACAAGACCGGGCTCGCGGGTCTCGCGGAGGCGCTCCGGGACCACGGGGTGGAGATCCTCGCATCGGGGGGGACCGGGAAGGCCCTCGCGGCAGCGGGGATCGGCTTTGTCGAGATCGCGGAGTACACCGGCTTCCCGGAGATGATGGATGGGAGGGTGAAGACCCTCCACCCGGCTATCCACGGGGGTCTCCTCGGACGGCGGGGTGTCGACGACCAGGTCATGGCCGCCCACGGGATCCTCCCCATCGACCTCCTCGTGGTGAACCTCTACCCCTTCGAGCGCATGGCCTCCCAGGGGCTCCCCATCGGCGAGCTCATGGAGTTCGTGGATATCGGGGGACCGGCCATGATCCGGGCGGCGGCAAAGAACTACCGACACGTCGCGGTGGTGGTGGACCCCGCCGATTACCCCTTTGTTGTGGCGACCCTCGGGAGAGGGGATTTCACTGGGGAGGAGCGGCTCGTGCTCGCAAAGAAGGCCTTTGCCCGGACCGCCGCGTACGACGCCGCCATCGCGAACCACCTCTACTCCCTGGAAAGCCCCCTTCCCCCCGTATACACGGTCCAGGCCCGGAACGGGAGGATCCTCCGGTACGGGGAGAACCCCCACCAGGCGGGTGCCGTGTACGGGGAAGCAGGCATCGCCGGCCAGAAGCCCCTCCAGGGAAAGGAAATGTCGTACAACAACTACCTTGACCTCGATGCCGCCGTGGCCCTCCTCCGGGAGTTCGAGGAGCCCTGCTGCGTCTGCGTGAAGCACAACAACCCCTGCGGGGTCGCGACAGGGAGCAACCTCAGGGAGACCTACGTCGCCGCGAGGGAGGTGGACCCGGTCTCTGCTTACGGAGGAATCGTCGCCATGAACCGGAACGTGGATGCCGGGGTCGCGGAAGAGATCTGCAGGACCTTCATCGAGGTCGTCATCGCCCCCTCCTTCACGCCGGACGCCCTTGCCACCTTCCGGGGGAAGGAGAACCTCCGGCTACTCACGCTCCCGGAGCCTGCCGCTGGCCTTTCCATCCGCTCCATCGATGGCGGGCTCCTCGTCCAGAAAACCCCACCTTACCGGGAGCACTGGCAGGTGGTGACCGAGCGGGACCCCACGGCCCGGGAGCTCCAGGCCCTGAAACTCGCCTGGAAGGTCTGCAAGCATGCCCGGAGCAATGCCATCGTCTTTGCCGACGAGGGGAAGTCCCTCGGTATCGGGGCCGGCCAGACGAGCCGGGTGGACGCGGCCCGGATCGCCGTCATGAAGGCCCGGTTCCCCCTGCAGGGCTCTGCCGTGGCCTCGGACGCCTTCCTCCCCTTCCCGGACACGCTGGAGGAGGCGGCGAAGGCCGGGGCGACGGCCCTCGTCCAGCCGGGCGGATCAATCCGGGACAAGGAGGTCATCGCGGCGGCGAACCGGCTGAACGTGGCCATGATCTTCACCGGGATACGGCACTTCCGGCACTGAATGGATATCCGGGATCCCCGGTCGCAGCACGCACGAATCCCCCGGCGAGCGGGGGAAGCCCACCGCCTGGCAACCATATCCTTTTTTAAAGGAACCATTTCCCCTGTAACCCGATTATTGTGGGATTTTTAAGATATGATTATATACAGGAACAAAAGAATCCCGGTACGGTGAGATACATGGATATCGGCAAGGTTCTGAACGATTCCCTGGAGTACGCAAAGGACGCCGTCTGGGAGAAATGGGCGAGGTGGCTCCTCCTCATTGTCTCGAGCATCATCTTCCCCCTGATCCTGGGGTACGAGCTGGAGGTCTACCGGGGCAAGAAGCCCGCCCCCGACCCCACGGACTGGGCGAAGCTGTTCATAGACGGGATCAAGCTCTTCGTCATCCAGCTCATCTACGCCATCCCGACCCTCATCGTGCTCTTCCTGACCATAGGGGCCGGGGTCCTCGCGGTCAGAACACCCGCGCAAGCCACGGCCATGTGGGGGACCTTTACCGTCGGGATCATCGTCACCCTCGTCATTGCCTTCATCACCGGCCTCTTTGCGGCAATGGGGTCCGTCCGCTTCGCCCGGACGGGACGCATGGGGGAGGCCTTCAACTTCTCGGCGATCACCGGGCGGATCGGGAAGATCGGCTGGGGATCGTACATCTTCGCCCTCATCGTCGTGTTCCTGGTCGCGGGTATCATCGCCTTCATCCTCTCGGCGATTCCCTATATTGGCTGGCTCCTCATGTTCATCGTTGCCCCGGCCCTCACGATCTTCATTGCCCGCTATATCACCCTCGTCTACGACAGCGTGCCCGTCGCTGCTTCACCGCCTACATCCCCGCCCGCGGCCTGAACCCCCATCCTTTTTTTCTTCGGAGATAATGGTAATTTTTAAGTAGCGAATGCTTCATTTGAGTGAGGTGAGGTAGTAGCATGGTAGTTATCAAAAAGATCGAAATGTTCTCGCTCGCCAAGATGATGACCCTCTTCGGGTTAGCCTGGGGGATCATTTCAGGAATCGTTCGTGGAGCTCTCTTTGAGCTGTATGCCCCCATCATGGGCTTCGTAGGGAGGTTGGGCTTCTCCGCCCTCGGAGGGGTCGCCGTCTTCGTTCTCATGGTCATCATCGGGATCATCGGCGGCTTCATCCTGGGTGCCGCCATCGCGTTCCTCTATAACGTCTTTGCTGACTGGATTGGAGGGATAGAGCTCGGTACCGGCTGATCCCAGGAATTCCACTTTTTTCCTCCCGGACCCGCCTTTCCACTCCCTTTTCCTGCCGGAGCATTTCGCCCGACAGCCATTCACGAGGCCCTCTCACCCCTCCAGCTCGGGATGAAGAACCTATTTATACGATCCCCTCTCACGTTTTTTCGGTGTTTCAGCCATGAGGGATTGTTTTATTCTCTGAACAGATGCGCTTTTTTGACACCACGTTGAGAGACGGCGAACAGACACCCGGCGTGTCCCTGTCGCCAGCACAGAAACTCGAGATCGCCCGGAAGCTTTCGGAGATCGGCGTCCATGTCATCGAGGCCGGCTCCGCCGCCGCCTCGGAGGGGGAACGGGAGGCCATCCGGCTCATCGCCGCCGACGGCCTGTCGGCCGAGATCTGCACCTATGTCCGGGCCCTCAGGGAGGACATCGATTATGCCGCCGACCTCGGGGCTGACTCTGTCCACCTCGTGGTCCCGGTAAGCGACCTCCACATCGAGAAGAAGCTCCGGAAGACCCGGGAGCAGGTCTGCACCATGGCCTGGGATGCGGTGGAGTACGCGAAGGGCCGGGGGCTCATCGTGGAGCTCTCGGGTGAGGACGCCTCCCGGGCCGACCCGGAGTTCGTCCGGAGCATCTTCGGTGAGGGTGTCCGGCGGGGGGCCGACCGGCTCTGCTTCTGCGACACCGTCGGGCTCCTCACCCCGGAGCGGGCCGCGGAGCTCGTCCCTCCCCTCGCCGCCATCGCCCCCCTCTCCATCCACTGCCACGACGACCTCGGGGTGGCCATGGCGAACTCCCTCGCCGCCCTCCGGGCGGGGGCGACCTGCGCCCATGTCACCGTGAACGGCCTCGGGGAGCGGGCGGGGAACACCCCTCTCGAGGAGCTGGTCATGGCCCTCGAGGTCCTCTACGGGGTGAAGACCGGGATAAAGATCGGGGAGATCTACCACCTCGCCTCCCTCGTCTCCCGGCTCACGAAGATCCCCCTCCCGACGAACAAGGCCATCGTCGGGGAGATGGCCTTCACCCACGAGAGCGGGATCCATGCCCACGGGATCCTCCGGGACTCCCGCACCTACGAGCCCATCCGGCCGGAGATGGTCGGGAGAAGGAGGCGGATCGTCCTCGGGAAGCACTCGGGGACCGCCTCGGTGGAGGCCGCCCTCCAGGAGCTCCATTACCATGCCTCGGCCGCCCAGGTCTCCCAGATCGTCGCCCGGATCAAGAAGCTCGGGGACGAGGGGAAGCGGGTGACGGACGCGGACCTGATGGCCATAGCGGAGACGGTCACCGGCCTCGAGGCAAAGCCCGTCCTCGCCCTGAAGCAGTTCACCGTGGTCTCGGGCTCCCACGTCATCCCTACCGCCTCGGTGACCCTCCTCGTGAACGGGAGGGAGATCACCGGGGCCTCGACCGGCGACGGGCCGGTGGACGCGGCCATCTCCTCGCTCCAGAAATCGGTGGCCGAGGTGGGGAGCATCCGGCTCGAGGAGTACCATGTCGACGCCATCACCGGGGGAACCGAGGCCCTCGTCGACGTGACGGTAAGGTTAAGTAAGGACGGGAAGATAATTACATCGCGCGGCGCAAGCACGGACATCATCATGGCGTCCGTCGAGGCAGTCATCGCCGGCATGAACAGACTGTTGAGGGAAGAGGATGAAGTCCGGAGCAAAAATCCTGATTGAGGGACTCCAGCGGGAAGGCGTCGAGACCATCTTCGGCTATCCCGGCGGGGTCGTACTCCCCATCTACGACGAGCTGTATAATGCCCCCATCCGGCACATCCTCGTACGCCACGAGCAGGCGGCCGCCCATGCGGCGGACGGTTTCGCCCGGGCGAGCGGGCGGGTCGGGGTCTGCCTCGCCACCTCGGGGCCGGGGGCATGCAACCTCGTCACGGGCATCGCGACGGCCTACATGGACTCGGCGCCCATCGTCGCCCTCACCGGCCAGGTCCCCACGAACCTCCTGGGGAATGATGCCTTCCAAGAGGCGGACATCTCGGGGATCACCATGCCCATAACGAAGCACTCGTACCTCGTGAAGGACGCACGGGAGCTCTCCCGGGTGGTGAGGGAGGCCTTCTATATCGCCCGGACGGGGCGGCCCGGCCCGGTGCTCATCGACATCCCGAAGGATGTCTCCACGAACCAGGTCGAGGACCGGCCCCCCGAGGGACCGGTCACCCTGCGGGGGTACCAGCCGACGGTGAAGGGGCATGCGAGGCAGATCGACAGGGCCCTCGCCCTCCTCGAGGCGGCCGAGAAGCCGGTCATCTACGCCGGGGGCGGGATCATCGCCTCAGGGGCGTCGGGGGAGCTCCTCGAGCTCGCCGAGCGGTTCATGATCCCGGTCACGACCACCCTCATGGGCATCGGCTGCATCCCCTGCGACCATCCCCTGAACCTCGGGATGCTCGGGATGCACGGGACCGAGTACGCGAACTTCGCCATCACCGAGTGCGACCTCCTCCTCGCCATCGGGGTCCGGTTCGACGACCGGGTCACGGGCAAGGTCTCCACCTTCGCTCCCCAGGCGAGGATCATCCATATCGACGTGGACCCCGCGGAGATCGGGAAGAACAAGCCGGTGGACGTCCCCATCGTCGGGGACGCGAGGGCCATCCTCCAGGCCATGCTTCATTCGGCGAAGAAGGGCGGCCGGGAGAACTGGATCGCGAAGGTCCAGGCCTGGAAGAAGAAGCACCCGCTCCGGTTCAGGGAGGACGGGAAGCTCAGGCCGCAGTTCATCATCCGGGAGCTCTCCGACCTCCTGAAGGGGGAGGGGATCATCGTCTCCGAGGTCGGGCAGAATCAGATGTGGACCGCCCAGTGGTACTGCTTCCGGAGGCCCCGGTCCTGGATCACCTCGGGGGGCCTCGGGACCATGGGATACGGGTTCCCGGCGGCCATGGGTGCCCACTTCGCCCGGCCGGGCGAGACCGTCTTCGATATCGCCGGCGACGGGTCATTCCAGATGAACATCCAGGAGCTCGGGACCGTCGCCGCCAACAAGATCCCCGTGAAGGTCGCCGTCCTGAACAACCGGTTCCTCGGGATGGTCAGGCAGTGGCAGGAGCTCTTCTACGACCGGCGGTACTCGTACACCGAGCTCCCGCCCGTGGACTTCGTGAAGATCGCGGCGGCCTACGGGGTCGACGGGATACGAATCGATTCCCCCGACGGGGTCCGGGAGGCGCTTTCGGCCGCCATTGATAGCGACGGGCCCTTTGTCCTCGATTTCCGGATCGAGCGGGAGGAGAACGTCTTCCCCATGGTCCCGGCCGGGGCTGCCATCAACGAGATGATCACGGGAGGCAGGGAATGAAGCCCCACACCCTCTCGGTCCTCGTCGAGAACAGGCCGGGGGTCCTCTCCCGGGTCTCGGGGCTCTTCACCCGCCGGGGGTTCAACATCGAGAGCCTCGCCGTGGGGACCTGCGAGGAGCCGGACCTCTCCCGGATGACCATCGTGGTCATCGGGGACGACGCCCAGGTGGAGCAGGTCATCAAGCAGCTGAATAAGTTGATCGATGTCGTGAAGGTCTCGGACATCACCGAGAACGAGACGGTGGACCGGGAGCTCGCCCTCATCAAGGTCACCGCCGAGGCGGGATCGGGCCGGGCCGAGGTCATGCAGCTCGCCGACATCTTCCGGGCCCAGATCGTTGACGTCGGGGCAAAGTCCTTGGTCCTCGAGGTCACCGGCGGGTCCACGAAGATCGACGCCCTCGAGAACCTCCTCCGGCAGCACGGGGTGAAGGAGCTCGTCCGGACCGGGAAGATCTCTATGCTCCGCGGTGCAAAGACGGTCAAACCCATGAAATGACTTCGTCATTTCGAAGTCCGCCCCCGCGGCCCAGCAAGTGACCTCGCCGGTCCTCGTGAGTTCCTCACGCCGGACCCTCGAAATAAGGCCTTTGCCTTATTTCTCAGGCCGCTGGTGCGGCCCTCGAAATACATATATTTTATCTCACCTCTCAGACCATAACCTTCGACCCCCATGGGGAGGCCCTCCGAATAAATACCGAATCCCGGCCCCTTTTTTTCAGTATATGCCCTGCCGGATCCGTCCCATCTCCCTGAGGACATCGGCAGGCGAGAGATCGATCCCCGCCTCCCCCAGCATCGCCGCCATCCGGTAGACAGACGCCTGGGAGAGGTTCCGGGTGATGGCTGCCCGGGCTGCTACCCGCTCCACGGGCCCGCCCGATCCCCCCGCGATGGTCCTCGCGATCCCGGCCGCGCACTGCCTCACCCTCCCGGCCTTCCGCTCCCGCCGGGCGATCCCCTCGTGCTTCCTCAGGATCCCCTCGAGCTCGAGCGCAAGCCCCCCCTCGCCGATAAGGGCAATGACCTTCGGGATGAGGGCTTCATATTTTATCATCTATAGTATAAATGATAACATCCATGGATAATAAACCCTCCGGAAGGCCCGGCCGAAGGCATTACCTATAAGGTGTTATATTTCGTCTCCAAAGGAGCCGTATAAGTGAAAGTCGGGTTAGAGGAAATGAGGAATCCGATAAGTCGACAGAATAGATTCTTTTTTTGGTTCATTTTTCATTCCTATCGCTCGATTACCGAGATCACGAATACGATGGTGACTACAACGGCAAGGAGGAAACTCGCAAGGAATCCTGATGTATAACCGGCCGCGGTAATGATAATCCCCGTGACAAGGGGTCCTGGCTGGGAATACCGTATTGTGACCCTTTTTTCAGGCAGATTACTCCATCCTCGCTATAAACCGAATAACCTATATGCATACCTGACTCGTAATGTGTTTCTATACCCGATGCTTATCGGAGGGCCAACATAAATGCAGGCAAAGGAGAACCCTGAAAACGGGAAACACTGGGGATCGATTCTCTTCATTGTATTCTGGATACTACTTGCGGCGACAACCGCTTTCCAGATTATTACCAACCCGGATATTACATTTGAGACCCATGCTGGAATGATTCAGGAACTGTCAAGCATCTGTATCACCATCAATTCTATCACGTTGGCAACTTTGGCCGCTGTCTTCTCAATAATCGTTATAAGAAAACCGGATATATCAATCGCACATATCCCGGCGGAATATGCATCGATACCCATCGATGGAATTTTGATATCATTAATGACTTCATACTTCAGCCATATGAAAGAGGATTTTGTAATTGCAAAATGGTTGTTGGGAATAGCCATAATGCTCACCGTTGTAGGCATCATTGCACTCTATGTTATGCTCAGGTGGCAAAAACAAAGGTTATTTGCGACTTACTCCTGAAAACCCCCTTTTCTGGTTCTCCTTAACAAGTGTATTCTTTCATGATTACATTGCGAGGGATAATGTAATTCCTTAGTCTGATATCGCCAGTGTATGGAACCATATCCGCTGCGGGTTCCGCTTAACGTAAAACCGGCTTGCATACCCGCCATATCGAATATTTTTTATAGTCAAATGCTGCATTAGGGCATGTTTTCCGCAACAGCGGAGGTTTTCCATCAGGAGAAGTGGATCGAGTGTTACCAATCGGGGACGACAACAGAGGAGAGAAGCTGGTTCCTTATGTCACGGGTGGCCTGATCGCACTTAATGTGCTCTTTTTTATCGTTGAATTAATGCAGGGTGATGCATTTATTGAGACCTGGGCGTTTGTTCCAACCCGCTTCCTTGCCAATCCTGCCGGGCAGTGGCTGACCATCTTCACATCGATGTTCATGCATGCCGGGTGGCTCCACATCGGGGGCAATATGCTGTACCTGGCAATCTTCGGGGATAATGTGGAAGACCGGTTCGGGCATTTCCGGTACCTGGTATTCTACCTGATCTGTGGCGTCGTCGCAACGTTCGCCCAGCTGGCGGTCAATACCGGATCAAATGTCCCGAACCTGGGAGCATCGGGAGCAATCGCCGGCGTGCTCGCGGCATACCTTGTGTTGTTCCCGACAAAGGAGGTCACGGTGGTGCTGGGCTGGGTGATAACCCGGTTGCCTGCAATTTTTGTGATCGGGGTCTGGATCGTCTTGCAGTGGTTTGATCAAATTGGTTCCATCTTGAGTGCATCGGATACCTCAGGTGTTGCATATATGGCACACATCGGCGGATTTGGTGCCGGATTGGTGCTGACTCTGATATTCCAGGGGCAGGGGGTGGATTAGGATGCAAAAACGGGCTTGCATACCCTGCCAGGAAGAAAAGGTGATTTGAATGCAACGAAGAACAAGTCAATTTACTCGATATGAATGTGGTGTATTTATATATAGAGACGATAATGAAGGTGGTCTTTGGAGGTCTCTCTCATGACAGAAACAGTAGGTGCAGATACTTCTCATGTGAAATGGAGCTCATTCGTCCTGGTTGGAATCCTCGCAATCATCGTCGGGATCCTGGTCCTTCTCTGGCCTGACTATGCAGTGGTGATCGCGACTATCCTCTTCGGGATCCTCCTGATCATTGCCTCGGTCCAGGCGCTTGTCCTCGGTTTCGCGACACCGATTCGGCCCGTTGGACTTATCTTGATGGGATTCCTGGGCCTGATCCTCGGGGTTATCGCCATCCTGTTCCCCTGGAACACGGCGGTGGCCGCGACACTGGTCATTGCGCTCCTCATGATGTTCTTCGGTTTCATTGAAATCGCGATCGCAATATTCCACCCCGAGTTTACCAGTCACCGGGTCATGCTCTGCCTGACGGGTGCTCTCTCGGTCATCCTCGGTGGGATTTACCTCTTCCTGCCGCGCCTCGGCGCCATGGTCATTGTCGCCGTCTACCTCGGGTTCTTCTCCATCCTCTACGGCATCCTGGGCATCTACATCGGCTTCCAGGTGAAAGGCGAGATGAAGAAGATGAAGGCTGCGTGAAGAGGAACTGCGAACCTTTTTTTTATGATGCTCCCCGAAACCGGCTGGATCCGCGGAGTCGATGCCGACCTCGTTGCTATCCCCGTCCTCCTCCTCGTCCTGCCCCTCGTCATCGGTCTCGTGGGGGGCCTTTCCATCCCCGCGATCCTCGGGTTCATCGTCTCCATCCTCCTCCTCCAGGGGTTAGCCCCGCCCGCGGGGATCGCCCTCGGGTTACCCGTGTACCTCCTCATCCCCTTCCTCGTGTCGGTGGCGGCGGGGGCCATCCTCCTGATCTACCGGGTCTGTGACATCTTCTCGGAGAAGTCTGCATGGCTGAAGAGTAAGATCGCGAAGGTCAAGGAACTCATGGATAAGCATCCGGCCCTGCATTCCTACGGCGAAGTCGCGCTCATCGCCCTTATGTGGGTACCTGGGCTCGGCCTGTACGGGACTCCCATCCTCGCCTGGATCCTCAACTGGCGGGGACCCCGCGCGGTCCTCCTCATGCTCACCGGCTGGCTCATCGCCTGCCTCGTGGTCCTCGGCACGGCAGAGGGGATCCTCACCCTGTTGTTCTGAGACCCCTGACTGCTTATCGGGGGGGCCGGAGGCGAAGCCCCGGGAGCATCGAGGGAGGATCAGTATCCTGCAGGAATCGAAGCTACCGGCCAGGGTACCAAATCTCCTCGCCATGGGTCCATCCTTCTCCCTCCGGGGGGGGTGCCCGCATCCAAATACTCATGCCGCTGTTCAGACCTTCTGAACGTTTTCGGGGGACAGCCCGGGAGCGTCCGCATTCAGACAAAAATCCCCGGGAACGGAGAGCGGATCCTCGCTGTTGCACTCCGCCGAGGGAGCCTTTAACCCAAAGGAGCAATGCTCCCTGCGGCCTCCGCAGGAAAGGTATTATAACCGGATTTCCTCGCAGACATGCGGCGATCATCCCCTATCTGGCCTGCGGATCCTGCCGGGGCGAAGCGAAGGCCAAACCCACAGGCAGGGCGGCCTCCTCCACACATATAAATATCGGTGGCAATAATCAGCCACATGTCTCTGCAAACAAATGCTGACTTCACATCAGGCTGACGGGAATCCGGCCCGCAGCGATCGAACACAGGAGGGATCACATGACAAACATGAGAAAAGAGAGCGACAGTCTCGGCGTGGTTGAAGTGCCTGCGGACAAACTGTGGGGTGCTCAAACCCAGCGCTCGCTTGAGCATTTTAGCATCGGCAGCGATTTGATTCCACGTGAAATGATCACCGCTTACGCCATCCTGAAGAAGGCCGCGGCCACCGCAAACCACGCCGGAAAGCGGCTCGACGATCAGCGTTACCATTTCATCGTTCAGGCCTGCGACGAAATCCTCGCCGGGCAGCATCACGACATGTTCCCCTTGCATGTCTGGATGACGGGCAGCGGCACCCAGTTCAACATGAACGTGAACGAAGTGATCTCCAACCGGTGCTGTCAACTTGCAGGCACACCAGTCGGAAGCAAGGCGCCGGTTCACCCGAACGATCACGTGAACATGGCGCAGTCGTCGAACGACTCATTTCCGTCGGCCATGCATATAGCGGCGGCCGTCAGTGTGAAGCAGCGCCTGATTCCCGCAGTGGCCGCCTTGCGTGATGCGATGAGCGCGAAAGCACAGGCCTGGAGTGATATCGTCAAGATCGGCCGGACGCACATGCAGGATGCCACCCCGCTGACATTAGGCCAGGAATGGTCAGGGTATGCCGGGATGTTGACAGACGATCTGGAACGGATCGAAGCAGCCCTGCAAGGGGTTTACCGCCTGGCCCTGGGTGGCACGGCTGTGGGAACGGGCATCAACTCGGCACCTGGCTTTGCCGAGGCGGCGGCAGCCGAGATCGCCGGGCTCACCGGCCTCCCTTTTATTACCGCGCCCAACAAATTCGCGGTGCAGGGCGCCCACGACGCGCTGGTCCAGCTGTCCGGAACGCTTCGCACCCTCGCCGTGTCGCTGTACAAGATTGCCAATGACATTCGCCTGATGTCATGCGGACCGCGCGCCGGATTCGCGGAACTCTCGATCCCGGAGAACGAGCCGGGCTCCTCGATCATGCCGGGCAAGGTCAATCCAACCCAGTGCGAGGCGCTCACCATGATCGCCGTGCAGGTGATGGCCAATGACATAGCGGTGGGCTTTGGCGATGCCGGTGGCTACCTTGAGATGAACGTCTACAAGCCGCTGATTATCTTCAACGTCACTCATTCCATCATGATCATGAGTGATGGCTGCGTAAACTTCCGGAAGTTCCTGGTCGAAGGGACGAAACCGAATCTTAAGAAGATCAAGGAGTACGTGGACCGCTCCCTGATGCTCGTGACCGCACTCTCACCCGTCATTGGCTATGACAAAGCATCGAAGATTGCCCACTACGCGCTGGACAATGAGCTCACGCTCAAGGAAGCCGCCTTGAAATTTGGCTTTGTCACAGAAGCCGAATTCGATCGCGTCGTAGATCCGAAAAAGATGGTCCACCCGTACGTTGTAAAAGCCGACTGATGGAAATCAATTACGAAGTCGAAGGAACAAGAGTAAAACCACCGTATATACCCATCAAAATCGCCAGCCCGCTGTCCGCAGAAGGAGTCACCCACCATATATATCGTTCAGGTCTGCGGCGATAACCCATATATGGCATCGGTGCACAGGTACAGGGCGTGAGATGGGCTGTCCTGGGCGGGGGCCTCGCCGGGGTCACCCTCGCCCGTCTCCTCCACGAACGCGGGCACAAGGTCCGGGTCTTCGAGCGGGAGCGGGAGCCGGGCGGCCTCTGCCGGTCACGGACGGAGGGAGGGTTCACCTTCGATACCGGCGGGTCCCATGTCATCTTCTCCCGGGACGAGGAGGTCCTCGGGTTCATGCACCGGGTCCTCGGGGAGAACCGCGAGGTCCGGGACCGGCAGACGAAGATCTTCTACAAGGGCCGGTACGTGAAGTACCCCTTCGAGAACGGCCTCTCGGACCTCCCGAAGGAGGACCTCTTTTTCTGCATCTCGGAGTTCGTGAAGGCTCTCGTCGCCGCAGAGAAGGGGGAGTTCGCCCCGCCCCGGAACTTCAGGGAGTGGATGGAGCAGACCTTCGGGAAGGGTATCGCCGGGTCCTACCTTATCCCGTACAACGAAAAGATCTGGAAGATCCCTCCCGAGGAGATGTCGGCCCACTGGGTGGAGGGGAGGATCCCCCGGCCCCCCGTCGAGGACGTTCTCAAATCCGCCATCGGGATAGAGACCGAGGGGTACACCCACCAGGCCATCTTCTCTTACCCGCGGACCGGGGGGATCGAGGCCCTCGTGAAGGCCATCGACGAGCCGGTGGAGCGGTTCATCTCGACAGACTCCCCTGTCACCTCGGTCAGGAGGATCGGGGAAGGATTCATCGTCACCGCGGGAGGAAAGGAGTTCCGGGCCGACCGGGTCGTTTCCACCATCCCCCTTCCCGTTCTCCTCCAGTGCCTGGTGAATGTCCCCGAACCGGTACGTGAAGCGTGCCGGGGACTCCGCTCAACCGCCCTCCTCTCCATCTTTATCGGCATCTCGGGGGAGGTTCCCCCGTACTCGTGGGTATACGTGCCATCCCCGGAGATCGGCCTCTTCAACCGTATCTCCTTCCCGTCGAACTACAGCCCCGCCGTCTCCCCTCCGGGCCACTCGTCGATTCTTGCCGAGATCACCTGCAACAGGGGGGATACGGTTTTCTCGGCCCCCGACGCCGAGATAGTCTCACACGTGCTCGGCGGACTCTCGAAGATGGGGGTTCTCGACGATCCCCGGAGGGTTGTGTACACCGCCGTGGCCCGGAGCCCCTTCGCCTACGTGGTGTACGACCTCGGGTACCTGGAGCGGATCCGGGTGGTGCGGGAGTTCTGCGAGGAGAAGGGGATCGATCTCGTGGGCCGGTTCTCCCGGTTCGAATACCTGAACATGGACGGGGTCATCCGGAGCGCCATGGACTTCGTGGAGGGTGCCGGGTGAGGATCAACTACATCGTCGAGGACTTCTCGGTCTTCAGGTTCATCGGCTGCGCCACCGCCGCCCGGAGCATCTACCGGAATATGCCGAAGGACGCCGACCTCGAACTTTCATGGAACTCGATGGCCCGGGGGGTGGACCTTGCCCACTTCCATACCTTCGGGCCCCTCGCCATCGGGTACCGAACCTACACGAAGGGGGTGACGGTGCTCACCGCCCACTCCACCCCGCACACGAACACGGGGAACATCGGGCTCGAGGAGGTCATCAACCGGCTCTACCCCCCCATCTACCGGGGCTTTGACCATATCATCACCGTCTCGGAGCCCTGCGACCGCGAGGTCCGGGCGATGCTCCCCGGCATGGAGACCACCATGATCCCGAACGGGGTGGACCGCCGGGTCTTCCAGAGGTACGGGGGTAAGCGGCGGGCCTTCCGGAATGCCCTGGGGGTGGACGAGGACGAGACCGTGGTCCTCACCCTCGGCCAGCAGACCCCCCGGAAGGGGATCTACGACTTCCTCGATATCGCGGCGAGGACCCCCGACATCATCTGGGTCTGGGTCGGCGGGTTCCCCTACGGCCGGCTCTCCAAGGATTACTCCCGGATCGAGCGGGAAAAGAAGAAGGCCTCGGAGAACGTCGTCTTCACCGGCTTTGTCCCCGACGTCACCGAGGCGTACTCCGGCGCCGACCTGTTCTTCTTCCCCTCGAAGGCCGAGACCTTCGGCCTCGTCATCCTCGAGGCCCTCGCCTCCGGCCTCCCCGTCGCCGCCCGGGGCATCCCCGAGCTCCGGGAGATCTTCGGGGACGCCGTGGCCTTCTTCGACACCCCGGAGGAGGCGCAGGATCTCGTCCTCTCGAAGGACAGGCTCAGGCTCTCGGGGGAGAAGGCGAGGGAGTTCACTGAGAAGTTCGACATCAGGCTTATTGCCGAGGCCCACGCGAAGCTGTACCGGAGGCTCGCAGAGCCATGATAACCGCCGTGGTGCCCACCTTCAACGAGGAGAAGAACATCGTCGCCTGTCTCGTGTCCCTCAACCGCCAGACCATTCCCCGCTCCGAGTACGAGATTATCGTCGTAGACGGGAACTCGGCGGACCGGACCCGGGAGCTCGCGGCCCCCCTCGCCGACCTCGTCTTCGTCCAGACGAGCCCACGGGTCGGCGGGGCACGGAACGACGGCGCCATGAGGGCGAAGGGGGAAATCGTGGCCTTCGCCGATGCCGACTGCGTGGTCCCGCCGGACTGGCTCCTCCGGATCCGGGACGACTTTGCCCGGTACCACCCCGTCGAGGTGTACGGCACGGTCTATCCCCTGGAGGGCGGCCTGAAGAACCGCATCGCCCTCGGGATGGCGAACACCTTTGCCCGGCTCGGCTACTATACCCGGACCCTCTACTACTCCCTCGGGTGCAACACCGCCGTGGACCGTGACGCCTTCATCAGGGCGGGGATGTACCGGCCCATGGACGCCGGCGAGGACATCGAGATCTCCCTCCGGATGAAGCAGTTCGGGAAGGTCCTCTTCGACCCGAAGGTCCAGGTCGGGTTCTCCATGCGCCGGTACGAGCAGTTCGGCACGGTGAAAAGCATCTACCAGTGGCTCTATATCGTGTGGAAGGGCGGGGAGAGCTCGAAGTACTCCTACTCCCGGAGGGAATACGGGAAGTGAAGCACCGGGAGAGATCCTCGTGACGGGGAGCGGGAAGGAGAAGGGGGCACACGCCGGAAAAGGTCCTGAGGCCATGACCGGCGAGCAGCGGGTCGAGGCCCTCGGGGCCTCCCCCTTCGCCCGGCTCCTCGGGATGGAGATCCTCGAGGCCCGGCCTGGCTGGGCGAGGGTCGCCATGGATACCACGGGGAAGGAGAACTTCCTCGGGGTCGCCCACGGCGGGGCCATCTTCGCCCTCGCCGACCAGGCCTTTGCCGCGGCGGCGAACCGGGGCGAGGATCTGCAGGTCGCGGTCTCGGTCCACATCCACTACCTCACCCCGGCGAAGGGGCGGCTCGAGGCCGTCGCCCGGCTCATCGGGGAAACCGACACCTACTCCCACATCCTCGTCGAGGTAAAGTCGGGGGAGCGGCTCGTCGCGACGTTCGAGGGCGTGGCGTATAAGGCGTGACGACGGATCTTAGATCTTCCACGAATGGAGCTCATAGTTAATCCGGCCATTCGTTGTCTTCGTCAGGCTCTTGGGGGGACTCAGCCGACGATTGATCTGAGTTCTTCCATAACCATGGATCCTCAACCGTTTTTCCGGCAGCCGTCGAACAGATTCCCTCCCGGACAGGCCTATCCCAGCCGGGGACGCCACAGCGGCGGGAGCGGCCGAGGGGATGCCTATCCCAGAGGATGGAGCAACCATCAGGGTGCGGCAAGCCGAAGGCGAAGCACCCAGGGACGTCCATATTGTCACCAGATCACTCACGAGGTGAGCAGAGGGCAACTTCCTAAAGCCCCGGATTTCTCCCGTCCGGCCCCTATTGATAAACCCTTATATCCCATCCCGTCCACGTTCCGGCATTATGCCTTATACTGAGAAGTCCGCCGTCGAGACGGTCGCCGGCCTCATGGCCCTCTCGGCGAGGACCGCCCCGAAGGGGAAGGGGCAGGACGCCCTCGTCACCCGGGTCCTCATGGGGGAGGAGCTCGCGGCCCTCGCCCGGGGGATGGACGCCCTCGGGACGGACAGGGGCATCCGGTTCTTCCTCCGGGATGCACGGAACGTGGGGGAGAGCGACGCCTGCCTCCTCGTCGGGACGCGGAGGGAGCCGGCGGCGGGGCTCGACTGCGGGGCCTGCGGGTTCCCCAGCTGTGCGGAGATGCTCATGGCCGATACGACGAGGAACCGGACCTTCTTCACCGGGCCGAACTGCGCCATTCGGATGGCCGACCTCGGCATCGCCATCGGCTCGGCGGTGAAGACCGCCTCGATCCACAACGTGGACAACCGGGTCATGTACTCGGCGGGGGTCACCGCCCTCGCCCTCGGGCTCCTCGAGAACTGCACGGTGGCATTCGGGATCCCCCTCAAGGCGTCGGGGAAGAACATCTTTTTCGACAGGAAGGACAAGTAGAAGCTATCATGGTCAAGCTGACGATCAGGGGCGGGGACCTGGACCTCGTGGAGTACGACCTCCAGCCCTTCCGCCCCGGAGAGCAGGTGAACACCCTCGGCTTCGAGAAGAAGAAGTTCAGCCTGAAACCGGTGAAAGGCACGGTGCACGTGAAGGCCCCCGCACGGATCCACCTCACCGTGCTGGACATGAACCGGTTCGCTCCAGGGAAGCCCGGCGGCGGAGGGGTGGGGTTCGCGCTGCAGGTGTACTGTACCGCCGAGGTCACCTGCATATCCAAGGGGGTGGAGATCGACTATGACCGGGCGCCTGTCCTCCGCCACCATGCCGAGATCTTTCGGAAGGCGGTGGGGTATAAGGGCGGGTTCCGCATCAGCGCCCGGGACCACGAGTACCACCACGTCGGGATGGGGTCCACCTCTACCATCTCCATCGCGGCCCTGAATGCCATGAACCGGGCGGTCGGTTCCCCGCTCACAGAGGACGAGCTCCGGCTCCTCATGGGGTACAACTTCGTCGAGGAGACCGGGGAAGGGAAGATCGCCTATGCCTTCGAGACGGGGGTCGGCCCCGCGGTCTCCACCCACGGCGGCATGGCCGTCATGGGGGACGACCTGGCCCTCGTGTACCGCCATGCCTTCGCCGAGGGGCAGAAGGTCTTCATCGTGATCCCCTCCTCGGACATCTCCTCGGCAGGCACCCGGGAGATCGAGCTCCTCATGAACCGGGGCAGGAGCCTGGACTACATGGACCGGGAGGTGAAGTGCCACATGGTCATGATGGACCTCATCCCCGCGCTGGAACGGGGGGACGTGAAGAAGGTGGGAAAGATCTTCTGGGAGATCGAGTTCAGAGGCAGCAAGAGGGCCGAGGTGGAGCACCACGGGTTCCGCATCTACCAGTACATGGCGAAGATCCGGGAGGCCGGCTTCGACTTCGTCGGCATGTCCTCGGTGGGACCTACCATCGCGGTGATCACGGAACGGGGGCGGAAGGAGCTGGAGAAGGCCATCGGGCCCCTGAACCTGAAGGTGGCCGTCGAGACGAAGATCGACAACCGGGGCATGGTCATCTCAGGGATGAAGGGGTGACGGGAGCGCTCCCATTCCCCGATCCCGGCTTTTTTTCATTGTCACCGATCCCGATGAACTCTATCTCGAGGGAGGACAGGGGATGCTTACCTCGGCCCAGGAGGATCCGGAGATGCGGGACCCGGACGAGGCTGCCGGGTGTAGCGTTCCCGGGTGTCCGGATCCTCTCGTGAGTGTTCCACGATCTCATACACGAGGTCCCGAACGGCCCCCATGAGGAGGGCCTGTTGCCAGGACTGGTCCCTCCATTCCGCCAGCTTTTTGGCGATCTCCTGAACCTCCTCATCAGGGAAGTCTTCCTGAAAGACCCGCCGGGCAAGGTCAGGACTGTTGTCAAGGGCATGAAAAATCTCAAGTATCAGTTGTTTGCGGACCTTCCTGTCGTTCGGGGCATCATGGCGGCGGTTCCGGTTAATGAATTTCTTCAGATCCTTCCCATGGATCTTCACCAGCTTGCCCATCTTGAAGCTCTTGATCTTCCCCTCTTTGATCCACGCCCGCAGGGTCCGGGGCTTGATGCCGAGGTATTCCGCGGCCACATTGAAGGAGTAGATCTTGTGCCGGTCTGCCACGCGATAGAATTGATCCTTCAGGTATTAATTGCCATGTCATGCCAGTCAGAGTCGTGCCTGCACAGGATCCTCATTCCATCAGAAGAAGTGTGCACATTTTCGGCTTAACGATCACCCCGCATCCGGTTACCCAGGAGAGATGCGAATCCCTCCAGCTCCTCCCTCATGACGATCCTTGCTTCCGGCCCGGAGCGTGATACCCCGTACCCTGCCGCCATCCTCCCGGTGTTGAAGAAAATCCCGGGGGATCCGTTCCGGTCCAGGAGGATGATCCCTGCCGTGTCCGGCCCAAAGAGGCTGGTGAGTTCCCCGATGGAGCTGGCAGCGGCATCCTGAGCTGGCGTCCCGTCACCCATCCGGAGGACGGCCCGGAGGGAGAGGCCGTACCGGGCGATGGCATCGCCGACGCCGGAGCTGGAGGCGGCCCCGGCGCCCCGCAAAGCATAGTACCCATGCCCGACGAGGGGCGAGTCCCCGACCCGTCCGGGTAGCTTGAAGGGGAGCCCGCCGGTGCTCGTCGCCGCGGCGAACCTCCCCTCGCCGTCCTCGGCGACGGCCCCGACAGTGTCGCCCTCCCGGGGCCCTGCGAACCGGGGGCCGAGGTCCTTGATCCACCGGTGAGCCGGGGCCGCCAGGTACGACTCCTTCCCCCGTTCGTATTCCCTGAGCCTTGCCTCCGCCGGGTGGAGCTCCCCCACGAGTCCCGATACCCTCGCAAGCTCCCCTGCCCCGTCACTCACAAGGAGGATGTGCCCCGTCCTCTCCATGACGATCCTCGCGAGCCGGATCGGGTGGGGGACCGCCCGGACGGCCGCCACCGCACCGGACCTGAGGCTCTCACCGTCCATGATCCCGGCGTCGAGCTCCAGCCCCCCCGCGAGGTTAAGGACCGCTCCCTTTCCGGCGTTGAAGGCCCCGGATCCCTCCATGGATGCCACCGCCTCTGCGACGGCGTCCACCGCGGAACCACCCTGCATGGCAGCAAGGCCGGCCTCCACCGCCTCCCTGAGGCTGGCGATCACCTCCTTCTCCCGCCTCCCGGCATCTTCCCATTGGCCAGCACCGCCGTGGACGAGGATACACCCATTCATGTCATCCCCACCTCCTGCAGGGGAAGAGAAAAAGGGATCGGAAATTCCGCGAGGGCACGATCAGGGATCAGGAAACAGGAAGACCGGAGATGCCCTCAGCCCTCGCCGCGGAGCATCCGGTTCATGGCCGAAACAGCGGTCTTTGCCGCTCCCATGGCGAGGATGACCGTCGCCGCCCCGGTCGCCACGTCGCCGCCGGCAAAGACATGGGGGATGGAGGTCCGCCCGTCCGGGTCGACCTCAACGTTCCCGAGCCGGCCGCAGGCGAGCCCCTCGAGGCACCGGGGAAGGAGGGGATTCGGGGAGGTGCCGATGGCCACGACGAAGACATCGGCGTCGAGAATAAAGGAGCTCCCCTCCTCTGGCTCGAACCAGCCCCGCCCCTCCTCGTCCTCGCCGCAGAGGCGCATCCGGATGCACTCCACCCCCTGGACCTGGTCCTTGCCGAGGACCTGGACCGGGTTTGTGCAGGTGAGGAACTCCACCCCCTCCTCCTTCGCATGCCTGACCTCGGCGAGCCGGGCGGGCATGTCCTCCTCCCGCCTCCGGTAGACGAGGGTGGCCCGGGCCCCGAGCCGGCGCGCCACCCGGGCGGCGTCGAGGGCGACATTTCCCCCGCCCACCACCGAGACATGGGACCCCCGCTTCACGGGCGTATCGTACTCGGGGAACCGGTCGGCGTGCATGAGGTTAACCCGGGTGAGGAACTCGTTCGCCGAATAAACCCCGTTCAGATGCTCACCGGGAATGTTCATGAAGAAGGGGAGGCCGGCCCCCGTGGCGACGTATACGGCATCATAGGAGAGGAGCTCCGGAATGGGGACGCTCTTCCCCACGAGGTGGTTCAGCCGGAGGTCCACCCCGAGGGAGAGGACCGAGGCGATCTCGGCCCGCAGGACCTCCCTCGGGAGCCGGAAGGAGGGGATGCCGTACATGAGGACCCCCCCTGCCTCGTGGAGGGACTCGAAGAGGGTGACGGCATGCCCGGCCCGGGCAAGCTCCGCCGAGGCGGTGAGCCCCGAGGGGCCGGACCCGACGACGGCGACCCGCTTTCCCGACGGTGGGGCGACCGCCGGGAGCTCCATGCCATGCTCCCGCTCCCAGTCGGCGACGAACCGCTCGAGCTTCCCGATGGCGAGGGGCCGGTCCTTCACCCCGAGGATGCAGACCCCCTCGCACTGGATCTCCTGGGGGCAGACCCTCCCGCAGACCGCCGGGAGCATGTTCTCGGCCTTCAGGATCCTCGCGGCTCCCCGGAAATCCCCTTCGGAGACGGCGAGGACGAAGGAGGGGATGTCGATGGAGACCGGGCAGCCGCCCACGCAGCCGGGCTTCTTGCAGGCGAGGCACCGGCCCGCCTCCTCCATGGCCTCCGCCTCCGAATACCCGGGCTCAACCTCGGCGAAGTTCCCCACGAGATCCAGCCTCCCGGCCCCGGCCATGTCCTTCACCTCATAGCCCCGCACCCGCCGTGGTGGAGGTGCTCCATGGCCACCTTCTCCTCGTCGAGGTACATCCGCTGCCGGGACATGAGGGCATCGAAGTCCACCTTGTGGGCATCGAACTCCGGCCCGTCCACGCAGGCGAAACGGGTCTTCCCCCCCACCGTCACCCGGCAGGAGCCGCACATCCCCGTCCCGTCGACCATGACGGGATTTAAGGAGACGAAGGTGCGGATGCCCGGCTGCCTGGTAACCTCCGAGGTGACCTTCATCATGATGGCCGGGCCGATGATCCAGGCGGCGTCCAGGTGCTCCCTCGCCATGACCTCCTTCAGGAGGTCGGCGGCGAACCCCTTCCTCCCCAGGGTCCCGTCATCGGTGGCAACGAGGACCTCGTTGCAGGCCTCCCGCATCTCCTCCTCGAGGATCATGAAGGGCGCCGATCGCGCCCCGAGGATCCCGATGACCCGGTTCCCCGCGGCTTTGAGGGCCCGGGCGATGAGGGGCGCCCCGGCGATCCCCACGCCTCCCCCAATGACCGCGCAGGTGCCGTAGTTCCGGACCTCGGTGGGCTTCCCGAGGGGCCCTGCCACGTCGCGGATGTCGTCACCGGCCGAGAGGAGGGAGAGCCGGGTGGTGCTCTTCCCCACGGTCATGAAGATCACCCGGACGAGATCGCCCTTCACCGCTGAGACGGTGAGGGGGATCCGCTCCCCGCATTCGTCCAGCCTGAGGACGAGGAACTGCCCGGCCTCGGCATTCCTCGCGACCTGCGGGGCCCGGATCCACACCTGGAAGACCCGTTCCGAGAGCTGCAGGACCTTTTCGACGCGGTACATACCCTTCCCCCCCCCGGAGCGTATGGAAGCTTCCTTCTCCCGTGTTGGATCTAATCGCTCTTTAGCTTACGCAACCGCACCGCGACGCCGTGCCGGGACCGGAGCATCTCCGGGCCGCCCATGGCCGCCCGGCCTGTGGCGGAGAGTCCCTCACCCTCGACGAGGACCTCGTCCCCTTCCCGAATCCCCCCATCGGCCGACACGATCCCAGGCGCGAGGATGTCGCCCTTCGGGGTGAAGGCATCGATCCGGACCCGGTACCCCTCCGGGATGAGGGCCCACCCGTCGAAGGTCGGGCGGAGGAGACCTGTGCCTGCATCGAGGGTGAAGAGGATCTTCCCGCCCCGCTCCACCCGTTCCTGAGGCAGCCTTCCTCGGAGGGTCATTCCCCGGGTGTCGATGGTAACCCCGAACTGCCAGGCGAGGACCCCTCGCACCATGTCGGAGGGCCGCCTCCGCTCCCCCTCGAGGGCCGTATCGAGGGCCGCGAGGGAGCCGGGCGCCGTCGGGTGCTCCCCCGCGGTCACCTCGAGGGCGATCCCGCAGGCATCGGCCGCCATCCCTGCCGCCCCGAGGGCGCCCCTGTCGAGGTGGGCGAGGACCCGCCGGTACGGGTGCCGGGCGAAATACCCCGCGATGACCGCCGAGATGAGGGCGAGCTCCTCCCGGTCCCAGTGGCCGGTGACCGGGACATCATAGTGGGCCGCCGGGTACACCCGCTCCAGCTCCCGGGGGACGAGTCCGAGGGGCGAGGTGACGATGAGCTCGTGGGCCCTCCCCCGTATCGCCTTTGCAAACTTGCGGTGGGAGAGAGAGGTGGAGTAGGGCTTCCGTGCCGAGCAGGGGAGGAGGACCGCAACGTCGTGGAGGGGCGGTGGCGACCGGCCGACGACCCTTCGGCCGAACCGGGCCACCTCGACCCTCCGGAGGGATTCGGTGGTGGTGGCGATGAGGGGAACGGACCGGGCGATGGGGGTCCGCGGCTCCACGAGGGCCTCCTCACCGTCGAGGAGCCTGAGGACGGCCACCTGGTGGGGATCGGACCGGCACCGGGCCTCGACGAGCT
Organism: Methanomicrobiales archaeon; assembly: GCA_035542115.1. Classification (GTDB taxonomy): domain Archaea; phylum Halobacteriota; class Methanomicrobia; order Methanomicrobiales; family JACTUA01; genus JACTUA01. Next base: position 50,978 of record DATKMC010000028.1, on the reverse strand, counting down.
CCCGGAGCCTCGACCCGGCGATGAACCGGCTCACGAGGGCGAGCTCCCGGTCCAGCGCGAGCCGGTTGTGGCGCCCGGATTCTCCCGAGGCACACCCCTCGCACCCGCAGACCCCTTCGCAGGAAGCCCCGGAGGGAAAGATCCCCTCCGGCAGGCAGAAAGACCCCCGGGCCGCCGCGAGGTCCACTGCCCGGTAATCGAAGAGGTCAAACCCTGCATACACGAGGAGGGCGACGGTGGAGGGGAGTGCCGACGCAGGAGCATACCAGGCCGTGTCCGGGGGTACCCGCTCCTTCAGGGCGGCAAGGTACCGGACGAAGTCCCGGGGCCGGGAGAGGACCGTGTGCCAATTCCCCGCGACGACAAGGTCCCCCGTGGTAACCTGCTCTTCCCCGAGGGGGTGGACCACCACCGGGCTCCCCTTCCCGGGGCGGTGGTACCGGGAGATAAAGGCCGCATCCGCTGAAAGGGGGATGTTTGTCCCTTCCTCACAGTCGAGACCGGGGAAAGCCGCGGCGATATCGACGATCCCCGGCGTCCGGACGGAGAATTCCCCGTGGGAGAAGGTTCCCTCCCGGGCGAGACAGTCCCTCCGCCGGATGTCAAAGAGGCTCACGGCACACCTCGGCACCGGGGAGCACACTCCTCACCAGCTCCGCCCACTCGGGCTGTGCGAGGATGGTGAAGGGGACACCCGGGTGGCTCTCCATCATCGACCGGATGCCGGTGCACCCGCTCGCGACCATGTCCCGGTCCCACGACGGGATCTCGGACTGCCCGACGGGGAAGGTCTCGGCGAGCCCGGGCGGGTACGGCCCGAAGGGCGGCCTGAAGAAGAGGATCGTGTCGAAACCGGGGAGGACCCTTCCCGTGAAGGTGACGAGGACCCTCCCGGCCACCGGAACCCGGGCGATGAGCCGGTGGTGCCGGTGCACCTCGGTCCTGAGGCAGCTCTCGCTCCCCCGGTAGAAGAACCGGTTCTTCGACACCCGGTCCCGGGCCTCGAGCTCGCCGGCATATTCGAGGAGGGCCCGGTACCCGTCGAGGAGCCTCGGGTGGCCCCGGCACCGGTCATCGACGAGCTCCCAGAGGGTCCCCTCCCGGATAGCCTCCCGTATCCGAGCCATTTCGAGTAGGGTGATGGAGAGGTTATGCCGGGCGAGGAGTCCCTCGCACCCGGGGTCCTCCCGGAGCGAGGCGGCCGTCCGGCCCCGGCAGGCCTCGCAGGGGCAGGAGAGCTCGGTCATCTCATCGAGCTTCCGGGACCCGGTTGCCGTCAGGTACCTCCCCTCCCGGGCGAAGAGGGCATAGGCCGCCGAGTCGAAGACATCGCAGCCCATGGCCACGGCGAGGGCGAGCATGGAGGGATGGCCGGCCCCGAAGAGGTGGACCAGGGACGCCGGGGAGAGGCCCCGCTTCGCCGCGAGGACGACCTCGACGAGGTCCCTGTACCGGTAGGCCTCCATGAGGGGCACCACCCCGCCGATGGGCGTGAAGGAGAACCCGAGCTCGGCGACCGCACGCCCGGCCTTTTCCCTGAGGTCGGGGAACCTCCCGCCCTGGACGGGGGCGGCGAGCTGCTCCGTCCCGGCGACCTCCGCGGCCTCCCTGATCCTTCCGATGGTGATCCCGAGGTCGGACTCCGCGGTGGCCCGGTCGGCCTGCGGGGGGGTTGCGATGTCCAGGGGGACGAGGATCTCGCTCCCGATGGCCTGCTGAAAGGCGATGGTCTCCCGGTTCGTGACCTCCACGTCGCCGTACACCGACTGCTGGAAGGCCCCGGAGTCGGTCATGATGACCCCGTCAAAACCGAGGACCCGGTGGAGGCCGTCGGCAAGGGCCGGCTCCCGGAACCGCTCGCTTGTCGCGAAGATGTAGGCGTTCGTGATGATGGCCTCGGCCCCCATAGCCTGGATCTCTGCCGGCGGGATGAGGGGCAGGTGCGGGTTCACCACGGGGAAGAGGGCCGGGGTGCGTACGGTCTTCTCCCCGACCCGGAGCCTCCCCAGGCGCCCCGCGATGTCCTTCTCCATCACCTCGAACCGGATGGCCATTGAGGTTCAGGGCTCCTCTTCGTGGAAGATCTGCCCCTCGAAGCTGAGGACCTGCACCCCCGGCGCCTTCCAGGTGCCGGGAGGGAGGCCGGCCTTCACGCAGGTATGGTCCAGGAACTCGCAGGCGGTCCAGCGGTACTCCGTTGCCACCTGCGGGAGGAGGAGGCCGCTCCTCCCCCGGCCCTGCACGATGAGGCCGTGGACCCCGACCCGCACGCAGGACTCCCGGTTCTCCGGCGGCCCGGCCAGGGGTTCCGGGACCGAGAGGACGGTCACCTCGACGCGGATCTCCGGTAGCTCCTCCGGCTCCACGGGGGGGAACCGGGGGTCCCGGAGGGCCGCCGAGACCGCGGCCTCGTGGATCGCCTCCCCGAGGGGCATCACTGGGTACGGGAGCCCGATGCACCCCCGGAGCTTACCCCCCTCGGTGAGGGTGACGAAGACCCCCCGCTTCTCGGAGAAGACCGGCGGGAGGGCCGGCAGCGGGAAGGGCTCGTTCCTGACCCCCGCCCCGAGGGCCTGCCGGGCGAGGGCGAGGGCCGCGGCCCCCTCTTCGGGTGTGAGAACCTTCATGGGAATACATAAAGGGCTCACCTGTATTAATACGAGAGGGAGCGTGCCTTTCCCGGTGGTTGCGAGCTGCGCGAGAAATAAATAAAGGGGCCGCCGATATTCATAGGAGAGGGAGAGGGCGGCCGACGGTGGCCCCTCGGGGCCGCTGAGGAAAGTCCCCCCACCGACCAGGCTCGCAGCCGCACCCACGTGCGGGTGGCGAGAGCCACGGCCATAACACAGAAACGGCACGGCCCGCCGCCAGCCATGATACGACCGATTCGTGGAGCGTATCGGCGGGAAGCGTTGAAACGGTGAACCCCTGCGGGTGCAAGCCAGAAACGGGCCATGGGCAGCCTGGTGCCCGCCCAGGTTTGGCGCAGAGCCGAATGCCGCCATGAACAGAAGGGGGCTTACTCCTCCCACTCACCCTGAAGGAACCGCAAAAATTCGCTGGGGTTATATAGATCCCGTTCTCTATTCTTCATGTGCATATCCCCACCCCCGAGGAGATCCGTGCCCGCCGGGTGATGCTCGGACTCACCCAGACCGGCCTTGCCCGGAAGGCGGGGATCTCCCAGTCCATGATCGCCCGGATCGAATCGGGATCCGTTGACCCCCGGGTTTCGACCCTCACCCGGATCGTCGCCGTCCTCTCCCAGGCGGAGAAGCCCCCCTACCGGGCCGGGGAAGTGATGCACACGCCGGTGTACACGGTCGGGCCCGGGGAGCCCGTCTCAGGGGCCGTGGAGATCATGGAGAAGAACGACGTCTCCCAGCTCCCGGTCATCGATGGGGGGGTTCCCGTCGGGTGCATCTCCGAGTCGGCCATCGTCTCGGCACTCGAGGAGGGCGGCCTTCACGGATCAGGGAGCCGGCCGGTACGGGACTTCATGGAGCCGGGGTTCCCCACCGTGCCGCTGGAGGCGGATGTCCGGGATGTGGTCCACCTCCTCAGGGAGAACCATGCGGTCCTCGTGGTGGACGGCGGCCGGGTGGCCGGCGTCATCACGAAGCATGATCTCATCCCCCTTTTTTCGTGACCTTCACCAGGGAAACGAGGTCCCTGAGCACCTTCTCCGGGTCCGGTGCCTTCACCACGCTCGAGGCGAGGAGGACCCCGGTCGTCCCGAGGTCGAGGGCAATCTTCACGCACTCACCCGTCTGGATCCCAGCCCCGGTAAGCACCTGTATCCCCGGAGCTACCTTCCGGGCTGCCTCCACCGACCGCCGGATGATCCCGGGGTCGGCCTTGCAGACCGAGACCCCGCTCCCGATGAGCTCGGGGGGCTCCACGGCAACGTAGTCCGGCCCGAGGGCGGCGGCGGCCGCCGTCGTGGGGTCGTTATTCGTGCAGACCACCGACTCGAGCCGGGCCTCCCGGGCGGCCTTCACGGCCGCCTCGATCCCCGCAAGGGTGAGCCGCCGCTCGGAGTGGTTGATGAGGGTCCCCACGGCCCCGGCATGCCGGACGGCAGCGGCGGTGACATGGCCGGTGTACGCCCCCGGCGGCACCCCGTCGATGTGCTGGGCGAAGACCGGTATCCGGAAGTGGTGCGAGATGGGGTGGATCTCGGTGTACACCGGGGCCATCCCGATCCGGACGCCGCTCTCCTCCGACACCACCTCCGCCGCCTCGGCGATGAGGTGCGCACGGTTCCCCATGCCCTCGGAAAGGGCCTTGCAGTTGACGAGGATGAAGGGTTCTGCCATACGGTTCTCCTCCTGATCACGAATCAGCGCGAACTATATAAAAGAGTGCGATCACCTATGTATGAGGGGCTTTCTCCGCCTTGGCGGAACAGGAATGACGGGTTTTTTCCGTTCTTACCAAGAAATGGTGCGTTCTTCGGATGAGGAGGGGATCCTCTTTCTCGCATCGTCCCATGGGGTCCAGGGAGGGTACCTGCGTCCATGACCGGGGCAGGGGAGGACGACGAGAAGTGGAGTATCTTCGGGGGATCCGGCGACTCCGAGGAGCTCGTGGCCGAGGGGACCGAGCTCTATACGAGGGGGAAGTACGCCGATGCCCTGAACAAGTTCAACGCCGCCCTCCAGGCCGATCCCGCCTCCCCGACGGCCTGGCTGAACAAGGGGGGCACCCTCGCTGTCCTCGGGAAGTACGAGGAAGCCCATACCGCCTTCGACGAGGCCCTGAAGCTCGACCCGGGGAACACCCTCGTCCTCAGGAACAAGGGCATCACCGAGATATACCTCGGGAGGGTCGAGGACGCCATCCTGTCCTTTGACCGGGCCCTCGAGATCGATCCCACCGACGTCACGGCCCTCCTGAACCGGGGGATCGCCCTCGTGAAGACCGGCAGGCATGAGGAGGGGGTCAGGTGCTTCGACCGGGTCCTTGACATGGACTTCCGGAACACCATCGCCTGGGTCCAGAAGGGGAAGGCTCTGGCCATCATGGGCAGGGCGAGGGAGGCCATCGAGCTCTTCGAGAAGGCCCTCGCCCTGAACCCGGCGAACGCCGAAGCCTGGCTCCACAAGGGCCTCGCCCTCGCGACGATGGACCAGAAGGACCAGGCCCTCACCGCCTATGACCGGGCCCTCGAGATCTCCCCCCGCCTCCTCCCGGGCATGACGAGCAAGGGAATCCTCCTCATCAAGATGGGGGACTACGAGGGAGCCCTCAGGGTCATGGACGAGGCCATCGCCCTCGACCCCGGCGATCCGAACGCCTGGTTCGGGAAGGGCGTCGCCCTGAAGATCCTCGGCCGGTACGACGAGGCCCTCGCGAGCTTCGACCGGGCCCTCGCCATCAACCCCTCGGACGCCTCCGTCTTCCAGGGTAAGGGGGACATCTACGTCCTCTCGGGCAGGTACAAGGAGGCCCTCGAGTCTTACGTGAAGGCCCGGGAGCTCGACCCTTCCCTCGCCGGACCCCTCCAGGGGGCCATCGACCGGTGCATCGCCTTCGTCCAGTTCAACATGAACCAGTGGCGGGATCAGGGGCTCTTCCTCCTCTCGCAGGACGAGCCCGTGGAGGCCATCCGGTACTTCGACAGGGTGCTCGAGGTGGAGCCCGAGGAGGCCGACATCCTCCTCAGGAGGAGCGAGGCCCTCTCGGCCCTCGGGAGGCAGGATGAGTCCCTCGCAGGCCTGGACCGGCTCGTGCAGCTGAACCCGAAGGACACCGGCACCTGGCTGAAGCGGACCCTCGTCCTCGTCGGCCTCGGTCGGGCGGAGGATGCGGCCGTCGCCCTGGACGGGGCGGTCCGGGACCACCCGGAGATCCGCGACGGGCGGCTGTCCGAGGCATACACCAGGGCAGGGGACGCCATGACGACCGCCGGCAACTACGAGGGGGCTCTCTCGGCGTACGACAATGCCCTCGGGATGGCCCCCGCGAACCCGCCCGCCCTCGTGGGGAAGGGCCGGGCCCTCGCCATGCTCGACCGGCCGGTGGAGGCCGCCTCGGTCTTTGACCGGGCCCTCCAGCTCGAACCCGAAAACCCGGACATCTGGGTGAGGAAGGGGATCGTGCTCGACATCATGGGCAGGTTCAACGAGGCCATCCACTCCTATGAGCATGCCCTCACCCTGAAACCCCGAGACGCGAACGCCTGGTTCAACCTCGGGATCACCCTGCTCAACCAGAGCGAGTTCGAGGAGGCTGTGAAGGCCTTCGACCAGGTCCTCGAGGTCGACCCCCGGAACGCCGAGGCGTACTACAACCGGGGGGTGGCCTTCCTCGGTCTGAAGAAGTACGAGAAGTCCCTCATGTCCTTTAACAAGGCGGTGGAGATCGATGACATGGTCCCCGAGTTCTGGCACAGCAAGGGGTGCGTGCACGGGATCCTCCGGGACTTCAACGAGGCCATGCGGGACATCGACAAGGCCATCGCCCTCAACCCGAAGTTCGCCATGGCCTGGCGGTCAAGGGGGCTCTTCCTCCAGTTCCTCGGGAAACTTTCGGATGCCGTCGCTTCGTACGAGCGGTCCCTCGCCCTCGAGTTCGACCCCGACACCGAGAAGATGAAAGAGGAGATAAAGGCGAAGATGTGAAGGACATCTGAGCCTCTTTTTCAATCCTGATCCTTCTGACCGCTCCCGGGGCCCACCCGGCCGCCCGGACAGTCCCGACATTGCGATACCTTTCCACACCTTTCAGAGAACTTTCCCACCTTAAAGCCGAATAAACTGGTAAGGTGATAATCTGGACGAGCCCCCGGGAGCGTCCATAATGTCACCAGAAGGGTCCGATAGAACAAGAGAAAAGAAAACAGAGAGCGAGAGAAAAATATTCCGGATTATTTTTTGAGCGATATGATATCCCCGAGGGTGGTGGTCATCCCCTTCCCCTTCGGGGACTTCACCTCCTTCTCCACCGACTCGATGAGGGAGATGCCGAGGACCTCCTCGAGCTTCTTCCTGAGCTCCTCCTCGGGGACGAGGTCGCCCCTCTCGACCTTCTTGATGAGGAGCTCCCGCTCCATGATCTCGAGGGCAAGCTGCTTCTCGGTCCAGCCCTTTGCCATCCGGGCCCGCCGGATCCGGTCGGCGTAGTCCTCGGCGAGATCCCCCTCCATCCGGTCGAAGAGGTCCCGCCTCCTCCTCTGGACCGGCTGGGGAGCCGGAGGAGCCCCTGCCCTCCTCGGGGCCGCTGCAGGCGCACCGGTGGAGGCCCGGGGCTTCTGCACCTCGGTCCCGTACTTCGAGCAGGGGATACAGACCCGGAGCTCGGCCCCCTCAATATGGACGACCCGGGGGGCGCCGCGGATCTCTCCGCCGCACAATTCGCACTGCATATGGTCTCGAAAACATCTTTATAGTCACATCCTATATACTTAATTGAGGAACCCGATGGGCGAAACCACCTGGCAGGGCCAGGATCCTCCGAATAACGAAGAGATATACAAGTACCTGCTGGAGAAGATCTCCCAGCTCGAGAACCGGAACCTGGAGCTCAGGGAGCAGCTCCGGCAGCTCGAGGTGGAGAAGCGGTATACCGAAACTCAGAAGATCCGCTATGAGCGTGACGTCCGGAAGCTCAAGAGCGAGATCGAACAGCTCCGGAGCCCGCCCCTCGTGATCGGAACCATCACCGACGTGGTGGACGCGAACCGGGTCATCGTCCGGTCCTCATCCGGCCCGAGGTTCCTCGTCCGGACCTCCCAGTGCATCGAGCCAGACCAGCTGAAGCCGGGCGTCCGGTGCTCCCTGAACCAGCAGTCCCTCGCCATCGTGGAGATTCTCCCCGCGAGCTACGACGCAGCCATCTACGGGATGGAGCTCGTGGAGTCCCCGGCCGAGACCTACGCGGACATCGGGGGCCTGGAGAAGCAAATCGTCGAAATCAAGGAGGCGGTGGAGCTCCCCCTGAAGAAGCCCAACCTCTTCAAGGAGGTCGGGATCGACCCTCCGAAAGGGGTCCTCCTCTACGGCCCGCCGGGGACGGGGAAGACCCTCCTCGCGAAGGCCGTCGCCCACGAGACGAACGCCCACTTCCTCCGGGTGGTGGGCTCGGAGCTCGTCCAGAAGTACATCGGCGAGGGAGCCCGGCTCGTCCGGGAGCTCTTCGACCTCGCCCAGAAGAAGGCCCCTTCCATCCTCTTCATCGACGAGATCGATGCCATCGGGGCCCAGCGCATGGACGCCGATACCTCGGGGGACCGGGAGGTCCAGCGGACACTCATGCAGCTCCTCGCGGGGATGGACGGCTTCGACCGCAGGGGCGACGTGAAGATTATCGGGGCCACGAACCGGATCGACATCCTTGACCGGGCCCTCCTCCGACCCGGACGGTTCGACCGGATCATCGAGATCCCGCTCCCTGATGCCGACGGCCGGTTCGCCATCCTCGCCATCCATACCAAGGGCATGAACCTGGACAAGTCGGTGAACCTGAAGGAGATCGCCCGGGCGACCGAGGGGAAAAACGGGGCGGACCTGAAGGCCATCTGCACCGAAGCAGGGATGTTTGCCATCCGGGCCGACCGGACCACCGTGACCCAGCCCGACTTCATGGCCGCCATCGAGAAGGTGAGCACCGACTTTTCCAAGCACCAGCTCACCACCTCCTACGGCGCCATGTTCGCGTAACACTCAGGATCAATCATCTTTTTTCCGACGTTTCAGGAGCCGGCTCCTTTTCCGAGCCGGGCCGGGAGTTCCTTCGAATTTCCGATCTTCGTCATCAGGATCCTGGGAGGCTCCGCCCACGATGGATCTTTGATCCTCTCCAAATAATGCATGGTATGGTTTGCCCGTATATTCATTGGTCAGCTGAATTGCCAGGCCGGAATCCCGATGACGTCTCTATCAGCCTGCCCCGGAGGATCCAGATATCTCATTGCATGGTTTTTGAAAAACACCCGTCACCTTCATGAGCTCTCCTGTGCAAAGCCGATCCTCATGGCTGGTGAGAATAAGCTCGAGAAGGCGACCTTCGCGGCCGGCTGCTTCTGGGGTGTCGAGGCCTCCTTCCGACAGGTGGAGGGCGTCGTCGATACCGCAGTAGGATACACCGGCGGGAAGAAGGGGCACCCGACCTACGAGCAGGTCTGTTCCGGCACGACGGGCCATGCAGAGGCAGTGGAAATGACCTTCGACCCTTCGAAGGTCACGTACCATGAGCTCCTGGGGGTCTTCTGGTCCATCCATGACCCCACCCAGGTGTCCCGTCAGGGGCCGGACATTGGGACGAACTACCGGTCGGCCATCTTTTACCACACCCCTGCGCAGAGGGCGGCGGCAGAGGCCTCCAGGGAGGCGCTGGAGCGATCAGGGCAGTTCGGGAACAGGCCGATTGCGACCGAGATCACCCCCGCATCGACCTTCTGGCGGGCAGAGGAGTACCACCAACGCTACTTCGAGAAGCACGGGTTCCGGGGCTGCCATATCTGAGGTGCCCGGATCTTCACCGGTGCACGAATCCGGAAGAGAGGAGAAAAACCCCGCGTCACCATGGTGAGGTACGAGAACAGGGCCTCCAGTCGGGTTCATCGTTCTCACGCCGGGAGTGAACCGGCTCGTCCAACAGATCGGCCCATCCTTTCCTTCCGGAGGACAGAACATGGTGAAACGGCTCCCCCGGACCCCTTCGTGAAAGATCCCCGGGCATCCCGAAGAAGATCGCCGATAGAGAGGCCAGGCCCCTCCCCCGGCCATCAAGGATCCTGCAATCCTTGCTGAAATCCGGGAGAGCCTTTGCGCGCCCGGGATATCCGAAGGGGACCCGGCGATGATGGAGAGGCCTGCGCATGGGGAGGGTGAAGGCGCCTCGGGCAGGCAGTTCCTCGCAGGAATCCCGCTGAAGGCCATGAGTCCTGGATCATTTTTCGCCTGAAGGACCTTGAGCCCAGTTATACTTTATAAGGATTCCTCTTGAGAAATCAATGATTTCCACTTTATTTCCATGGTATGGTGGATTGCATATATAATATTAAATAAATCAATTCTGTTTGTAAGATTAATGTGTTATAGAGATAAGATCTACATTTAACACTATATTGGGCGATGAAATAATGAACATAAAAATTATAGGCCGAATCTGGCAATAGAAATATTGATATACTATTGCTTATAACTAAATTATCAAGGAAAGGGGGATGAAACTGTGAGAATCGTCATCCTGATCATGCTCGTGGCCTTCGCACTGGGGGCGGCTGCAGCGGCCGCATACCCCATTGAGGTCTCGGTCGCAAGCGACCATGCATGGATGGTGGCGGACGGCAAGGACGCGGCCATCATCACGGCGACCGTAACCCGCGGTACCGGGGAGTTCGCCGGGGAACCCCTGGAGGGGGCCAATGTGTCCTTTTCGGTTGGTCCGGCGTGGGAGCTGAAGGATTCCTTCCTCCTCACGGACAAGGATGGAGTGGCGACCACGACCCTCAAGGCAACGACGAAGAGCGGCACCGCCGATATCACGGTGACCGCATGGGCCATGATCGACACCGAGACCTGGGGATACCAGAACTACAGCACGGCCGCTCAACTCAGCCAGCCCATTGACCATGGCACCCCCTCGTACATTACGGCCTCCTATAATGGGAAGGTTCAGGTGCAGACGTCGACCCACGTCGCTGTCCTCCTCAGGGATAAGTACGGGAACCCGGTAGACAACCGGAAAACCGTCGAGCAGGTGCGGTTCGACGCCTCTGCCGGTGATGGCTCCGGATTTCTCTCCGGTGCCTCCTGGGTGAAGTCCATCACAGTGCCGGTGAATGAATCCGGTTACGTCGATGTCCAGTACCTGGTCGCCGCGGAGGGACCAAACTACATCGGGTGCATGCCCCCGGCACCTGTATCCCCCAGTATCATCTCCATCACCGGCGTATACAGCGGAGAGCCAACCTCCATCACGGAGAGCATCTCTCCCGACAGGTCACCCCCCCGGCAGCCGGCCGATGGGATCTCAAAGTTCACCATCACCTACCTCCTCTCTGACAATCTCGGGGGGGGTTCGGCGAACCGCGTGATCCATGTCAACACCTCGACCGGAGAGAGCATGAATATCACCACCAATGAAAAGGGCCTGGCCCAGATCATCTATGGACCCGCGACGAACCCGGGGATCGCCCTGATCAATGCAACGGTACTGGACAACCCGGCCGTCAACTCTTCCGTGACCGTTGAGTTCGTGATCCCGGAGAATGACCTGGTGCTCACGGCAGACCCGCAGTCCATGGCCAGCCTCGATATCAACGGTAAGAGCGTCTCGAATGTCAAGGGGCAGGTGGTCGATAACCTGGGAAATCCGGTGCCCGGGCAGACAGTCAATTTCCGGTTTATCAGCATGACGAACGGCACCACCATCCTCACGCAGCTCCCCAACCTCACGTATGGCGCCAGCACGACGAGCGCCCTCTTCACAGAGATCCCGGTGGTAACCGATCCCTCCGGGTACGCCACGCTGCAGTTCTACCCCGGCGCTTTCACCACCGACAAGAGCTCTCCCGGGTATAATGCCGCCGAGACGGGGAAGGTCATCGTCCGGGCAACCTGTGATCAGAAGACAAAGGAGGTCAACCTCAGCTACAGGAACTACAACTACGTCTCGGTCGTGTCGAATGTGACCCCCGACTCAGTCCCCCGTGGCGGGATCGTGAACGTCACCATCACCATCACCGGTGACGGCGTTACCCTTCAGCCGGAGCCCGTCAATGTCGTGATCGTCATGGACCAGTCGGCCTCGATGCTGACCACGGACATGCAGGGGAAATCAAGGATCTACTGGGCAAAACAGGCGGCCAAGGCCTTCGTGGGGAGCCTCAATAAGGCGACGGACAAGGTTGCCTTTCTCAAGTTCGGAACCGATCCATTGGATCCCGTGCCGCTCACCAACAACTTCGACGCCATCAACACCTCCATCGATAACACGAACCCTCAGTCAACCATGGCCTACGCCACAAACCTCCGGAAGGCCGTGTACCTGGCCATCAAGCACCTGACCGAGGCGGGTTCGACCGACCCGAAGACTGTGAAGGCGGTCGTCGTGATGACCGACGGCGGCTGGAATCATGATGGAACCCCTCTTGCAAAGGGGACCGGCTACCCGGACACCAGGGATTACTACAGCAGCGGGTGGAAACAGTATAACGGTGGGCATCCGGGGTATGCCAGTGCGGATAACGAGTATTTCCGGGACCTGGCGGGCGAGTTCCAATACACGAGCTACAAATACTTCACGGCGATAGGGGGAGGGACCATCACAACCTACCCCTCGACGAACAAGCAGCCCCTGCCCACCAAGGACGGGAGCAGTGCATGGAATTGCCCGGGTTACGCGGATTGCGTGCCATCCTCCTCCGCCACGAAATACCAGACAAAGCTCTGCAAGGATGGCGAGTTTTCCGTGCAGAACATGTCCATCTATGCAAAGGACAACAACATCCGGCTCTACACCATCGCCTACGCGAACCAGATCCCGAACGCGGACATGACCGCCACCCATCTTCAGGCCCTGCAGATCCTGGCAGATGCCACCGGGGGCACATACTCCCAGAAGACGACCGGAACCGATCTCGTCCAGCTCTATCAGGATATCGCCGGGTCGCTCAGGGACAAGGCCGGCGTGGGCATCACCATGACCGCCGACCACCACGAGGTGGCCGTGAGCGGAGTACCCATGGCGAACACCCTCGACCAGCCCATCTTCAGCTATGTCTATGACCCGGGGAATTCCACCACCATCAAGAGCTGGAACTCCTCCGGAACCGCCGATAACCCCAACATCGTCCCCTTCCACACCGTGGACCAGAGGGCCGACTGGAAGGACGACCGCAACCTCACCTTCAATGTGGGGACCGTGACCGTCGGTCAGATCTGGGTGGCCAGGTACCAGCTCCAGATGAACGCCACGGGGAGCGTGGCCATCTTCAACAACCGTTCGGGCCTCACCTTCACGGACTCCTACGGCAAACAGAGCACCATGGAGATACCGGACAAATTCGTCTCCGTGCTCGGCAATCCGACGGTTTCCGGCATGACCATGGATGATGTCACGGTGCAGAACCTCAGGTGCACCGCCCCCCGCATCACCAACCTGCTGCCTCTCCAGTGGGACCTCACCTATACCGGAGCGGGCACCGTGTCCCAGACCCTCTGGTATGCGATGGCGGATACTCCCAACATTCAGACCCAGTTTGCGAGCTATCCGACGGCCCTCGCGGCGGGTACCTATCCTCTGGCCACGAACTATCCCGTGGGATGGTCAGCCGGTCATTACATCATTACGGTAAAGGCGAGTGGATCGAAGGGTGGTTATGATGAAAAATCCATCCCGGTCGAGGTTACTCCGGTAAAGGTCATGATCAAGATCGAGTGATCCCTCTTTTTTTCCAGGCTAAGCGCCCGGCCCCCATGAAGGAAGGATACCAGCCTGGAGCCACCCCCCCGAATACAGTCACGTATCATCTTCCAGGTCCACGTTTCCATCGATGTTCTTCAGGGTGAACCCGAGTGCATCGAGCCGTAAGCTATCTTCCATGCGATCTGACGGTGGGTCATGGTGACGGGTTCCCCACCGGCCACTGACGCCATATCGATGGTTATCGTGGCGGTGCGGAGCAGTTCATCCCCCCACCAATATTCACCAGATGAAACCCCACGATATCGACCTGCCCTCCGCTCCAGCCGGGCACATGGGTCGGGATCTCCCAACATCTTAATACCTCCACCCCCCGACTCCTCTTTTGGAGGTCGTATCATCATGAAGATTCTCGGCATCAATGCAAGCCCCAGGGGGAAGGAGAGCCAGACGCTGCGCCTGGTCGTCGCGGTCCTGGACGGGGCCGAGGTGGAGGGGGCGAAGACCGAGCTTGTCGATATCTGCGACTATAACCTGGAGTTCTGCACCGCCTGCGGGACCTGCTATGCAAAGGGTGAGTGCATCCACCCGGACGACTACGAGGAGATCTTCGGGAAAATCCTGGATGCAGACGGCATCGTTCTCGGATCCCCGAACTACATCGACTCGGTCACGGCCCAGTTGAAGGTCCTCTTCGACCGGATGGCGGATGTCATCCACTGCCAGATGCTCTCGGGGAAGTACGGGTGCTCGGTCTGCACTGCGGGCGGATCGAACGAGATGGAGGTGGTGGGGTACATGAACCGGGTCCTCACCTCCTTTGGCGCCCAGGTCGTCGGCGGTGCGGGTGTAGCCTTGAAGGGGAACCCTGACGCCATCCTCCCGGCCGAGAAGAAGGCGTACGAATTGGGGAGGGACCTCGCCGGCGCCATCCGGACGAAGCGCTCCTACCCGGACCAGGAGGCAAACCTCCGGGCACGCCAGGATTACTTCTGCCAGCTCGTGCAGGCCAACCGGGACCGGTGGGCCCATGAGTACGACTGGTGGGTGCAGGCAGGGGTCATCAAAGAGAAGAAATAGGGACATGACCCCCCCGATCCCTCTCGGGGACGAAGGCACCGGGATGCCTTGCCGGAACATCGTGTGTGCAGAGGGCCCGGTCTCCTGTCTCAGCTCCCCCCCAATTGATATAGGATCAGTTCATCATAATCCGGTAGTACCATGACCGAGGACATGCTCCCGACGGCCACCGTCCAGGGGAGGGAGGTCCCCTGGGACCCGGCCCAGCTCCGCCGGATCAGGGACCACCCCTGCTTCTCCGAGAAGGCCTGCCATGCCTTCGGCCGGATGCACCTTCCCGTTGCCCCGAAGTGCAACATCCAGTGCAACTACTGCATCCGGGATTTCGACTGCGTGAACGAGTCCCGGCCGGGGGTCACCACCCGGGTCCTCTCCCCCACCGAGGCCATCGAGATGGTGAAAAAGGCCCTCGAGAAGTTCACGTACATCAAGGTCCTCGGGATCGCGGGCCCCGGCGAACCCCTGTACAACGACGAGACCTTCGAGACCCTGCGTCTCGCGAAGGCCGAGTTCCCGAACCTGATCAAGTGCATCAGTTCGAACGGGCTCCTCCTCCCGGCGAAAATCGACCTCCTCGAGCAGTATGACGTGGGGAACATCACCGTCACCTGGAACGCCCTCACCCCGGCCACCGGGGCGCAGGTCTACTCCTGGGTCACCTGGGAGGGGAGGCGGCTCCATGGCGAGGAGGGGGCGAGGATCCTCCTCGAGAACCAGCTGGAGGGCATCAGGCAGGCGGTGAAGCGGCACATGATCGTGAAGGTGAACACCGTCTATATCCCCGGCGTGAACGACACGGAGATCCCGGACATCGCGAAGAAGGCCTCCGAGCTCGGGGTGTATACCTTCAACGTCATCCCCCTCATCCCCCAGTACAAGTTCGCAGAGGTGAAGCCCCCGACGCCTTCCGAGAAGCGGAAGATGCAGGACGAGTGCGCGAAGTACCTCCGGCAGATGCGCCACTGCCAGCGGTGCCGTGCCGACGCCATCGGCCGGCTCGGCCACGATGTCCAGTCCTGCCTGTACTCGGGATCAGAGTGAGGCGGCATCCCTTCCTCCTTCTATTTTTTCTTGGACAGCCGAGAACTATGATCAGGGATTCAAAACTAGGTTCCATTCTGGTAATTCGGTTTTGTCATGGGCTCCTCGAAGGGGCCCGGGGAGCATCCATATTATCAGGAGAGGATCAGCCCTTCACTCCTCCATCCTAGTCTTTTTGTGAACGGGCGGGGACCTGAGTCTCCCCATCCTCGTCGTGCCTGACCTCCACAGGCATCCGGCTGATCTTCCCGTAGATCCGCTGCTTCCTCCGGATGGGCCACCACCCGTAGAGGAAGATGTTGATGGGCTCCCACATGGCGACCCAGCTCACGATGAGGAGTCCACCGGCAACCCACGCGGCGAACCCGTGCTGGGTGTAGGGGGAGATGAGGGTGGAGATGACCCCCATGACGAGGAGGAACCCGATGCCGATGGCGAGGCTCACCCTCGCCTGCCGTAACTTGAGCCTGATCTCCCGGGCCGCCGAGGCCTCGAGGTAGCTGAAGTGGTGCTGGATGGCGGGCTCCAGTGTCCTCGCCTCCTCGCACTCTGATTCCCGGCAGGGGAGGTGGATGAGGATCTTCATGGGCTGCGAGAGGGCGAAGTCCTGGACGATCCCGGTGATGTACTCCTCTGCATCCGGGTCCAGGTCCTTCTCGTGGAAGGGGGAGGGATCGAGAGAGTTGAAGATCTGCATGACGGTCCGGAGCCTCATCTCGATGAGGATGAAGCCGTTCTCGGTCCGGTAGTGCTCCTCGATCTCGGTCATGCCCTGCCGGAGGAGTGGTGGGGGTGCGGAACCCATGAGGGTTTCGAACCCTCTTCCGGAACCCGTGGACATGGTTACGGACTGGCCGCTGCCACCCTCCGTAACCATGATCATTCGGGAGCGACCATGCTTCCGGGCATGGGGACCCTCCGGCTCCGCGACGACCAGCCCCTCAACCTCGCCCTCACCCTCACCTGCGGGCAGGCCTTCCGGTGGGAGGAGCGGGACGGGTGGTGGGAGGGGGTGGTCGGGGGACGGCTCTGGCGGCTGCGGCAGGACGGCGACCGGGTCGTCTGTGACGGGCCCGCCGCGGGAGCGGTCCGATGGTACCTCGCGCTGGACGAGGATCTCCCCGGAATCCTCTCGTCCGTGGACCGGGACCCGGTCGTCCACCGGTCCATCGCGGCCTGCCGGGGGCTCCGGATCCTCAGGCAGGACCCGTGGGAGATCCTTATCTCCTTCATCTGCGCGACGAACACGAATATCCCCCGGATCCGGAGGATGATCGCCTCCCTCGCACGGTGCTTCGGCAGGTGGGTCCCGGGCGCGGTTGAACCCCGTTTCAGCCTCCCCGGGCCGGAGGCCCTCACCGGACCCGGCTGTCATCACCTGGGTACCTGCCGGCTCGGGTACCGGGACCGGTACATCGCCGGAACCGCGGCGAGGGTCGCGGCCGACCCCGGCATCCTGAAGCGGATCGCAGGGCTCCCGTTCCCCGAGGCGCGGGCCGCCCTCCTCGGCTTCCCCGGTGTCGGCCCGAAGGCAGCGGACTGCATCCTCCTCTTCGGGTTCCACCGTCTGGAGGCCTTTCCCGTGGACGTCTGGATCCGGAGGATCATGTACGCCCACTACCTCGATCCCCTGCCGGGATCGAAGGTGCCGTCGGAGAGGGAGGACCGGCGGATACGGGAGTTCGGCCGGGAGTACTTCGGTGAATACGCGGGATACGCCCAGGAGTACCTCTTCTGCGCGAGGGAGCAACTCAGCCGGGGAACCCTCAGGTCCCCTGGCTCCAGCTCTGCAGGTATGCCGACTGCTCTTCGGTAAGCCGGTCGATGGAGAGGCCCAGGGTGGCGAGCTTCCGGAGGGCCACCGCCACGTCTATCTCCCCCGGCACCTCGTGGACGCCGGGGGGGAGGCGCCTCCCGTGCAGGGCGATATACCAGGTGCAGAGGGCCTGGAGGGCGAAGGAGAGGTCCATGACCTCGACGGGGTGCCCCATCCCCTTCGGGGTCGCGAGGTTCACGAGCCTTCCCTCGGCGAGGAGGTGGAGGGATCGCCCGCCGAACCGGTACGTGTCGATGCCGTCCCTCCGGACCACCCCTTCCGCGTGCTCCTCGAGCCACCGCCGGTCGATCTCGACGTTGAAGTGCCCCGCGTTCGCGAGGACCGCCCCGTCCCTCATGACCGCGAAGTGCCGTTCGGTGATGACCCCTATATTCCCCGTCGTGGTGATGAAGAGCTCCCCGACCCGGGCGGCCTCGTCCATGGTCATCACCTGGTAGCCGTCCATGTGGGCCTGGAGGGCGACCCGGGGGTCCACCTCGGTAACGATGACCCGGGCCCCGAGGCCCGAGGCCTTCCGGGCAAGGCCCTTCCCGCAGAACCCGTAACCCGCGATGACAACCTTCTTACCTGCCATGAGGAGGTTCGTCGTGATCATGATGGCGGCAAGGGCGCTCTCGCCGGTCCCGTGGACATTGTCGAACTGCCGCTTCATGGGGGTGTCGTTCACGGCGAGGATGGGGAAGGCGAGGGCACCCCCGGCGGCCATGGCCCGGAGCCGGTGGACACCGGTCGTGGTCTCCTCGCACCCGCCGATGATCCCGGGGATGAGGTCGCGCCGCTTCGTGTGGATGGCGTGGATGAGGTCCATACCGTCATCGATGGTAATGGCGGGCCTGGCGTCGAGGACCCGGTCGATGCCCGCGTAGTACTCCTCCGCCGTCGCCCCCCGCTTCGCATAGCACTGGACATGGGGGACCTCGTTTAAGGCCGCCGCCACGTCGTCCTGGGTGGAGAGGGGGTTGCACCCCGTGATATGGACCTCCGCCCCCGCCGCGGCCAGGGCCTCCACGAGGACTGCGGTCTTTGCCTCGACATGGAGGGCCATGCCCACGGCGAGGTTTGCGAGGGGCCGGGACGCCTCGAACTCCTTCCGTATGGAGCCGAGGACCGGCATGTACTGCCGGGCCCACTCGATCTTGAGCCTGCCCGTGCTCATGCTCACGCGGGCCGGCCCCCTGCCGCCGGGGTCACCCGAACCTGCCGGACAGGAACTTCCTTCGGGGAGTAGGTACCGAGCCAGTCGATCCAGAACCCCATCCCGTAATCACCGATGCCGGTGGCGAGGAGGCCGTCGCCCTCCTTCCAGCCCCGCTCGTCACCCGAGAAGGAGACCTGGAACCCGTCCCGGTACTCGTTCCCCGAGGGGACGATGACATCCCATGCATTCTTTCCGGTGACTGAGAGGGAGATCTGGAGGCGGGCATCCCGGGGACCGGTGTAGTCTGCGTACGCAGATCCCCGGTAGGCCGCGCACCGCACGTTCCCGGAGACCTGCCCGGCCGGGATCCCCGTGCATGCAGCAGGGGTCTTCCCGGCCAGCGGGGCCAGCACCAGGTCATTGAAATTATCGGACCCAGTCCCGACGGGATCCCTCACCCGGGTCGTGATGGAGAGCTGGTACGGCCTCCCTGCAGGGGTCGCCGGGACCTCCGGGGCGGTCACCTCGAGGAGGGTGACCTTCTCGGTCCCGATGAGAGCGGTCTTCCAGCCCGCAGGCAGGCCCGCGAGGCCGCCCCCCCCGATCTCCTCGAGGACCGCCGAGTTCCCCTTGAGCCTCCCCGGGATCGGGAGGTAGAGGGTCACGTTCCCGAGGGCCGCATCGTTCGCGATGCTCACCCGGTAGTCATAGGTGCCCGCGAGGGTGTCCCGGTAGCGGATCCCCATGTAGACGGTCAGGGAGAAGACCGCGAGGAAGATCACCATCGCCATGACGAGAACCGCGAGCACGGCCGTGAGTGTCCTGTCCATCCTCTCACCAGCGTAAGGGTTGCCATTCATCCTACTTGAACTCACCCGGCCCCCCGGGAATATCCTATATACGGGACGAAACCCATTCTCCTCCATGGTGCTCACGAAGCGTATCATCCCGTGCCTGGACCTGAAGGACGGCAGGGTCGTGAAGGGCTGCCACTTCATCGACCTGAGGGACGCGGGGGACCCCGTCGCCCTCGCGGGCCGGTACAACGAGCAGGGCGCCGACGAGGTGGTCTTCCTCGACATCACCGCCTCCCGGGAGAACCGGGGCATCATCCTCGAGGTCATCCGGCGGGCCGCCGACGAGCTCTTCCTCCCCCTCACCGTGGGCGGGGGGATCCGGAGCCTGGAGGACATCCACCAGATCCTCCGGGCAGGGGCCGACAAGGTCTCCATCAACACGAGCGCGGTGAAGGACCCGGCCCTCGTGAACCGGGCGGCCGCCCGGTTCGGCACCCAGTGCATCGTGGTTGCCGTGGACGTCCGGCGCCGGACCGATGACCAGCAGGGCCGGATCCCGGTCCCCCTTCCCTGGGGGAAGACCTGCTGGTACGAGGTGGTGACCTATGGTGGGAGCCACCCGACAGGGATAGATGCCCTCCGGTGGGCAAGGGAGGTCGAGCAGCGGGGTGCGGGGGAGATCCTCCTCACCTCCATGGAGACCGACGGGACGAAGGCTGGGTTCGACATCCCGGTCACCCGGGCCATCTCGGAGGCGGTGGGGATCCCCGTTGTCGCAAGCGGCGGGGTCGGGACCCTTGAGCACTTCTATGAGGGCTTCACCGAGGGGAAGGCCGACGCCTGCCTCGCCGCCTCGGTGTTCCACTACGGGGAGTTCACTGTCCGGCAGGTGAAGGAGTACCTCGCGGCCCGCGGGGTCCCGGTACGGCTCTGAGGTCCAGCTCGAGGCCGGCGACGGGGTGCTCCAGCGTAAACGCGGTGAGGACCGCCGGGTGGATCTCCCCGAAGGAGCCCCGTCCCGTCCCGTCCACGAGGAGGTCCCCCCGGCGCCCCTCGATGAAGGCGGGGTCCGCCGATTCCGAAACGGTGACCGGGAGGCCGAGTTCCCGGGCGAGGGCTTCGGTCGAGGCGTAGGCCTCGGTGAAGTCGGCCCCGGGGTGGAGGGAGACCGCCGCCACCTTCTGGAAAGTCTCCTTTCCCTCCACGACGTCGCCTACGGCAAAGATCCGCTGGGGGATCTCCCGGTGCCGGTTCCCCTGGAGGGTCTCGAGGAGGAGGGGGAGGATGTCCGTCCGGATGACCGTGTGCTCCTCGCTGATAGGGTACTTCACGTGAAGGGCCGTCGGCCGGGGGGGCCTCTGCATGTTACTGAAGAGCACCCGCTCGTTCGTAAGAGTGAAGGGAATGACCTCGAGGTAGCCCATCCCCGTGAAGATAGCCCGGACCGCCTCCCCGAGGGCCGTGACCGGGTGCTTCGCCCCGATGGTGAAGACCCGGGGGAGGGCCGGGGTGATCCGGTCGTACCCGTAGGCGATGGCCACATCCTCGTAGATGTCCCAGTCGTGCATGATATCCGCACGGTAGCAGGGCACCTTCACCCTGAC
Organism: Methanomicrobiales archaeon; assembly: GCA_035542115.1. Taxonomy (GTDB): domain Archaea; phylum Halobacteriota; class Methanomicrobia; order Methanomicrobiales; family JACTUA01; genus JACTUA01. The sequence continues at coordinate 30,107 of DATKMC010000028.1, read as the reverse complement.
CCGGTCGCCGTCGAGGGGCATCGCCCCGAACCGCATCTTCTGCAGGAGTTCTGCCATGGCCGCGGGCGTGAGGGGAAGACCGATCAGCCTTGTGCAGGCGGAGACAGAAACAACCCGCCCGGCGGGCGAGAGGTCCGGGCAGGGGGTCCCGTCGATGGAGACGCTCTCGATCCGGGCGCCGGTCTCGGCCATGGCGGTGCAGAGGATCCGGACGGCGGTCATCACAGCCTTCCGGTCGGTCCCGGTGGTATCGAGCAGGATGTTCCTCGTCTCCCCCGTTACCCGGGTGAGCTCCCCGTTGATGATGGGCGGGAAGGAGAGGACCCGGTCCTTCGAATCGACGATAAGGGGGAATTTCGGGAAGTCCCGGACGAGGTGGGCGTAGTCCCGGCCCTTCGGGTGCTCGGTGAGGATCTCCTCCATGGTCATGGGCCGGCCATGGTCGAGGGGCACGAAGGAGCGGGACCGCTCCGAAGCGAGGTACCGGAAGGGAGGGGTGACCCGGTCCAGGTCATGGACCCCGATGGCCACCTTCCCCCGTCCTCTCCCGACGGCCCAGTGGAGCGCCTCCTGGAGCCCCATGAGGCTCTCAATGGCCGCCTCCTTGAGGTCGAGCCCACGGATCACCGCCGTGCCGAGGTAGGGGCGGATGGTGGCGAGGCCCGGGTCCACGGAGAAGGACATCCCCGAGGGGGTGACCGGGTACTCGCGGAGGCCTGTCTCGAGGGCGAGGAAGCCCCGGAGGGCGTGGGCGACCCCCTCGGTGGAGAAGAGGTCAGGCCTGTCCGGGAAGAACTCCGCGTCCATATGGTCCTCCTCCAGCCGCTCGATCTCGCAGCCGATCATGGGGAGCCTCCCGAGGATGCTCTCGCGGTCAGCCCCGACGAGCTCCTCCAGGTACTGGTAGTTGAGTTTTATGATGGGCACCGGGCCTCACCCGTGGATAGAAGTATCCCCCGGTTCCCTCTTATAGCCAGCGGATTTCCTCACCCGTTCCCCGGATCCGCCCGGTCCCCTTGCCTGCTCCGGGGTGCTCACTCCTTGAGGAGGACCGTGATCCGCCTCGTGAGGGACTTGTGGATCCGCTGCCTGTGGACCTGGAGCACGGTGAAGGAGGCCGAGGCGATTTCCGCGATCTCCCGGTGGGCGACAACGACGGCCCTCCGCCCTGGCCGGAGGACCCGGTGGATCTCCCCGAGGGCCCGGGGATAGAGCGCGTCGAGGCTCCGGTTCCGGATCCAGGAGGACTGGCCGTACGGGAGATCGGTCACCACGGCATCGACGGAACAGGACCGGAGGGGGAGGGCGCTCGCATCGGCGAGGAGGAGGGGTATCCCCGGGAAGTTCAGCCTGCATCCGGCGGCCATGGCGGGGTCGGCATCGCTCCCGACGGGGGAGGCCCCGACGAGCCCCGCCTCCCCGAGGATCCCGCCCGTCCCGCAGAAAGGGTCGTTCAGGGTCTCGCCCGGGCAGACAAGGGAGAGGTTCACCACCGCCCGGGCCGTCAGGGGGAGCATCACGCCGGGGTGGAAGAAGGGCCGGGTCGAGGGCCGCCTCAGGTCATACCTCCCCCGGTCAATCCGGAGGAGCACCCGACCGAGGTAGATCCGGTCGCCCGAGAGGATGGCCCGGAACTCCGCTTCCGGCCGGTCGAGGGAGACCGGGCCGTCGATGAGGGTCCCCATGAGCCTCTCGAGGGCCGGGACCGGGTCCCTCACGGCCGATCCGGCGACCTTCTTCACCCGGGCGGCGTAGGGCAGGTCCGACGAGAGGGCGAGGTCGCCGAGGAGGGAGGAGAGTTCCTGCGCCGAGGCACCGGTGCAACCGAGGTACTCAAGGACGACATGGGTGAGGGCGAGGCGCGCGGCCGCCGCAGGCGCCGGGCACTCCGCCACCGCCACCTGGGGCCGCGCCTCGAGGACCTTTCCCACGCATTCCAGCTCCGCGGCCGGGAGGGTCGGGTGCTCGCCTGAGAGCTCGAAGATGAGCCTCATCCTTTCCTCCCTCTCCGTGGGGCGGGGAGGGAGATAAACCAGGGGATTCCCGACCCGGGCCGACCATCGCAAGGGAGATGAACGCAGGAGGAGGGTACCTGTTAGGGAACAGACGTGCCTGAACCCCCGTCCACTGCCCTCCCGGAGCTCCTCGCACCGGCAGGCTCCCTGGAGGCCCTCAGGGCCGCCGTCTCCTGTGGAGCTGACGCGGTGTACCTCGGGGGGAAACGGTTCTCGGCCCGGCAGTACGCCGGGAACTTTGACGATCGGGAGCTCGGGAAGGCCATTGAGCTCGCCCACGGGAGGGGCGTCCGGGTCTATGTGGCGGTGAACACCCTCCTCCACGACCGGGAGATCCCGGAGGCGGCAGAGTACCTCCTCTTCCTCGCGGAGGCCGCGGTGGACGCCGTCCTCGTCCAGGACCCGGGCCTCGCCACCCTCGCCCGGGAGCTGGTCCCCTCACTCCCCCTCCATGCCTCGACCCAGATGACCATCCACAACACCGCCGGCCTGGAGTGGGCCGCCTCCCTCGGCCTCTCCCGGGTCGTCCTCGCCCGGGAACTCTCCCTCGGGGAGGTGGGGGTCATGGGGGAGGCCGCCCGGCGTCTCGGGCTGGGCCTCGAGGTCTTCGTCCACGGGGCACTCTGCTACTCGTACTCAGGGCAGTGTCTCCTCTCCTCGGTCATCGGGGGGAGGAGCGGGAACCGGGGCAGGTGTGCGCAGCCGTGCCGGAAGCCCTATACCCTCGTCCGGGGGAACGCGGACGAGTACGGCCGCCCCCGCAGGCCGGCCCCGGTCCCCCTCGAGGACCGGTACCTCCTCTCCACAAAGGACCTCGCCCTCTACCCGTACCTCGACCGTGTGGTCCGGGCCCCCGTGACCGCCCTGAAGATAGAGGGGAGGATGCGGTCCCCCGGCTACGTGGCGACGGTGACCGGGATCTACCGGCGGGCCCTCGATGCCATCGCCGCCGGGGCCTGGGCCCCGTCCCCTGCCGACGAGGAGGCCCTCGCCCTCGCCTTCGGCCGGGGGTTCACCGGCGGGTGCCTCTGCGAGGGGCCGGACCGGATCATGGGCCGGGATGCCCCGGATCAAAGGGGGATCCTCGCGGGGACCGTGGAGATCCTCGATAAGGCGTCCGGGTTCATCGGGGTGCGGCTCACGGGTACGACGGTTCCGGAAAAGGGAGACGGGATTGTCTTCAGGGTGCCGGGGAAAGAGGAGGAGGAAACCGGGATGGTCGTCCGCCGTGCGCCGGCGATCGACGCGGGGATCCTCTGGCTGCAGGGGGAACTGGGTGACCGGCCGGGGATTCGGGAGGGTTCCCGGGTCTTTATCACCAGGAGAGCCCGGCCCGCGGCGTCGGGGAAGTGCTACACTCCTGGCTCAGCCATTCCCAGGTGGCCACGGGTGCAGGTCGATCTTGACCTCCGGGTCACCGAAGCAGGAAAACCGGTGCTCGGGGGTTCCGTGTCCAGGAACGGGATGCCCGTCACCTCCATAACCCGGGAGGGGAATTTCACCGTGGAGCCCGCCCATGCCCGGGAGCTCACGGCGACCGAGGTGGAGGAAATCCTCGCCAGGCGCGGGGATGCGCCCTTCACCACCGTGAGGGTGAAGGTGGAGTGGCCCCATGGTTTGTATGCCCGGAAGGGCGACATCGGTGGGCTGCGCCGGGACCTCCTCGCCGATGTGGAGCGGTTCCTCGCGACATCGGGGAGGCTGGAACCCGGGGAGGTGAGCCGGGCGCGGGAGAGGCTTGAGAGGGCTCTCCATGGAGGGGGCCCCGTGTCCGCTCCCGTGAAGAGATCGCCGGAGCTTATCATCCTCACCGACACCCCCGGAGGGGTGGCAGGGATCGCGAAGGAGGGGTCGGGCTGGATCGCCCTCGAACCTGCGCCCGGCAAGAGGCCATCGACAGGAAACGGCGGAGGTCCGGATCCCGTGAAGGAGGCAGGCAGGGTCCTCCGGGAAGCTGCCGGCTTGGCCGCCGGTACAGGCCGGACCCTCCTCTGGAAATGGCCGCGGGTGACGGGGGATTCCTGGATGGGGGGGATGGCCGGGATCCTCCGGGACGGCGTCATGGCCGGCATCTCCGGGATCCTGGTGGAGGGGCCGGGGGCCGCCCTCGCGGCCCGGGCAGCATTCCCCGGGATAGAGGTCCATGGTGGACCGGGGGTGAACGCCTGGAATGTACGGGCGGTCCGGGTCCTCTCGACCCTGTTCCGGTCCATCACCCTTTCACCCGAGCTTTCCCTCGGGGATCTCCGGGGCCTTGTTCCGCGCGCATGGTTCTCCGGGGATTCCCCGGCCCTCGGTTTCCTCGTGGAGGGGAACCTCGAGGTCATGGTGAGCGAGGACCGGCTCCCCTCCCTCCTCCCGGGGAGGAGAGGGGGGCACCGGGGCAGGGAGTTCCTCGGGATCCGGGACGGGACCGCCCGCACCTTCCCTGTCGGGACGGACATCTGCGGGAGGACCCGGGTCTCGAACAGCGTGGAAACCTGCCTCATCGACCAGCTCCCTGCCCTCGCCTCCCTCGGGATCAGCCACTTCCTCGTCGATGCACGGGGCCGGGGGCCCCGGTATGCGCGGGAGATTGCCGCCCTCTACCACGAAGCCCTCTCCGTCATGGAGGGGGGAGGCGATGGAGTCGCCCACAGGCTTGCGGAGCTCAGGGAGGAGTGCAGGAAGCGGGCGATGGGGGGCATCACCCGCGGGGCCTTCCTGAGGGGGCTCGGGGAGGAGGAGTGGTAATGCCGCCGGCAAGGCTTTATCGCGTGCCCTCCCCGGATCTCCTGAGGAGGGAGAGGTGAGCATGCGGGTCGTGGGAACGGTCGTGAGCGCCCGGGAGGCCGCGCGGGCCGCTCCCTTTTCACCCGATCTCCTCGAGGCCAGGATCGATCTCATGGATGCCGACCCGGCCGGGGAGCTCCCGTCCATCCGGGCGGCCTTCCGGGGGCCTATCATCCTCACGATACGGAGTGCCGCCGAGGGCGGGCGGTTCGCCGGGGGACCCGGGGAATGGTGGAGAACCCTGGAGCCCATCCTCGGGTACGGGGATCTCGTGGACGTGGAGCTGGCCTTTTCCTCCTTCAGCCCCCGGATACGCGGGCAGGGAAAGGGGATCATCGCGTCCCACCATGCGGACCGCATGCCCTCCCCCGATGAACTCGGCCGGATCGAACGGGAGCTCAGGAACTACGGTGACATCCCGAAGATCGTCGTCCACCCGGGGAACGAGGGCGACCTCATCGGGCTCTTCAGGTTCACCCTCGGCGCCGTGAGGCCCCTCTGCACGGGGGTCCTCGGGGAGGAGTACCGGTTCGCCCGGGCCATCCTCCCCTTCTTCGGGTCTGAGCTGGTCTATGCCCATGCCGGGACCCGGGGAGCCCCCGGCCAGTTCTCCCTTGAGGAGTTCCGGAAGATCCAGGCCCTCCTCGGGCTCTGAAAAGAGATCGGGGGGTGCGGGGGCAGTCAGGGCTTCCGCCGGCCCCGCACGGCCACCGTGCAGAAGGCCGCGAGGAAAAGGGCCCCGAGGACCGTGAGGACCGTGACCGGGGTCCGGGTCGCCTCAGGCGAAGCCTCCGGAGGGGAGACCCGGGTCGGGGCTTCACTGACTCCCGGGGGGGAGGTCACGGGTGCCCCCGGCGTCCCCGGCTGAGGGGTTTCAGGCGGGAAGGAGATGGAGAAGGCAACGTTGTCGATGAAGCCCTCGGCGATGGCGCTCGGGTTCTCCGATTCCCCTACCTTGGACATGTAGATCCGGTTCATCGTGGGGAAGCTGGACAGCTTGTCCACGGTGTAATGCCAGACGGCCTGGGAATCGTTCCTCCGGTACACCGCGAGGCTGAGGCTCCGGCTGTCCGGCCGGTAGTCCATGATCGCGTGGTACCAGGTTCCGTCGGTGAACTGGACCGTCGGGCCGCCGTAGGAGAGGAAGTAGGAGGAGGCCTCCCGCCGCTGGTTCAGGAGGTCGATGGACCGGATCCAGAGGATCCTCCCGTACTGCCCGTTGTCAAACTCGGTGAACATGGTCTGGCGCTGCTCGGTTAACTGGTCGCTGTCTCCGAGGCCGAAGTTCACGCTCGCCTGGTAGTCCGTCCGTTCGGGGAGGATATCGAAGGAGAGGGTGAAGGCCTCCCCGCCGTAGGAGACGGGTTGGTACACATACGCGCCGGTCCCTGAACGCATGTAATAGTGGAACATCCCTTTCTCAGCATCGTAGTAGTTCGTGACCGGGTTGTTCGTCACCCAGCCGGGGTCGGAGGAGAAATCGGTGCTGTACACGAGGGTGGGCGTGGCCGCCTGGCATGGGAGGATGAGGGCGCAGGATGCGAGGAGAACCACGATGACGGGGCTGAAACGCCTGAGAGCTGGCAGGATCCCTGGACACATTGATCTTTTCCCTCCCGGTGTTATCAGAGCTCAGGTGGGACCTCCGGGCTTAAAAATGAACGGGAGGCTCTCCACGACGGTGGGCCCCCGGGCATATGCCCCTGCACGCCACCCATCACCCCGGGCATGCCTTATGCCGGAGGGGAAGACCGGTCCGGATCGCTGAAGGCCCCCTCTCCCCCTGGCAGGCCTTCCCGCTGAAGGGAACAGGTGCAGGATCCCCCCAATGCTTTGATCACTCCGTGCAGGCCCTCTGCTAAGGGGAATACCCCCAGGATCCTTAAACAACGATTATTCTTTACAGGCAGGGTACTTGGGTTTCAGCCCGCGCCAGCCGGTGAACCCGCAGTAGATGCACCCGTCCCCGTCGCAGTGGTGGCATTTCACCGGCGGCTGGAGGACGAGGACCTTTCCCTTCTTATCGCAGTAGCTGCACCCCGCACCCTCGCAGTGGGCACAGGTCTCGGGGGCATAAGTCTCTCCCTCCGGTTCCATGCCTCAGGCCTCAGGGGCCGGGCCTTTCCCGGTCAGGTCCCGGTACTTCGCCTGCTCGAGGTACGCATCGAGGATGACGAGGGCGACCATGGCCTCCGCGACGGGGAGGATACGGGGGACGATACAGGGGTCGTGCCTGCCGCGGATGGAGATGGAGACCTCCTCCCCCCCGCGGTTCACAGTCCGCTGGGTCTTTGCGATGGAGGGGGTCGGCTTCACCGCGATGCGGGCGACGATCTCCTGGCCGGTGCTGATCCCGCCCAGGATCCCGCCGGCATGGTTTGTCGCGAACCCCTCCCTCGTCATGGCATCGTTGTGTTTGCTCCCCTTCATCCGGGCGGCTGCAAAGCCCTCCCCGATCTCCACGCCCTTCACCGCCCCGATCCCCATAAGGGCGTGGGCGAGGAGGGCATCGAGCTTCGAGAAGACCGGGTCGCCGAGCCCGGGCGGGCAGCCGGCGACGAGGACCTCCGCGATCCCGCCCACGGAGTCCCCCTCGTTCCTGGCCCGCTCGATCTCCCGCTCCATGGCCTCAAGGTCGCGCTTCCCATGGATCTCAAGGATCCGGCTCGTGATCTTGATGCCCTTCCCGCCGAGGACCTTCGCCGCCACCGCCCCCGCCGCGACCCTCGCCACCGTCTCCCTCCCCGAGGACCTGCCCCCTCCCCGGTGGTCCCGGATCCCGTACTTTTGCTGGTACGTGAAGTCGGCATGGCCAGGCCGGAAGATCCCCTCGAGGGAGTCATAGTCCTCCTCCCGGACGTCCTGGTTCGCTACGACGAGGGTGATGGGGGCCCCGGTGGTCTTCCCCCGGAAGAGGCCGGAGAGGATCTCCACATGGTCAGGCTCCTTCCGGGGCGACTCGAGGGGCCCCTTCCCCGGCCGCCGCCGGTCAAGGAAGGGCTGGATATCCCCCCCGTCGAGGGGGAGGCCCGGCGGGCACCCGTCGATGACGACCCCGAGGGCCTTCCCGTGGCTCTCGCCGAAGGTGGTGATCCGGAAGCTGCGGCCGAAGCTGTTCACCTACACCAGCTCCCTGAGGACGGGTTCGGGAACCCGGATGCCCGTGACATGGAAGAACTGTTCGCGGGCCTGGTGGATGAACATCTCGGTCCCCGGGACGACCCGGCACCCCGCACTTCGGGCCAGGGCGAGGAGCGGGGTCTCGGGCGGGGTGTACACGAGGTCAAAGACCGTCATCCCCTTCACCAGATCCGCCCCGGAGAGGAGCGAGGACCGGTCCGGGTGCATCCCGACGGGTGTCGCGTTCACCACCACGTCGGGCCGGAGGTTCCGGATGGAGGAGAGGGGGCCCGCGCGGCACCCGAACCGGCCCGCGAGACGTTCAGCCTTCTCCGGCGTCCTGTTCAGGACGGTGACCTCCATGTCGAGGGATAGGAGGGCATACACGGCCGCGGCGGCGGCCCCTCCTGCCCCGAGGACGGCCGCCCGGGCGCCCCTGAGGTCCCGGAGGGGTTCCCGGATCCCGAGCCAGTCGGTGTTGTACCCCCGGAGGACCCCGCCGCACTGGACTACCGTGTTCACCGCCCCGATGGCCCGGGCGTCGGGGTCGATCCCGTCCAGGTGAGCAATGACCGTCTCCTTGAAGGGGATGGTGACCGAGAGCCCCCGGATACCGAGGTTGCGCACCGCCTGCATGATCCCGGCGATGTCAGGCCACTCGAGGGAGGTATAGAGGTATGGGAGGCCGTACCGGTTGAAGAGGCCATTCCAGAGCGCCGGGCTTTTGCTGTGCGAGCATGGGTACCCCGCGATGGCGCAGAGCCCCGCAGGGGGGGAGCACCCGCAGGTGCGACTGCCGGCCGGGCGACCACCCGCGCCGTTCCACATGGCCGACAGGGCATCATGGTTTCCCGGAGGGAGGAGGAGCTTCCCGATGAACTGCATCCCCGCGTCGCGGGAAAGACGGGATGATGGGCCTTCTCTCAGGATCCGGGCCATCTCCTCCGCGACCCCTCCCGCCGAATCCCCGCCGGCATCGATGCAGAAGTCGGCCGCCCGGAGGTACGCCGGCTGGCGCTCCCGGAGAAGCTCCCCGACCTCCTCGGCAGGGGGTTTCCCGGTGAGGGAGGGGCGATCACTCCCCCCGATGCGCCGGACGATGGTCCCCTCCCCCGCCTGGAGGAGGAAGACCACCGAGCCCCTCTTAAGCCTCTCGACGTTCACCGGATCGAGCACCGCCCCGCCCCCCGTGCCCACCACGACGTTCTCGGCGGGCAGGGAGGCGATGGCCTCCCGCTCCAGCTCCCTGAAGGCCGGTTCGCCCCGCTCCCGGAAGATGGCGGGGATCCGTTTCCCTGCCCGTTCCTCGATGACCCGGTCGGTATCGAGGAAGGGCATGCCCAGCATCTCCGCAAGGAGCTTCCCGGAGCTGGTCTTCCCGGTTCCACGGAAACCGGTGAGGATGATCCTCCTGCCCTTCACAGGAGCCCCGCCTCCCTGAGATGGTCCCAGAATCGAGGGTAAGATTTGGAGACGCACTCCGCGTCCCTGATGGTGACGTCCCCCGCCCCGAGGGCTACGACGGAGAAGGCCATGGCAGTCCGGTGATCGCCTCCCGGGTCGATGACGCCCCCGTGAAGGGGCCGGGGGAGGATGGTGACCGTGTCCCCCTCCACCCGGACATCCCCGCCGAGGTTCCGGAGGGCCCTCGCCGTGGCCTCGATCCGGTCGCTCTCCTTGTGCCTGAGATGGCCTATCCCCCGGATCCGGGTGGGGCTCTTTGCAAAGGCGGCCACCGCGCAGAGGGTCTGGACCGTGTCCGGGCTCCCCGACATCTCCACGTCCACCCCCGAGAGGTCCCCGTCGCCCTCGAGGACGAGCGTCTGGCCGGTCCACCGGGCACGGCACCCCATCTCCCCCAGGATGCCGGGGAACCACCGGTCGCCCTGAGGCGACGACCGGTCCAGGTTCCCGACCGCAACCCGGCCGCCGCAGACCGCGCCCATGGCAAGGAAGTAGGAGGCAGAGGAGAAGTCCCCTTCGATATGGTAGCCGCGCCCCCGGTATCCTGTCCCTCCCTTCACCAGGAACCGCGTGTAGCCCTCCCGTTCCGGGGCGGCACCGAAGGCAGACATCACCTCCGCGGTGATATCAAGATATGACCGTGAGACGGGAGCAGGACTTACCGTGAGGCCGAGGTCCCCCTCCCCGCAGGGGGCCGCCACGAGGAGGGCGGAGATGAACTGGCTGCTTGTGCTCCCGTCCACCACCACCTCCCCACCCCTGAAGCTGCCCGAGACCCGGAGGGGTGGGTACCCCTCCTTCCCGAGGTACCGGACGATCCCGCCCAGCTCCCCGAGGGCCCCGGCGAGGGGCCCGATGGGGCGCTCATGCATCCGCGGGCTCCCCCGGAGCACCACCGGCCCCCCCGCGAGGAGGGCGAGGGCGGCGAAGAACCGCATGCTCGTCCCCGAGTCCCCGAGGTCCAGAGTGGTTTCTCCGCGCACCGGGAACCTCCCCCCGGTACCGGCGACCCGCACCGTGTCCCGTTCCCATGCCAGGGAAACCCCGAGCTTCCGGAGGGCATCCGCGGTTATGCGGGTATCGTCGGAGACGAGGGGATCCCGGAGGGTGGACCCGCCGCGGGCGAGGGCCGCGGCCACGAGGGCCCGGTGGGTGAAGGACTTGGACGGGGGTGCCCTGACCCGGAGGTCGATGGTGCCGGCCTTCCGGAGGGTCACCTCCACCCGGGCACCTCCAGCCGCCGGTAGCACCCGAGGTTCTTCACATGGGTGAGCCCGTGGAGCTCCCGGATGGCCACTTCCCACCCCCGGTCCGTGGCGATATCAACGAAGAAGACATAGCTCCCCATCCCCCGCTTCGATGGCCTGGACTCGATCCGCGTGAGGTTGATCCCCCGCCTGGCAAAGACCGAGAGGAGGTCATGGAGGAGCCCCGGCCGGTCCTCCCGGGGGTCGATGAGGATGCTGCATTTCTCCGGCTTGCTCTCGGCCGGGGGCATGGCCGAGATAAGGATGAACCGGGTCGTGTTCCCAGCGTTGTTCTGCACATCCCGCCGGACGATGGGGAGGCCGTAGATCCGGGCGGTCAGCTCCGAGACGATGGCCCCTGCCCCCTCCCGCTCCTGCATGGCCCGGGCGCTCGCCGCATTCGAGGAGGTGTGCACCACCCCGATCCCCAGCTCCTCGAGGAACTCACTGCACTGTTCATGGGTCTGCGGGTGGGCATAGACGAGGATGAGATCCTCCGGCTTCCCCCGGGCAGCGAGGTGGTGGTGCACCTCCATGAATGCCTCGCCGGTGATGGAGACGGCGTGGCCCTGGAGGCCGTCGAGGGTAGGCCCCACCCCGCCGGCCTCGCTGTTCTCGAGGGGCACGAGCCCGTCGCAGGAGCCCTTCTCCACCTCGTCGAAGATCCGGTGGATGGTGGGGATGAGGATCACTTCCTTTTCTCCGAAGAGGGCGAGGGCAAGCTCGTGGCTGAAGGTCCCTTCTGGCCCGAGGACCGCGATCATTTCTTCTCCGTCAGGTAGGCGATGAGGGCGTCGGTCTCCGCCGCTGCCTGGTCGAGGTACGGCCGGTACATCTCCGCGTTCCGGCCAAAGAACTCCACGAAGGAGGAAAGGTCCCCGCCCTCCACCCGCTCCCGGAGATCGGCGGCCGCTGCCCCGAAGGCGGCGAGCACCCCCGGCACGTGGGGGTTCAGCTGGAGGATGTCCCCGTAGAGGGCCGGGTCCTGGGAGAGGAGCCGGCCGATGAGGGCCATCTGGATCCGGTAGACCGGCGAGGTCGCCCCGAGAGCGATGGCGAGGTCGGTCCCCGAGCGGCGGATGGCGTCGGCCATGCAGAGATTCCCGAAGTGGGTGAGCCCCTGGATGATGGCCATGAGCCGGTCGTGGGCATCAGGGTTCATGATGACGAGGTCCGCCCCCTCGGCCCGGAGGATTTCCGGGACCCGGGATGCGATGGGGGTGCTGCACCGTGCGGGTGTGAGGATGACGGTCTGGTTCCTGAGGGAGGGAACCGTCGGGCCGAAGAGGGGGTGCATCCCGAGGACCTGGGCCTCTGACCTGAGCATAGCCTCCACAGGCACGGCCTTCAGGGAGGTGAGGTCGCAGAGGAGCTGCTCCTTCCCGAGGAGAGGGGCGATCTCGGAGATAACCCCGGCCGTCGACCGTATGGGCACCGAAACCATGATGAGGTCGCTTTCCTCTGCAAGCTGCCGGTTCGTCAGCTCCGTCCTCCTCCCCGATACCCTGACCTCGAACCCGTGCCTTTCCAGGACGGATCCGAAGAGCCGGCCCATCTTCCCCGTTCCCCCGATGATCCCCGCGATCATGCTCCCGTCCTCACTTCTCGACGATGGACTCCTTCACCGCGACCCCGAAGTGCCGGCCCGCCTCGGCGGTCGCACCGAGGACCCGGTCCCCCACCCGGAGGGCCGCGACGGAGACGGGCCTCCCGTCCTCCCCCACGAGCCGCACCGTCTCGGCGTTCTGGAGGATGAGGCTCGCCTTCTTCCCGGCCCCCTCGGCCTCAACGAGGAGGAGGGGGCGCTTCTCGATCTTCGTCCTCCCCACGCAGGCCTCGGTGACCTTCCCGTCGGCGGTGACGAGGGCCACCTTCGAGGATAAATCAATTTCCGAGAGGTAGGCGGTCTTCCCGCCGGGCATGAGGGCATAGGCATGGACCGCCCCGGCGTTCACCCGGAAGGGCCGCGGGGCGACGTACGGGTTCTCGCTCGTCTCGGCCTGGACGAGGAGGAAGGCCGAGGAGGTGTTCCCCACGAGGATACCCTGCCCCTCCCCCATCATGGTGCAGGTATCGACGCAGACCCGGTCACCCATACCCACGGGCCGGATCGCCGTGACCGTGAAGGGGACCAACTCGGCCTTTCCCGTGCTCTCCTTGATGAGCTTCGCCACGTCGCGGACGACCGACGGGTTCCCGGTCCTGAGGAGGACGCCCCGGACGCCCTTCTCGAGGGCCCCGAGAGCGAGCTCGGCCTCCTTCCGGTCCTTCACCGCGGCGATGATCCGATCGGCCCGCGAGACGAGGTTCTCAAGGGGGATAACCGTCCAGTCCGGCGTCCGGACGATGACGTACCCCTGTCTGCTCTTCCTCACAGCTTCCTCCTCAGAGGGCCTGTCCTTCACCTCCATCTCAAAGACGTCCTTTTCGGGCACGAGGTCCCCGCCCGGGGCGACGGTGGTCACCCGGCCAAGCTCCCTCACCCGGGCCGGGTCCTCCACCACGAGGACGTCCGCGCCGCTCTCGATGGCGGTGGTGGCGATGTCCTTCTTCCAGGGACGGATGTCGACCCAGAGCTCCTTCATAGCATCCCCATGGCCTCGTCGGGGTCCAGGTTCTTGTGGACGATCCTCGTGATGGCCTGGACGAACTTCGTGGTGTTCTTCCGCTGGAAGGCGTTCCGGCCCATACAGACCCCCGCCCCCCCTGCCTTCACCGAGTCCCGGATGATCTTCAGGGTCTCGTGGTCACCGGCCTTCTCGCCCCCGGCGATCATGACCGGGACCGAACAGGCATCGACAATCTTTTTGAAGGCCTCCGGGCTGCCCGGGTAGTTCGTCTTGATGAAGTCCGCCCCGAGCTCCTCGGCGACCCGGACGCAGAGGCCGATGGCCTGCGGCGAGGTACCATCCACGTTCTTCCCCCGCGGGTAGATCATGATGAGGAGTGGCATCCCCCACTTCGTGCAGGCCCTCGAGATGTCGCCCGCGGACTCGATCATCCGGGACTCGTTCGGCGCCCCGAGGTTCACGTGGATGGAGACGGCGTCGGCGCCGAGGGCGATGGCCTCCTCCACCGTGCAGACGATTACCTTGTCGTTCGGGTCCGGGTTCAGGCTCGTGGACCCAGAGAGGTGGACTATGAGGCCGATGTCCCGGCCATGCTTCCGGTGGCCGGCCTTCACCATCCCCTTGTGGAGGATGATGGCATTCGCCCCCCCCTTCGCCACGTCGGTGATGACATTCGTCATGTTCGTCAGTCCCTCGATCTGCCCCAGGGAGAAGCCGTGGTCCATGGGTATGATGACGGCCCTCCCCGTATTCCGGTTGATAATCCGCTCGATCCGGATCTCCTTTCCGATCATTTCTCTCTCCTCCTTCCTCCATTTCTCATGATTTCCAGTGCTTCTTCAACGCTTCGCCTCTCGTGGACGATGGCCGCGGCCGCCCTGACAAACCGGTCGGGGGCCGGGTGCTGGAAGGCGTTCCGGCCGATGGAGATGCCGGCCGCGCCGCCCTCCATCGCCCCTGCCACGAGCTCGAGGGTCGCCCGCTCATCGGTCTTCGACCCGCCGGCCACGACCACCGGGACCGGGCACCCCCGGGTCACCTCCAGGAAGCTGTCCGGGTCCCCCGTGTACACGGTCTTTATCAGGTCGGCCCCGAGCTCGGCCGCCACCCGTGCAGCGAGAGCGACGGACTCCACCCCATGCTCGTCCCGGATCTTCGCACCCCTTGGGTACATCATGGCGAGGAGGGGCATCCCCCACTCCATGCACTCGACGGCGACCTTCCCGAGGTCCGAGAGCATCCGCGCCTCGGACTCGGCGCCAATGTTCACGTGAATGGAGACCGCATCGGCCCCCATCTTCATCGCGTTCGGGACCGTGTTCACGAGCACCTTCTCGTTCGGGTCAGGGCCAAGGGACGTCGAGCCCGAGAGGTGGAGGATGAGCCCCACGTCCCGTCCGTGCCTCCGGTGGCCGTAGAGGGCGAGGCCGAGGTGCCCGAGCACCGCGTTCGCCCCCCCCTCGGCAACGAGGCCGACGGTCTCGCCCATGTCGATGAGCCCCTTCATGGGGCCGTTCGTCACCCCGTGGTCCATGGGGACGATGATGGTCCTCCCCGTGTTCCGGTCCATGATTCGTTCCAGACGGATCTCTTTTCCTCTCATGTACACCTCCCCCGCCGGGAACACCGGTCAGGGGAAATTGAGAAGGCCCGAGAACCGTTCCGGCGGCGGGAAAACTACCCGAAATAGCCGAAGAAGCGATAAGAGCCGAAAACAGCCGTCGCTCCCCGGATTATTTTCAAGGAACAGTTCGCTGCGGGCAGGACGGTCGCTTCACTCGGGGCGATAAAGGCAATCCCGGGCGAAAAGGCATCCACCACGCATTGGCTAAGCTATAGCACGGCCGGAGTATTTAAGAGTTCCCCAAACTCGTCAAGGGGAGCTCTTCTGGTATTTCAGGAACATAGTTACCGGTGACAATGCAGACGCTCCTGGGGGCTTAGCCTGACGGCTCCGCCCCCGCCGCTGTGGCGTCCCCCAGTTAGAATAGGCCTGTCTGTGGATAGCAGATCATTTTATTCCAGGGCACCTCCCATCAGGCTATCGCAACCCGGGGTGTGCCCGAGCGGCGGGGGCATCCGAGGGGATGCCCCGAGGATGGAGCACCCATCAGGGTGCGACGAGCGAAGCGAAATCGCGACTTCGTCGCTCGAGGTCGGGTTCTGGCCCTCCCTCCCCCGAGAGCGTCCGGATTGTCGCAGAATGGTCCAGCAGGCTTATAGTCGGGTGGGGATTCGAAAAAGATTGGGGTTCTCTGGACGACGGGCGCTGCTCATCCCCCCGCCGCAGGTCCCTCCGGCTCCTTCTCGTCCCTTTCAACCGGGTACCCTGCCTTCTCCCACGCAGCCATGGACCCGAGGACAACGGTGACCTTCGGGAACCCCTGCTGCAGGAGCAGGCTCCCGGCGATGGATGACTTGTACCCGGCGTCGCAGAAGCAGACGATATCCTTCCCCGCTGACGGCACATTGCTGATGAAGGACGGGAGCTCGCCGACATAGACGTGGTGGGCGCCCGGAAGGTAGCCATGCTTCCGGTAATTCAGATCGTCCCTGAGATCGAGGAGATAGATATTCGGGTCCCCAAGGTTCGCCTTCAGCTCGTGGACCGTCCAGGTCCGCACCGTGCCCATCGGCTCCGCGGCCTTCGCCCACGTCATGAAACCCCCTTCGAGGCAGCCGGCGAGGTTGTCGTACCCGAGGCGGGCGAACTGGCGGCGGACCGCCACGGGATCCGCGTTGAAATCGTCCACGATGACAACGGGTTTCTCGTAATTGAGAAAATACCCGGCAAAGGAGGGTACCCCGTCGCGCCAGACATGGAGGCTCCCGGGCAGGTGGCCGCCGGCGAAGGAGGCCGGGGACCTGATGTCCACGACCTGCGCACCCTTCTTCTGAAGCTCCTTCACCTGCTGCACGGTGAGGTTCGGGAGGCTAAGGGGGCATGCGAGGGGTGGCGGCCCGTCATGGTTGAGCCGCTCCATCATGGAGAAGTAGGGAGGGAAGTGGTGCCGCTCGGCAATCTTGCGCCGGATAAAGGCGCCCCGTTCCAGCGGGAGAAGGGGGTTCGTCTCCTTCTCGTACCCGATGGTGGTCAGGGGGAGGTCGCTGATGTCCGCCCCGCAGACTGACCCGCCGCCATGGGCCGGGCAGACGATGACCCCGTCCCCGAGGGGGAGGATCTTCTGGTGGAGGCTGTAATAGAGCTCCCCCGCCACCTGCTCCGGCCGGTCAGGGTAGAAGTCTGTCCGACCGACCTCGCCCGCAAAGAGGGCGTCCCCGGTGAAGACCATGAGGGGCGTTCCTGAGATCTCGGTATCGAGGAGCACGATGGAGATGCTCTCCTCGGTGTGGCCCGGGGTCTCCAGGACGCGGAGCTCGAGGGTCCCGACCCGGATGCCGTCGCCCTCGTGCACCGGGGTTCCATACCGGAAGTCCAGCTTCGATCCATGGAGGACCTGGCACCTGGTTGCCCGGGCGAGCTCCAGGGAGCCGATGACATAGTCCTCGTTCCGGTGGGTCTCGAAGACATGGGTGATGCGGAGGTCATGCGCCCGGGCGAGCCCGAGGTAGACGTCGATGTCCCGGCGGGGGTCGATGACCGCGGCCTCGCCCCCCGAGCCCACGAGGTACGAATTATGGGCGAGTCCCGCTGAAACCACCTTCTCGAAGATCAAACTTGCATCCCTCCGGTCTACCCTCCGCAGGGAGAGGACTAAAAGCTAGCGCCCCCCTCGCCCCGGGAGAGCGGGCGCCCTGCCTCCCGCCGGGAGAGCGAGCGCAACGCCTGTCCGAAAGCCGGCGCCATCCTCCGCGACGGGAGGAGTGGCGCGGGCCCCTACACGTTCACGCCGAGGAGGACCCGCACGAGGATCCCCACGATGAAGGAGAGGGCGGCAACGCCGAGGGAGAGGCCGGCCATCTCGATGAACCGGCCCCGGTAGTCCAGGTCCCGGGTCACCGAGATGTAGAAGGTGAAGACGAGGATAACGATGATGGCGTTCACGATGGTGACCGCGAGGGCGAGGTAGTAGTTCGCGAACACGAGGTACGGGGCGACGAGAAAGAGGACGGTGACGATGTACGCGATCCCGGTGTACATCGCGGCCCTGAAGGGGTTCTTTGCCCCTCCTTCCGACTTCGTGGAGAGGTACTCGGCCGATGCCATGGAGAGGGCCGCGGCGATCCCGGTGATGAGCCCGGCCATGGCGATGACCCGGGTATCCTGGAGGGCGAGGGTGAGTCCGGCGAGGGTCCCCGTGAGCTCGACGAGGGCGTCGTTCAGGCCGAGGACCATGGCCCCCGTGTACTGGAGCCGCTGCTCGTCCACGAGGGCGATGAGCTCCTTCTCGTGCCTCTCCTCGTCCCTGAGGATGGCCTCGAGGCCGGGGACGGCGGGGAGGAGGTCCCGGTAGACCTTCTGGGCCTTCACCTCCCCCCGCTCCATGAACTTCAGGGAGAAGGTGATTCCGAAGACGCGGTACACGAGAAGGTAGAAGGCGACCCGGGCTCGGTCCGGAGCAATATCAACTCCGGTGAGGGACCGGAAGAACCGGTAGTGCCCGAGCTCCACCGCCGCCGTCTCGTCGAGGACCTTCCGGTTCGTGGCCTCGGCGGCCTTTTCTGCAAGGGCCTGGTAGATGTGGTGCTCGGTGATCTCGTTCCTCTGGGAGGTGAGCATGGCCTCCCGGGCTCTGGCAGGGATTGCCGGGTCCACGGTCATTTCCCCTCCCCTCCTCGGGCAGCCCCGTTTCTGAAAGCGAGGTACCGCTTCACCGACAGGTCCAGGTACTTCTTCTCCCTGTCGATGCCGATGAACCGGCGCCCCGTGAGGCAGCAGGCGAGGCCGGTGGTGGAGCTCCCCGTGAAGGGGTCGAGAACGAGGTCCCCCTCTCTCGAGCTCGCAAGGATGATCCGGACGAGGAGGTCGAGGGGCTTCTGCGTCGGGTGACGCCCGAAGCGCTTCTCCCCCGGCCTCGGGGCCGGCACCGACCAGACCGACCGCATCTGCCGGTGGGGCCGCTTGAGGGTATCCCCACCCCAGATGCCGTTTTTCATGAGCTCGTAGTTGAAGGTGTGCCGGCAGTCTGGTCCCTTCGAGGCCCAGAGGAGGGTCTCGTGGCTTGCCGTGAAGTACCTCCCCGAGAGGTTCGGGGGGGCGTTCGGCTTGAACCAGCAGATGTCGTTCAGAAGGTGGCAGCCGGCGACCTGGAGGGCATAGCCGCAGGCATAGATGGAATGGTACGTGCCGCTGATCCAGAGGGAGCCGGAGGGGGCGAGGACCCGACGGCAGGCCCGGATCCAGGCGAGGTGGCCGGCGAAGTCCTCCTCGGTCCCCCGGCTCTCGTCCCATGCTCCCTTGTGCACCGGCGCCCGCCGCCCGGCATGGCAGGTGAAGCCCCCGTTCGAGAGCCGGTACGGGGGGTCTGCGAAGATCAGGTCCACGGAATCGTCGGGAAGGGTGTCGAGGAACTCCACGGAATCGGCCCGGTACAGGGAAAAGCCGTCTTCGGCGAAGTAGGGCTTCAGGGGGCTCTTCCTTCCTGCCATGGAGCTCTCCACAGTACCCTTAGGCGCCACACTATTTGAGCCTGTAGATGGGACCGGTTCCCCTGTACCCGGGGCATTCGGTGCACCGGCCCAAGGGGATTATCAGGGAAATTTTATTTTTTGAACCTGATTTTATCAACAAATATATATATTTTCGCATAAAATAATCCCTTGCCAAATCACGACCTGCAGGGGAAAGGTCAGCCTTTTTCCCTTGACTCCCTATGTCAGAAGTGCTCCGGTATGGGGGGCCTGCGGCTCCAGGCCCGAAGATCACCGTCCTCTACGTCGACGACGAGCCCGCGCTCCTCGAGCTCACCACCCTCTTCCTCGGCCGGGAAGGGGATCTCGCCATCGACACGGCCCCCTCGGCAAAGATCGGCCTCGCGAAGCTCGGCGAGAACCCGTACGACGTCATCGTCGCCGACTACCTGATGCCCGGGATGGACGGCATCGAGTTCCTCAAGGAGCTCCGAACCTCGGGGTGCACCATCCCCTTCATCATCTTCACCGGGAAGGGAAGGGAGGCGGTGGCCATCGAGGCCCTCAACTCCGGCGCCGACTTCTACCTCCAGAAAGGAGGGGATCCCAAGTCCCAGTTCGCCGAGCTCGGGAACATGATCCGGCAGGCTGCCCGGAAGCGCCGGGCCGAGGAGGCCCTCCGGGAGAGCGAGCAGGAGCTTCATGCCATGATCCAGAGCTCCCCCATCCCCCAGTTCGTCATCGACCGGGAGCACCGGGTCGTCCACTGGAACCGCGCCCTGGAGGAGCAGACCGGCATCCCCGCTATCGAGGTGATGGGGACGAACCACTGCTGGAGGGCCTTCTATACCACCGAGCGGCCCTGCCTCTGCGACCTCCTCGTCGACGGGAACCCCGGGGAGATCGCCCGCTGGTACGGCGACAAGGCCGCCCGGTCTCCGTACATCGAGGGGGCCTACGAGGTGAAGGACTTCTTCCCCGACCTGGGGGGCCGGGGGAAGTGGCTCCACTTCACCGCCGTGACAATCCGGGACCGGGCGGGGGCCGTCATCGGGGCCCTCGAGACCCTCGAGGACATCACCGACCAGGTGGAGGCGGAGGCAAACCTGCGGGAGCAGGCCTGCGAGGTCGAGGAGGCCCAGGCCCAGCTCGAGGCCCTCTTCCAGGCGTTCCCCGATGCCTACCTCAGGTTTGACCCCGGGGGGGCCATCCTCGAGCTCCGGGCCCGGGACCCCTTCCCGCCGTTCCAGGCCTATGACCGGCTCCTCACCTCGCGGGTGCGGGACCTCCTCGCCCCCGCTGAGGGCGCCCTCGTGGAGGAAACCATCCGGGAGGTCCACGGGAGCGGGAAGATGCAGGTCATCGAGTTCCCCCAGGAGGTCGAGGGCACCCGGCGGTCCTTCGAGGGGAGGTTCCTCCCCCTCCTCGGGTCCCAGGTTGTTGGCATTTTCCGGGACATCACCGACCGGAAGGCCGGCGAAACGGCCCTCGTGCAGGCGAACGCGAAGCTCCAGCTCCTCTCGGTCATCACCCGGCATGACCTGAAGAACCTCCTCACCGCCCTCTCGGCGTACCAGGACCTCGCCATGGAGACCACGGCCGACCCCCTCATCCTTGGCTATCTGGAGAAGGAGCATGCCATCACCCGCCGTATCCATGACCTCATCGAGTTCACCAGGTTCTACCAGAAGATCGGGATGGCGGCCCCCGCCTGGCAGGACCTCAACGAGATCCTCGGCCGGGTCGTCCGGGAGGTGGACAGCCGCGGGATCCCCGTGATCCACGACCTCCGGGGGATCGAGGTCTATGCCGACCCCCTTCTCGAGAGGGCCTTTGTGAACCTCATCGAGAATGCCGTCCTCCACGGCGAGCGGGTGACCCGGATCCAGCTCGGGTACGACGAGGGCCCTGCCGGCCTCGTCCTCTTCTGCGAGGACGACGGGAGGGGGATACCCGCCGAGGACAAGGAGGGGATCTTCGGGAGGGGGTACGGGGAGTACCCGGGCCTCGGCCTCTTCCTCGTCAGGGAGATCCTCGGCATCACCGGCCTCACCATCCGGGAGGTCGGGGAGTTGGGGAAGGGGGCCCGGTTCGAGATCACCGCCCCCCCCGGGAACTATCGGATCGGAGGGGTAACCGGGGCGCCGATCCCGCACGGGACCCCCCTTGGCACTCCCGACCTCCGCGCCCCGCCGACCGGGCGGTGAGCACCCCGGGTTCGGGAACCAGCAGGCCTCCGGAGGGAGGGGGCCAGCCCGGGGCGGGCGGGGCATTTCCGGAAAGGAGCTCCCGTTGATTTTCCACGCCCGGACCCGGGATTGTTCAGGAGATTGGGTTATTTTCTCTTCCTGATTATTATGTTTTCTTTCTGATAGGGCGGCATATTGTCGTTATTTTATTAAATTTATAAGTTTACTAAAATTTAAATGAATGAAATAATAATATAGCTGACGAGCACAGGTTCCGGAGGGCGATCCCCCGGTGGTCTGAGATGGCAGCGGCATCCCCTGGTCCCTCCAGCTTCTCGGAGTACATGAAGAGGTTCTCCCATATCATCGCCCTCCAGGGGATCTTCGGGGTCCTCCTCCTCTCCACCCGGTACCTCCCCGACGGGTCCCTGCCCCTCTACGCCCAGGGGGCGGAGACCTTCACCCTCCTTGACCTCGACTCCCTCGCCGTCTTCGCCCTCTTCCTCGTCCTCACCATCGCCATCTTCCGGCAGGATGCGGACGGACCCCTCGTAAAGGACGACCCCTTCGTCCGGGTCCTCGAAAGGTACGGGAGGCCTTCGGGCTCGACCACCCTCTTCCGGGTGGTGCATGCCATATTCTCGGTGGTGACCATCCTCGTCTACCTGACGGTGACCCCGGCCGGGGTCCCTGCCCCCACCCTTCACCAGGAGGCCGGGGTCGTGGTCCTCTTCATCACCGCCGTCTTCTCCTCGGCAGGAGTCTCCACGGCGACCTCCCGGTTCGCGGACCGGGCCCTCGGGGGGTTCCAGAGGGCCTTCCCCTGCCTCGTCTACCTCCTCGGCCTCGGGCTCATCCTCGGGGGGGCCGTCCGGGGGACCCAGAACCTCATCATCGCGGGGATGGTCATCATCTCCCTCGAGATCCTCTACGTCGTCATCCAGGAGGACCGCCGGGTGCGCTCCGGCGATGGCACCCGGGACGGGTGACCTGCCCCCGCAGAGCCGTTCCGGGTCCCCCTGCACGCCGGCGCCCAGCTGCCTTTATGAATAAACTCAAGTAGTCCGAAGTGGTACGCTATCAAGAGAAGAAGCATGGAAGAGCACCCGGTCCAGGACATGATGCGGCTCATGGCCTCGGAGGTGAGGAGCATGGCCAACGGCATCTCTGACGACGAGGTGGAGGGCCTCCTCCGGGAGATCCTGAACGCGAAGCGGGTGTACGTCATGGGGGCCGGGAGGTCGGGGCTCGTTGCCAGGGCCTTTGCCATGCGCCTGATGCACCTCGGCCTCACCTCCTACGTGGTCGGGGAGACCGTGACCCCGGCCCTCGACAGGGGCGACCTCGTGGTCGTCTTCTCGGGGTCGGGGGAGACGAGGTTTATCGCCGATATCGCGGAGTCGGCGAAGGCCATCGGGGTGAAGGTCTGCCTCATCACGGCAAAGAAGGATTCCCGTATCGCCCGGATCGCCGATTGCAGGGTGGTCATCGAGACCCGGGTGGAGACCACAGGGAATGGGGAAACTGAGTTCGAGATCCGGCAGATGCTGGGGAGGCACAAGTCCTTCGCCCCCCTCGGCACCCTTTTCGAGACGGTCTCGGTGATATTCGCCGACGCGGTCATCTCCCGGCTCATGGAGATCAAGGGGATCAACGTCGAGACCCTGAAGGGCAGGCACGTGAACATCGAGTGAAGGAAGGGGAGGGGATGAAAGGATGAGGTTTTCCGAGAAGGTGGAAGGTATCGAGATCTCGGGCATACGGCGGATCTTCGAGGCGGCGGGCCCCGGGTCCATCAACTTCGGCCTCGGGCAGCCGGACTTCGACACCCCCCAGCACATCAAGGACGCCGCCGTGAAGGCCATCCGGGAGGGGAAGACCGGCTACACGATAAACGCCGGGATCCCCGAGCTCCGGGCCGCCGTCTGCGACAAGCTCCGGCGGGAAAATGCCCTCTCGTACGGGCCCGGGCAGGTCATCGTCACGGCGGGGGCGAGCGAGGCCATCCACATCGCCTGCCAGGCCCTCCTGAATCCCGGTGACCGGGTCCTCGTGCCAGACCCGGGGTTCGTCTCCTACGCCGCCCTCGCCACCTTCGCGGGAGGGAAGGTCGAGGGGCTCCCCCTCACCTCGGCCCTCCACATCGACGTTGACGCGGCCTTGGAGCGCATGGAGGGGGCACGGGTCCTCTTCCTGAACAGCCCGGCAAACCCGACGGGGGCCGTGGAGAGCCCGGAGTCCATCTGTGCCCTCGTGGAGTCGGCGGAGGACCACGGGGTGACGGTCATCTCCGACGAGGTGTACGAGCACTTCACCTACGGGAAGCCTCACGTGAGCGCCGCCTGTTACGGGGACAATGTCATCACCGTGAACGCGGTGTCAAAGACCTATGCCATGACCGGCTGGCGCATCGGGTACCTCGCCGCCGACGAGGACGTCATCGGCCAGTGCATCAAGGTCCACCAGTACTGCCAGGCCTGCGCCACCTCCATTGCCCAGTACGCGGCCGTTGCCGCCTACATGGGGGACCAGTCGTCGGTGCCCGTGATGCGCCGGGAGTACAAGGCCCGGCGGGATCTCCTCTACGAGGGGCTCAACCGGCTCGGGTTCCGGTTCCCCCTCCCCGAGGGGGCCTTCTATGCCTTCGTGCCCATGGGGAAGGAGCTCTTCGACCGGATCCTGAAGAAGGGCGTCATCATCGTCCCCGGCGACTCCTTCGGGAAGAACGCGAGGGAGTACGCCCGGATGTCCTATGCCACCTCCCGGGAGAACATCCGGGAGGCCGTGGAGAGGATCGCCGCCGCCGTGGGTGAGTAGATGGTGCGTGAGATCCTGGAGAGGCTCTCCAACGCCCACGGCGTTTCGGGGAGCGAAGGGAGCGTCTTCTCGGTCATCCGGGAGGAGCTCGACGGGTCCGTGGACGAGCTCCGGGAGGACGCCCTCGGGAACCTCATCGCCGTAAAGGAGGGCGGGAACTTCAGGGTCATGGTCGCCTCCCACCTCGATGAGATCGGCCTCATGGTGAACTACATCGACGAAAGGGGCTTCCTCCGGTTCGTCACCTTCGGCGGATGGTACGCCCCCACCCTCTACAACCAGCGGGTCGTCCTCCACGGGGCGAAGGGGCCCTGTTATGGCGTCGTGGGCGGCAGGCCGCCCCATGCCATGGACGAGGACGAGCGGAAGAAGGGGGTGAAGACCGACCTCATGTTCATAGACGTGGGGGCCTCGTCGGTGAAGGAGGTGGCAAAGTTGGGGATCGAGATCGGCACCCCCGCGACCATCGACCGTGAATTCGCCACCCTCGCCGGGACCCGGGTGACGGGGAAGGCCTTCGACAACCGGGCCGGCTGTGCTGTCCTCGTGAAGGTGCTCCATGAGCTGAAGTCCCCCCACACCGTCTATGGTGTCTTCACTGCCCAGGAAGAGGTAGGGGGAAAGGGGGCGCGGACGAGCTCCTTTGCCCTCGACCCCTCCTGCGCCATCGCCCTCGACGTCACCTTCCCCGGCGACCACCCCGAGATCAAGAAGGAGGACTCCTGCCTCGAGATGGGGAAGGGCCCGGCCATCACCGTCTCGGACGCGAGCGGCAGGGGCCTCATCGCCAACCGGAGGATGGTGGAATGGCTCCGGAGGACCGCGGAAAAGAAGAAGATCCCGTACCAGCTCGAAGTCGGCCATGGTGGGACCACCGATGCCTCGGCTATCCACCTTACGAGGGGCGGAATTCCCTCCACCGTCATCTCGGTACCGGTGCGGTACATCCACTCCCCCGTCGAGGTCCTCGACACCCGGGACATGGAGTGGTCAGCGAAGCTCCTCCTCGAGGCCCTCAGGGGAAAGCCGGGGCTGTAGGGACCTATTCTTCGCCGTACAACCCCGGGGGATCCGCCCCCCGCCGTTCCGGTACCCCCCTGAAGGTTATGGGCCTTTCCAGCTGTCAGCCGGGTATATTGAGGAATCAGAAAAATACGGGAAAAGGAGATTCTCGCGGAAAACTCACCCGCTAATCACGGTCGCCTTCAGGATCTTCACCTGGGTGATGGGCCGGTCACCGGGGTCAGTACTCACCTTGCCGATCCTGTCCACCACGTCCATGCCCTCGACGACCTTCCCGAAGACCGGGTGCTTGGTATCAAGGAAGCTGTTGTCCACGAGGTTGATGAAGAACTGGCTGCCCCCCGTGTTCGGGCCGGCGTTTGCCATGGAAATGGTGCCCCGGAGGTTCCGGTTGTTCCTCGTGAACTCATCCCTGATGGTATAGCCCGGGCCGCCCCGGCCGGTGCCCGTCGGGTCCCCGCCCTGGATCATGAAGCCGTCGATGACCCGGTGGAAGATGACCCCGTCGTAGTACCCCTGCTTCACGAGCTTCTCGAAGTTCCCTGCGGTAACCGGCATGTCTGCCCGGAGCTCGAGGGTTATGTTCCCCATGGTGGTCTCGAGCTTTACGAGGGTGGCCTGGGTTGCGGTGGTGGGTGTCGTCATGGACGCTGCCTCCTGCGGTGCTTCGCTGCAGCCTGCGATAATGGCCAGCACCCCGATGAGGAGGAGGGCGGCCGGCAGGAACCTGGACTGCATGGCCGGGATCTTTGTCTCCGCAGGCGATTATACGTTTTGATCAGGTGCCGGGGCGGGCCTCCCGATCCCTGTAAATCCTGATCACGTCGTATGCCGTATCGAAGATGTACTCCCTGCCGATGAGCTCCACGATCCCGTCCCGTTCGATCCTGGCGAGGACCGGTTTCTCCACGTCGCTCATGACGAGGACGATCCCCCGCCTCCCGAGTTCCCCATGGACCTTCTTCAGGGTCTCGGCGCCCGAATAATCCACATCGCCGATATTCTCGGCCGAGATACAGAACCACCTGAGCGGCGGGTCCGCACTTTTCGCGAGGGAGATGATTTCGTCGATGAAGTGTCTCTCGTTCGCGAAGTAGAGGTCAGCGCCGAACCGGTACATGAGCAGCCCTTCGAGGGCCTGTTTCCCTTCGGCGACGGGAACTGTCCTGATGGCCCCCTCGGGCGAGGGAACGAGGAGCGAGTTGAGCGGCCGGTAGCTGTGCCTGAGGTGGGCGATGATGGAGGCGGCTACGGCGATGGCGATGCCCTGCCCGATTCCGATGAGGATCACCGTGGCCGCGGTGACGAGGGCGACGGCGAACTCCACCGGCCGCCGGACCCTGAGCGAGGCGAGCCCCTCCACGTCCACCAGGCGAAGCCCGATGAGGAAGACGACCGCCGAGAGGACAGCGGCCGGCAGGTAGGCAAGGGGGCCGGTCATGAGGAGGAGGACGGCGAGGACGACGGCAGCCGCGGCAAGCTGGGTGAGCTGCGTCCGGCCCCCGGCGGCGTAGACCATCTCGGTCTTCGTGGGGCTCCCGTTCACGACGAAGGTCCCCGAGATCCCCGCCGCGATGTTCGCGAGGCCGAGGCCGGCGAGGTCAATATTCTCGTCGACCGTTTCGGAGAACTTCCAGGCATACGCACGGGAGGTGGTGGCGCTCTGGGCGAGGATGATGACAAAACAGGCCGCCGCAATGTAGATGAGGCCGGGGACGTCTGAGGGGGGAACGGCAGGAAGCCCGATCCCGGGGATGCCCCCGGGGACTGTCCCCAGCACCGCGATCCCGTAGGACGATAACCCGAAGGCCCAGCTGAAAAGGATCGTACCGATAACCGCGATGAGTGCCCCGGGAACCCGGCTGCTCACCCTCCTTGCGATGGCGATCACCCCTATGACCGAGAGTGAAAGGGCAATGGTCGGGAGACTCGCGGAGGGGAGGTTTCCCAGGAACCGGACCAGCTGCATGACGGGCCCCCCGGGCGTTGACGCCATCCCGACCATGCCCCCGAGCTGCCCGAGGGCGATCTGGATCCCGACCCCGGTGAGGAACCCCATGATGACCGGGAGGGAGAGGAAGTCAGAGACGAACCCGAGCTTCAGGAGGCCTGCGAGGAGGAGGAAGGCCGCGGCGATGATGGCGATCATCCCCGCATAGGCCACGTACTGCGCCGACCGCGGGGCGGCGATGACCACGAGGCCGCTCGCGATGACGGCGGCCGTGGCCGAATCGGCGCCGATGACCAGGTGCCGGGAGGACCCGAAGATGGCGAAGACCGCCATGGGAAGGAGGATGGTATAGAGGCCGGTGACCACGGGCATCCCCGCGATGTTCGTGTACCCCATGACCTCGGGGATTGCGAGGGCCGCAAAGGTCACCCCGGCGAGGATCTCGCCCGGGACCTCCGCGGTATCGATGGGGAGGATCCCCTGGAGGAGGCGGGTGCGGGGGATCCATTCCGGTGCCCGGATCTGGGCCATACCCTCATGACCTCCCCGGCCCTGGAGGCGGGGTCCCGGGTACTTTGCCTGTGTCGTGCACGGTTCCTTCTCCGGGTTTCGTCCTCATGGAATCCCGGGTCCCCATCAACGAAATATGCAGGCCATCGCCGGAAGGAAATGGCCCCCTACCCCGCCCCCCTCCTGGAAGACGCGAAGAGGATCCCTATCCCCGCCGCTGCAATGGCGACGATCCCGGGCAGCGGGATACCCTGCGTGGGAGCGGTCTCCGTCGGGGTCTCCTCGGCGGCCGGGGTGATGGTTGCCGCCTCCGGCTGGAGGGTCGTGGCCGGGACCGGCGTGGTTGGAACAGGGGTCACCGGCACCGTCGTGGTCGGAGCTGGCAGGAACGGGGTCTCCATGGTGGCCGGGAGGGGCAGCGGTACCATCATCGTCGGGGTGGGGGTCGGGGGAGCCGCCGGGACGCCGCGGACCACCTGGACGTCCTCGCCCGGGTTCCCGGGGTCCTGGGCCCTGATGTGGAACTGCCGGTCCGTCGCCGTCGCCGCCGAGGTCCGGAAAAGGACCGTGCCGTACCCCTGGATGTCGGTGGTCACGAGGGCATAGTAGCTCGTCGCCGGTACGACCGAGGAGCTCGGGGCGACGTCGTCCAGGATCGTCCCGCCGCCCCGGATGGGGGTGGACCCGATGGTGTACGGGCCGGCGGGGTCGTCCTGCTGGACGTCGACCTGCCCGGGGACGATGACGGGCGGCTGGTCACCCGGTTCGCCGCTCATGTCAGAGGTCCCCGCCACCCAGATGTCGTAGGCGGTGCGGGGGATCCCGACAACGGTGACCGTGATGGTCCCGCCCCGGGTGACGGTCCCTTCCTGGGCGGTGGCGGGCAGCACCAGGAAGACAACGAGGATAAGCAGGAGGAGCGTTCCTGCGATGGCTGGTGTTCCTTTCATACGAAGGCCTCATAAAACCGTTCGGGTACGGCAGAGGTACAGCGGGTCTGGATAAAAACCATGCGGCTCCGTTTCAACCCGCGAAACCAATGGGTCAACAGCCATCGAAAAATGGTCAGTCGAGGTCCTTCAGGATAGAGTCGTTTTTCCTCATAACCTTGAGAGCCTTGGCAATCAATTCCGGGTTCGAGGATTTGATAATTTCTTCCACATCAACGCGGACCCGATCCAAAATGTTTCCGAGCTCCTTTTCGAGATCAATCGTTGATTCACCCCCTGTCGATGCGATGAAAGAGGGATAGGTGGCGGCGTGCAAAGCCTTGACAAACTTGTCCATTTCCTCCCGCCACTTCCCTTCGCTGACACTTCCCTCGAGGACTACGGCGGTGAGGAATAAAATGGCAGAGATGAAAAAGGTATAGATTCTATTTAATGAGCGACCCAGAGAAGTCCTCGAGCTATTAATTAGTTGCCGGCAGCTGACTCTTTCCCGCCCTTCTGTCGAAATTCGATACCTACCTACACCTTGACAGAACCCTCAAAACGGGAACGCCCGGGCCGGGCCCAGGTATAAAATAGATAGGACCAAAGTGCGTATAACTGCAGAAATTCATGTGAAAATGATTATAATACGTTTAATTACGTTTAAAGCAATTATAATGAATTTAATTATGAACGAATTATATATATACAAGAACGGCTAAGTAGTCGATTATGTGGTTTAAAATTACATGTCCAAAGAAAATCACCGTCGTTAAAACGAAATGTCCTCTCTGTAGTCAGGTTTCCCATATACTTCTCTGGAGAAAAGAAACATTCGGTTCCAGAGTTGTTATTCCTTACTGGCTTGAAGGAAATGTCTGTGGTACCTGTGAAAATTGTCATAAAAGTTTTGAATTTGAACAAACGCACATTGAATCATACCTGAATAAAAATAATATTGAATGCAAGGATTCAAATATAGGAGTTTATTGAGATAAGTGTTCGGGGAAGTCTCATTGCTACCTCATAATGTTCATTATTTCATCTATTCTGAATCAGTTTCTGGGCTTAAGCGGGTAAATTCATTTTCGAAGCGCGTTTGACCTGAAACGTGGAACGCCCCGGCCGGGACGGCCTTTCCGTGGTCAGAAGCCCGATTCATCCAACCATTGGTCATGAAATCGGACCTCCTTTATGTTCCAGAGAGCATTGGTCGTTTGGAGATATATATGTTCTGGGATAAGCTTGAATTCTGATATCTGCAGCTTTTCATTCTGCCTGCCGGGCCTATAAAAATGTGGTTCCTGATACGCCTGTTCGATGGGAGTCTCATCCTCCGGATACCGGCGGGAAGACCGCGATCTCGTCCCCGTCGGCAACCTGAGTCTCCTCTGCGTCCATCGTCTCGACACGTTTCCCATTCCGCATCATAATCACGAACTCGCGGATCTTCCCCTGATCGTCGAAGATGGCCCGATAACCTTCCTTATTCTTCCGGGCGACATCCCTGATGAGGCGGGCAAGGACCATTCCGGGAGCTGGCTCGGCGACGATATCAGTCCCGAGGAGCTCGCGAAATCGGGCAAAGAATCGTACCCTGACCTTCATCCTTTCCTCATGAGGTATGGCACAGTACATGTTCCAAGATCAGTGCTGCTCCGTTCCGGCCGGGAGCTCGCACTCGGGTTCTTCCCCGTGTTCATGGGCATGTCCAGATTTCTCCTCCCAGAGGGGCAGGCCCTGACGCTTGCGATAGTCGTTGATAGCCTTGTGGATCCCCTCTTCGGCGAGGAGTGAACAATGCATCTTGATGGGGGGAAGTCCCTCGAGTGAATCCGCCACATCCCGGTTCGTGATGGCCCAGGCCTCCTCCAGGGTCTTCCCCTTTGCGAGCTCAGTCACCATGCTGGAGGTTGCAATCGCCGCGGCGCACCCGAAGGTCTGGAACTTGATCTCCTCGATCCG
>DATKMC010000027.1:0-28120 GCA_035542115.1 Methanomicrobiales archaeon | reverse complement strand
TTATTCCGGTATTTTCTCCCACCGGTCCCGGAGAGTCTTCTCAACTGACGGGAGGGTGGTGTACTCCATCTCCGAGAGGGAGAGCCGGTGGGGCTCGAAGGGGCCGTGGGCCCGGAGGATGTCGGCGAGCTCGTTGCACCGGGCCCGGACCCGGTCGAAGGCCACGTCGTCGAACATGTCCACGGGGCCGATGAGCTTCCCGTTCGACACCTGGAACCCGAGGCAGATGACCCGGGGCGGTCCGTCGAACCGGGTGCAGTTGGCATCGGGGAGACCCACGGGCATGAAGGGGCCGTGGTGGGAGCCCCGCATCCACCCGGCGACGATAATGGGCGTCGCGAAGGGCTCGAGAACCTCCCCCACGGCGGGGAGGCCGCTCTGGGACCGGATCATCATGACCGGGTCGTCCTTGCCCACGTATTTCCCGGCGATGAGGGAGAGGCGCTGGGTGGAGGTGGAGGCCGCGATGAGACCGTCCTTCCGGAAGACGTGCTTGATCACATAGCGGGAAGGCGCCCCGATGTAGGCGAGGAGGCTGTAGGACTCCTCGGGGGTCCTGAACATGATGCGCCGCTTCTCCACCACGTCATGGACCTCGAAGATGAACCCTTCGTGCATCCCCGGGTCGATGACGAGCCCCGAGGTGTTGAAGGGATCGGCGAAGACCTTGTAGAGGTAGAAGTTCCATGCCCCCGGCTCGGTCTTGTCTGCCATGAAGCAGAGGAGGGGGTCCGAGCCCCGTTCCTCGAACTCCATCTCGGCGACCCCCGGCCCCATCCCCTTCACGTTCCCCGAGAAGGCGTCGGAGAGGAGGTCCTGCCCTGCGCCGTAGAGCTTCATGCTCTTCGCGAGCTTCGCGCACTCCAAAAAGATGTTCCAGGCGAGCTTGTGGATCTCAGGGCTGTCCACGCCCTTCGTGTGGGTCATAATGAGCTCCAGGTCGTCGCCGCAGTGGGTGACAAAGGAGTCGGTGAGGAGCTTCCCTTCCTGCTCCCTGAGGATCTTCTGGGCCTTCTCCAGGAGCAGCGGGTGGGGACGGGAGTGCCCCGGGTAACTCCCGATATCCGCCTTGATCAGGGAAACGGTGGTCTTGACCATATGATGCACCTACCTACCAACTGAACGCAAACCTATATCTTTCCTTTGATTTGGTGAACGACGAACGGAGTGAGTCGCCGGCGGACGCAGTTCGACGCACGCCGACGAGTGAAGCGAGGAGGCGAGAGCCGCACATCAGTGTGGCGACGCACGGCGAGCGGAAGCGAGGAGGCGAAGGAGGACACAGAGCAATGTGGTGAACGGCGCTGGAAGCGCCGGCGGCGCACGAAGTGCGACGCCTCCCCCAAAAAAAGATTATCCGGGGATCTCCGGGATCCTCCGGAACCGCACCTCGAGGACCCCGTTCCGCATGCCCGTGGCCATGGAGGCGGGGTCCACCGGAGGGATCTCCGCCCTGCCGGCGAACTCCCGCTCCCCGTCCGAGGCAACGATCCGGAGGATGCCCCCCTCGAGATCGAGCCTGACCTGGTCCAGGGTGATACCGGGGAGCTCCCCGAGGATGAGGACCTCGTTGTCGCCCTCATGGACCTCCACGCGGGGCGAGGGAGCCCCGCCGTTCTCCTGTCCCGGGGGAAACCCCGGCATGGTGCCGGTCCCCCGGATGACGAGGGTGAATCCCACCGGCCTCACGTTCACGTTCCCGTGTTCCATGCTGTCCCTGATCATCTGCTCCAGCAGTTCCTGGAGCTTCCTGAATGCATCGCTGGGTGTGTCTTCCATTTATCCTACCTTGCCAGGAGGGGCACCTTGTCAGGCACCTTCTGCTTCTTCTCGATGAGTTTCTCCAGTTTCTCCCTGCCCTTCTTCAGCTCCTTCCAGTCCTTGCGCCGGGCAAAGACCTTCTTCCTGAGGGCCTCCGCGGCCTTCCCGAGCTCGTCGGGTTCCTCGGCTCCCGCTGCTGCGAGCTCAGCCCGCTTCACCACGGCGAGGCTCGTGTCGAGGGCCTTGCGCTCCTCGGCGTTGAAGATCATCTCCCAGGAGCGCCGCTCGTTCTCCTCGAGGGTGTCCTGGTCGAGGGAGGGCTTCACCCGGGTGAAGGCGGTCTCGAAGTTGGCGGGGGTGACCTGCACCTTCTTCACCGCCTCCTTCCGTTCGGCCTCGTTCATCCCCGGGAAGGAGGCGACGATCTCCCGCATGGCAGCAAGCTTCGCCTCCCGGACGAGGGCTTCGATGTCGGCCCCGACGTACAGGTCTGTCCGCTTCACGAGCTCCTCCAGGCTGATCTCCGGTGAGAGGATGGCCTGCGCACCGCCGAGGTAGACCTCGAAGATCTTCAGCCGGCTCTCGGCGTCGGGCGGCGGGACGTAGATGATCCGGTCCAGCCGGCCGGGCCGGAGGAGGGCCGGGTCGATCATGTCCGGCCGGTTCGTCGCCCCGAGGACGACGACGTTCTTCAGCTCCTCGAGCCCGTCGAGCTCGGTGAGGATCTGGGAGACCACGGACTCGGTGACATGGGAGGAGCCCATGTACATCCCCCTCCTCGGGACGAGGGCGTCAACCTCGTCGAAGAAGATGATGGAGGGGGCGGCCTGCCGGGCCTTCCGGAAGATCTCCCGGACCCCCTTCTCCGACTCCCCGACCCACTTCGAGAGGAGTTCGGGGCCCTTCACCGAGATGAAGTTGCACTCCGACTCGTTCGCCACGGCCTTCGCGAGGAGGGTCTTCCCCGTCCCCGGCGGGCCGAAGAGGAGGATCCCCTTCGGGGGCTTCGTCTGGAGGGCCGTGTAGATCTCGCCGTATTTGAGGGGCCACTCCACGGCCTCCCGGAGGTCCTGCTTGACCTCCTCGAGACCGCCCACGTCGGTCCACTCCACGTCGGGGATCTCCACGAGGACCTCGCGCATGGCTGAGGGCTCGACATACTTCCGGGCCTCGTCAAAGTCGGCCTTCCTGACCCGGAGCTGCTCGAGGATCTCCGCCGGGATGGCCTCGTCGATTTTGATCTTCGGGATGACGCACCGGAGGGCGAACATCGCCGCCTCCTTCACGAGGAGGGCGATGTCGGCCCCGACGAAGCCGTGGGTGGTGTCGGCGTACTCCTGGAGGAAGTTCTCCTTCCGGTACGGCTCCTCGATCTTCTTCTTTTCTTCCTCGAACCGGCGGGCGTAGCCGGCGTCCACTTCCTTCAGCTCCTCGCCCGTGAGGGTCACCTTCTGGGGGTCGAAGGTGGCACCAGGCCTCGCCGTGCGGTCGAACTTCTCCTGCTTCTTCTCGCTCACGAGCTTCTCACGGTAGTAGTCAAGGTCGAGCTTCTTTGCATTGAAGTCCTCCTCGACCTTGGCCTTCTGTTCGTCGGTGAGCTCCACCTTCTCGAGTGCGAGGGGGACCCCCCGGGTGTGGATCTGGAAGATCTCCATCCGGCCTTTCTTGTCAGGGATGCCGATCTCGATCTCCCGGTCGAACCGGCCGCCGCGCCGGAGGGCCGGGTCGATGGAGTCGGGGAGGTTCGTCGCAGCGATGACCACGACCTGCCCCCGGCCCTTGAGCCCGTCCATGAGGGCGAGGAGCTGGGCGACGACCCGGCGCTCCACCTCCCCCGTCACCTCGGCCCGCTTCGGGGCGATGGAGTCAAGCTCGTCGATGAAGATGATGGCCGGGGCGTTCTCGGACGCCTCCTCGAAGACCTCCCGGAGGTGCTTCTCGGACTCGCCGTAGAACTTGGACATGATCTCCGGCCCAGAGAGGGTGACGAAGTGGGCGTCCACCTCGTTTGCCACCGCCTTTGCTATGAGGGTCTTCCCCGTCCCGGGCGGCCCGTAGAGGAGCACCCCTTTTGGCGGCTCGATCCCGATCCGCTCGAAGAGCTCGGGGTGCCGGAGGGGGAGCTCGATCATCTCCCGGACGAGCTGGAGCTCCTTCCCGAGGCCGCCGATGTCCTCGTAGTGGACGTCGCTGACCTCCTTCTTCCGCTTCTCCTCCTTCCCCGGCTCGTAGGCCTCCTCCTTGAGCTCGATCTCGGTATCGTCGGTGACCACGCCGATGCCCTTGGGGATGACCTTTGCTATCACGAAGGTAAGGGGGTTCCCGAGGACGTCTACCCGGACGGCCTGCCCTTCCTGGACCGAGCGGCCCCGGAGGAGCCGGCCGAGGTACTGCTCTCCGCCGACGAGCCGGATGGGCTGGGTCGGCTGGACCACCACCTTCTTCGCGTACACGACCTCGATCTTCCTGATCCGTACCTTCTCGTCGATGCCGGTGCCGGCATTCGCCCGGATGGTCCCATCGATCCGGATGACCGCCTTCCTCGTGTCCTCGGGGTAGCCGGGCCAGACGACGGCGGTGGCCTTCTTCCTCCCCTCGATCTCGATGACGTCCCCCGAGACGAGGCCGAGGCTCTTCATGACGTCAAGGCTGATGCGGGCGATGCCCCGGCCCGGGTCGCCGAGGTACGCCTCCTTCACCGTGACTTCCGCAGAATCCTTCGATGTCAACGCAAACACTCCTGTGAGTGACTTACCTTAAGTTAGGGTGTTTGTATATATAAGCGTTGCTGAGACCGGGGGCCCATTCCCACGCCTGAACTCCCGCCCCGAGGTCTTCAGGTCCCTGCAGGGGCGCGGGAAGGGCCTGGCACGGCCCTCCGCCTCATTCTGCCCGGTATGCCACCAGGGTGAGGCCCATCCGCTTCTCCATGTCCTGGAGGGCACGGAGCTCCTCCTTCGAGAGTTCCGAGAGGACCGGCATCTTCTCATGGGCGATGAGGATCACATCGAGCTCGTCCTCGACTTTCTGGATTTTTTTGATCTGGCTGTTCGTGAGTTTCGCGATACCTGGACTGATCTGCATCCCTTCACCCCGTGGACCGCTCACTGCCGGGAGTCATAAAGGTTTGGGGACGAGGAAAAACCTGAGTCAGTCTTATCGGACCGTAAGATCCCTGATCTCAGGATGCCTCCTCCCCGCCTCACCGGCCTCCCTCCCGTCGTCGGCCCTGATCCGGTCGTACTGATCCTCGGCTCCTTCCCTTCCGTTATCTCCCTCGAGAAGGGCGAATACTATGCCAACCCGAGGAACCGGTTCTGGCACCTCATGGAGGCGCTCCTTGGGATCAGGGCAAGTCTGCCGTATCATGTACGAACCGTCCGGCTCAAAGAGAGGCGGATCGCCCTCTGGGATGTAACCAAAGAGTGCGAGCGGGAGGGGAGCGGGGACGCGGAAATCAGGAAGGAGGTCGTGAACGACATCCCCGGGTTCCTCCGGGACCACCCGACCATCTCGATCATCGTCCTGAACGGCGGAGGCGCCGCCCGCCTCTTCCACAGGCAATTCCCCGAAGGGATCCCCGGCATCATGATCCTCGCCCTCTCCTCGACGAGCCCGGCGAACGCGAAGTTCGGCCTGCCGCAGCTCGCCGATGCGTGGATTGCCCTCAAAGAATTTTCGGGGAAAAGGTAGGGAGGAGCGGGGAGCCGTGCCGATGCCCGGCGCGTGCAGGGCCTTCTGGGAGTTTCCGGGGAAAAAAGGGAGGATGCGGGGGGCGTCTTTCAGAAGGCGAAGTACTGGTTCACGATCTTCATGGCGCAGTAGTCGCCGCACATGGTGCATACGTCCGCGTCCCCGGGCATCCGCTCGGACCGGATCTTCTTCGCCTTCTCGGGGTTGATGGCGAGCCGGAACTGCCTGCCCCAGTCGAGGGACCGGCGGGCCTTGCCCATCTCGAGATCCCCGTCCCGCTTCTTCAGCTTCACCATGTCGCCGACATGGGCCGCGATCCGGGTCGAGATGACCCCCTCGTAGACCTCCTCGGGGGTGGGGAGGGCGAGGTGCTCTGCCGGGGTCACGTAGCAGATGAAGTCGGCGCCATGGGCCGAGGAGATAGCCGCCCCGATGGCCGCGACCCGGTCGTCGTAGCCGGGCGCTATGTCGGTGACGAGGGGCCCGAGCATATAGAAGGGCTTCCGGTTGGTCAGGCGCTTCTGGAGGATGACATTTGTTTCGATTTCGTCGAGGGGGATGTGGCCCGGGCCTTCGACGATGGTCTGGACCCCGGCGGCGGTGGCCCGGTCGGCGAGCTCGGCGTTGATGATGAGCTCCTGGATGCCCGCCCGGTCGGTGGCGTCGTGGACGGCGCCCGCCCGCATGCCATTCCCCATGGAGAGGGTGACCTCATGTTCTTTTAAGAGCTCGAGGAGGTAGTCGAACTCCGAGTAGAGGGGGTTCTCCTTCCTGTTGTGGAGCATCCATGCCGTGAGGAAGGCCCCGCCCCGGGAGACGAGCCCGCAGGTCCGCCCCTGGTTCTTGAGCCGTTCCATGGTCTCCAGGTTGATGCCCGTGTGGATGGCCATGAAATTCGTCCCGAGCTTCGCCTGCTCGGCAGTGATACGGAAGAGGTCGTCCTCCTTCATGTGGACGACAGCGCCGTCCCGCATGGCCGCCTCGATGAAGGCCTGATAGAGCGGCACCGAGCCCACGGAGAGCTTCGTCGCCTCGCAGACCCGCCGCCGGATCTCGGCAAAGTCTCCGCCGGTGGAGAGCTCCATGATGGTGTCAGCCCCGGCGAGCTCCGCCTGCCGGACTTTCTCAAGCTCCATGTCGATGTCCACGATGTCTGAGGAGGTGCCGATGGAGGCGTTCACTTTTGTCCGCAAACCCTCCCCGATCCCGCAGAACTGCACCTTCCGGTACGGCGAGATGGGGATGACGATCCTCCCCGCCGCCATGCCCCGCCGGACGAAGTCCTCGGTGACCCCCTCGTCGGTGGCCACCGCCCGGATCTCGTCCCCGATAATCCCGCGCCTCGCATCCTCAAGGAATGTCATACCCCACCACTATGCGGAATAACCAGATAAAGGCTCGTTTTTCTGAAATCTTAATAAATCTGGCTTGTCTGTACCGCAAGTAAAGTTGATTTGTGTTTGGGCAATACAGATTTCCTTCGGTAAACGGGGATTTCTCCGGAGAGAAGGACCTCGAGAAAAGGCCTCGGCCTTTTCGAGGGGAACTTTTTCCAGAAAAGGACCTTCGGGAGCTTTCCTTTCAGGCTCCCGGATCAGACTGCACGGTGACATCATGTACGCTCCCGGGGAGGGAGGGTTCATCAGAACCCGACCTGGAGCAACCCGCCATCAGGCAGGGTGCGACCCGTAGCCCCCCCAGGAGCCTGATGACGAAGATTCAGCCAATTCACTCCTGTTTCTGCTCCCAGAGACAGGCCCGATCCCAGAATCCGGATCACACCTCCGCTTCGGATCGCATAGCTTCATGAAACCTGCCGCCGCACGTTCTGATCACCCGGTGATATCGCTGAAAGTCAACTTCGGGGGCTTCGTCCCCCTTTCCACCGTCGACTGGAGGGGTCGTGCGGTCTGCACGGTCTTCCTCCGGGGCTGCCCGGTCCGGTGCTCCTACTGCCACAACCGCTCCATCCAGGACGGCGAGGACTTCAGGGAAATTGACGAGGTGATCGCGCTGATCCGCTCCTCGAAGCTCCTCATATCGGGAGTGGTCTTCTCGGGGGGAGAGCCGACGATGCAGCCGGAGCCGCTGAAGGCCCTCGCAAAGGCCGCCCGGGAGATGGGGCTCTTTGTCGGCATCCAGACGAACGGGGTATTCCCGATGGTGCTCGCCGGACTCATCGCCGGCGGGCTCGTGGACCGGGTGGCCCTCGACCTCAAGGCCCGGTGGGAGCGGTATGACAACCTGCTGAAGGAGCAGTACTCGGGGCCGGTCAAGGAGTCCCTCGCCATCTGCCGGGACGCGAACCTCGCGGGGGACCTCCCGGAGTTCGAGGTGGTGGTGACCCTCTTCCGGGGGTACGAGGACGAGGTGCCATACATCGCGAAGACGGCGGAGGGCGTGGACCTCGTCCTCCAGCAGGGAATGGAGGGCGGGGTGAAGCCCCTCGCGGCCGATGAGCTCCGGAAGGTCGCCGACCGGGTCGGCCGGGTGGTGAAGATCCGGACCCGGGAGGAGGGGGAGGTGGTGTATGCGGGTGATCGGGGTCGTCGGGTATCCGGCGAGCGGCAAGGGTGAGTTCTCCCGGATCGCGGCGGCCTCGGGTATCCCCGTCGTGGTCATGGGGGACGTCATCCGGCGGGAGGCGGCGAAGGCGGGCCTCGGGACCTCGGATGCCGCCCTCGGGGAGATGGCCGTCCGGCTCCGGAAGGAGCGGGGCATGGACGCCGTCGCCCTCCTCACCATCGGGGACGTGGAGTCCCTCCGGGCCCCCCTCCTCCTCATAGACGGCCTCCGGGGCGACGCCGAGGTGCGGGTCTTCCGGGACCAGTTCCCCGGCTTCCTCCTCGTCGGGATCGTCTCCAGCTTCGCGAACCGGCTCGCCCGGTCCTCGGCGCGGGGGAGAAGCGACGACCTTTCCCTGGCAGAGGATCTCCTGAACCGGGACCGGCGGGAGGAGGGCTTCGGTCTCGCCCGGGCCCTCGCGGAGGCAGACCGGGTCATCGGGAACGACGGGACGCTCCAGGAGTTCGAGGCGAACGTGCGGGCCCTCCTCAACGAGATCCGGGGAGGGCCATGAGCCTCACCCCCTACTTCTCGGCCTCCTCCAAGGTCTGGGAGGATCGGCGCTGGGTGTACTCCCTTCCGGAGATCGGGTATGAGGGCTGGGAGGTCATGGCCGACGGGCGCTCCACCCTCGAGAAGAGGGAAAACGTGCAGGAGGTGGCCGAGATTGCAGCCTCCACCCATCTTGCCCTCTCGATCCATGCCCCGTACAGCGACCTGAACCTCGCCTCCCTGAACTACCCTATCTGGCGGGAGTCGGTGCGCCAGGTCCTCGCCTGCATCGACGGGGCCTCGGACCTCGCCGACCGGGTCACCGTCCACCCCGGCTACCTCTCCCCCATGGGGAAGCTCCTCCCCGACAAGGTCTGGAACCTCCAGAAATCCGCCCTCACCGAGATCGGGAGGTACGCCGGCGACCGGGGGGTCCGGGTGTTCCTTGAGAACATGGGCGGGCCCAAGGAGGTGCTCTGCCGGTTCCCCGGGGAGGTCCTCGGGATGATCGAGGGGGTGGAGAACATCGGCTTCACCCTGGACGTCGGGCATGCCCATACCGTCGGGAAGGTGCGGGAGTTCCTTAGGATCCTCCCGCAGGTGAACCACATGCATATCCATGACAACCAGGGGACAGCCGACCAGCACCTCGCCGTGGGGGACGGCACCATCCCGTGGGATGAGGTGGGGAGGGCGGTGGCCCGGGAGTACCGGGGCATCGTGGTGGTGGAGGGACGCAGCCTCGAGGAGGCGAAGAAGAGCCTCGCCGTCTTCCGGAGGTGTTTCGTCTGACCGGCGAGACCCTCCACGTCCACTTCCTCGGGACTGCCGGGGCACTTCCGACCCCCCAGCGGAACCTCCCGTGCATCATGATCCGGCGGGGCTCCGACACCCTCCTCTTCGACTGTGGGGAGGGGGCCCAGCAGCAGATGATGCGCGCCCGGACGGGCTTCACCGTGGACGCGGTCTTCATCACCCACTGGCACGCCGACCATTTCCTCGGGGTCTTCGGCCTCGTCCAGACCCTCTCCTTCATGGGCCGGACCGGTGCCCTCACCCTCTACGGCCCGCCCGGCGTCCACGAGTTCGCCGGCATGGTGCGGCAGCTCTCCCGGGCCACGGTCCGGTTCCCCATCGAGTCGGTGGAGATGCACGGGGGCTCGGTGGTGCAGTTCGGCGGGTACGCCGTCCATGCCTTCGCCGCCTCCCACGGCATCCAGTCCCTCGGCTTCGTCCTCGCCGAGGAGGGGAGGCACGGCCGGTTCGACAGGGAGAAGGCCGTCGCCCTCGGGGTGAAGCCCGGCCCCCTCTTTGGCCGGCTCCAGCGGGGGGAGGCAGTCAAAGTGACGCGGGATGGGGAGGAGGTCGTTGTGCGCCCGGAGGAGGTCATGGGTCCGCGCCGGCCGGGCCGGCGGATCTGCTACACGGGGGACACCCGGCCGGTGGAGGACCGGATCGCCGACCTCGCGGGAGGCGCCGACCTCCTCATCCACGACGCCACCTTCGATGACAGGGACCGGGAGCGGGCCGAAGAGGTTTACCATTCCACGGCCGGCGAGGCCGGGGCGGCGGCGGCGGCCCTCGGGGTGAAGACCCTCGCCCTCGTGCACATCAGCCCCCGGTACACGAGCACGGCCGGGCACCTCGACGACGCGATGCGGCAGTTCCACGGCGAGGTCATCGCCCCGGCCGACCTCACCATGCTCGAGATCCTCTACCGGGACTGAGGGCCGGGGTATACCCATAAGAGGGGGGAACGCGAGTACTAGGTAGGTAGAGCGGAGATCCCCCCGGGCGGGGGAGAAGGGAGCAGGAGATACCATGGAAGGGGAGAGCAAGGTCATCGTCTACCGGCTGGGCGCGAACTGCGACACCGGGGAGATCGAGGTCGGGAAGATCTACAGCGGGAAGGTCCAGGGGTTCGCGAACTTCGGGGCCTTCGTCCTCCTGAACGAGCGGGTGAAGGGGCTCGTCCACAAGACGAACATGAAACTCAGCCACCGGGTGCAGGACCCCATCCTCGTCCAGGTGAAGAACATCCGGCCCAACGGGAACATCGATCTCGAGGAGGTGACCCCCTCGGTCTTCCACACCGAGCAGGTGGTGAAGAAGTCCTCCTCCGTGCGGCTGAAGGAGCTCCAGAAGTCCATCGGGAGGGTCGTCCGGGTCCAGGGGGAGATCTCCCAGATCAAGCAGACGAGCGGCCCCACCATCTTCACCCTCGTGGATGGCGACGGGCTCGCGAACGCCGCCGCCTTCGTCGAGGCCGGGGTCCGGGCCTACCCGGAGGTGCAGCTCGGGGACGTGGTCACCATCATGGGCGAGGTCATGCAGCGGAACTCCCAGCTCCAGGTGGAGGTCTCCTCCCTCGCCGTGCTCAGCGGGGCCGAGGCCCTCCATGCCCGGGAGGAGATCGACATCTCCCTCGATGCCCGGGCCGAGCCCCCCGAGCTCCCCCTTCTCGTGGAGAGCGCGGTCCTCACCGCCCTCCAGCCCGCCCTGCGGACGGTGGCCCGGCGGATCCGGAAGGCGGTCTTCATGGGCCAGCCCATCCTCGTCCGGCACCATGCCGATGCCGACGGGATCTCAGCGGCCGTCTCCCTCGAGCAGGCGGTGGTGGCCCTCATCCGGGAGAACGGCGGGGACTATGACGCCGCCTCCTTCCTCTTCAAGCGGTCACCCTCCAAGGCCCCCTTCTATGAGATCGAGGATATCACCCGGGACCTGGACTTCGCATTAAAGGACTTCGTCCGGTACGGCCAGAAGCTCCCCCTCATCATCCTCATGGATAACGGCTCCACCGAGGAGGACATCCCCTCCCTCCGGATGGCCGCGGTCTACGACCTCCCCATGCTCGTCGTGGACCACCACCACCCGGACGAGGTGGTGGACCCCTACCTCCAGGGGCACGTGAACCCGTACCATGTCGGGGGCGACTTCGGGGTGACGAGCGGCATGCTCGGGGTGGAGCTCGCCCGGCTCGTCTACCCGGGAGTGGAGGGGGCCATCCGGCACATCGCCGCGGTCTCGGCGGTGGGGGACCGGTCCGAGGCCCCCGAGCGGGCCCGGTTCCTCGCCATCGCCGGCGAGGCGTATCCCGAGGCCCA
Source organism: Methanomicrobiales archaeon (assembly GCA_035542115.1). Classification (GTDB taxonomy): domain Archaea; phylum Halobacteriota; class Methanomicrobia; order Methanomicrobiales; family JACTUA01; genus JACTUA01. Next base: position 16,502 of record DATKMC010000027.1, on the reverse strand, counting down.
CTGCAGGGACATCGCCCTCGCCCTTGACTACCTGCAGTTCTGGCTCCGGTTCAACGACGGCAGGGAGCTCGTGAAGGATCTCCTCGACCTGAACGGCAACCCGGACCGGCACCGGGCCCTCGTCCGGCACCTCGTGGACCAGGCCAACCTCGCCATCGCCGAGCAGCTGGAGGCCTCCATGCCCCATGTCGAGATGAGGACCCTCGGGAACGGGGTGCACCTCTTCCTCCTCGATGTCGAGCTCCATGCCCACAAGTTCACCTTCCCGCCGCCGGGGAAGACCTCGGGCGAGGTCCATGACCGTCTCATCCAGAAGAACCCGGGGGTGCCGGTGGTCACCATCGGCATCGGCCCGGACTTCGCGGTGCTCCGGTCCCGAGGAGTCCTCATGAACATCCCGCAGATGGTGCGGGAGCTCAGGCAGGAGATGGTGGGCGGCGGGGTCTCGGGCGGGGGCCACCTCGTCGTGGGCTCCGTGAAGTTCGTGGAGGGGATGCGCGGGCCGGTCCTCGAGGCCCTCATCGGGAAGATCGCGGGCGCTCCCGTGCAGCCACGCTGAGGGCCCGGTGGCCCTCCTCGTCGGAGGATCCGGGAAAGAGAAAAGGAACCTATTTATAGGTCGCCCGATCCACATTGTGAATCAATCAGGGAGGCAAAGGGATGTCCACTGCGAACCGCATCCGGGAATCCTATAACGACACCCAGCGCAAGATCCTCTCGTACCTCGGCTCCGGCCTCCGGAAGGGGAAGCATTACTTCAAGTCCAAGTACATAGCAAAGGACCTTGGCCTTTCCCCGAAGGAGGTCGGGACCAACATGGGTATCCTCGCCGAGATCTGCGAGGAGCTCTCCATCATCCGCTGGAGCTACTCGAACAGCACGACCTGGCTCGTCACCGTCCGCCCGGCATAACTTCGGAGCCCCTTTTTTCCGCCATGCCCCGGATCGAGATCACGGGAAGGATCGGCTTCATCGCCGGGATCGACGAGAACAGGGACTGCATCCTGTCCCAGGAGGAGACCTCGAAGGACCCCGGGGCCCTCTGGTTCAACATCGACCTGCCCAAGGGCCACGGGTTCCGGCCCGGAGACCGGGTGAAGGTCACCGTCGAGAAGATCTGAAGGCCTTCTCCGCGCCCGTCCCGGGTCACCTTTTTCCAGGGATTCCCCCGAAGGGCTCTTTCCGTGTCAGATAAGGAGGGTGGGTATCCGGCTCCGCTGAACCACGGGACCTGACCGGGACCCGGGCCGTTCACCGGGCAAACGAGGCAGGAGCCTCGAGGGTGATGACAAAGTCCTCGACGTTCTCGGCGCTGATGACCATGTACAGGGGCTTGTCCTGCCGTGCGATGACCGTCTTCGTCACCGATCCGGGATAACGGATTTCGGTGCCCTCGAGGATCTGCCCGGTCTCCTGGTCCACGAGGATCATCCGGAACCGGGCCTTCTCCGGGGTCCTCGTCGCCGAGAGGGTCGAGACCATCCTCCAGACGGGGTAGGGCACCGTGAAGCTCTCGGTGATGCCCCCGTGGTTCTCCTCCACGTAGGCAAAGACCACCGAGCTGTTGTATTTCCACTGAACATCCGAGTACCCGTACATGGCCATATCACTCGGTATGACCCGGATGGGGAGGAGGTAATAGTTTCTGGTATCATAGGAGATCCGCCGGGTGGTGACCGGGGAGGTGGGGACCGGCGTGACGGGCTCCTGCATGGTCGCCGGCGCCGGGGTCGTCCCCGGGACCGTGACCCGGGGGGACGGCGTGGCCTGCGGGGACGGCCGGGCGGTGGCCGGGGCAGGGGCCGAGGCCCTCCCGAGGGAGAAGAAGGCGGTGAGGAGCACCACGAGGAGGATGGCAAGGGCCACCACGGCGAGATCTCCCCGTTCCATGGAAAAACAAAGGGAGGCTCACCATAAATCATTTCCTCTCTGCGGCATTTCCCTTTCCCTGCCTTCATTTTCCCGCTCTCCTCCCGCTCCCGTCTGGCAGGAGGAAGAAGACGGCTATTATCGGGAGAAATGCTGCTAAACCAACTTATAACTGTTCTTTTAACATGAAACAAATATAAAGTAATCAAATATAAAGCGATATATTTATATACAAGAGCGATTAATTAGTTGATCAGACATGAATGCATACTCCCACCGCACCTGGATACCCTTCTACCTCGTCTCCTTCGGTACCCTATCTATGGCGGTCTTCCGGTCCATGGATGGTTTAACGCTCGTGGGGAGCCTCATCCTCGTCTCCGGAGCCCTCGCCATCATCTTCATGACCATCCAGGCCGAAGTCACCAGGAACACCGAGAAGCGGGAGCTCCTGGAGGTCCTCTCGAAGAAGATGAAATCCGCGGGGGATTCCCGGGACAGCGGGGCAAAGTGACGGGCATGGGGAATGACCTCTACCTCCACCACCTCTTCCAGGAGAAGGAGTTCTGGAACCGGTACGACAACCTGAAGGAGGTCCTCAGGCACCTCCAGGACCAGGAGGGTCTCCTCGACCGGATCCGCCGGGAGGAGGTCATCCCCGAGGGGCCCCGGGAGCTCGCCGTGAAGGCCCTCACCGCCGACATCGGGCAGACCCGCCGGCTCTTCTCCGAGATCTTCCAGAACTTCGTCTCAGGCGCCTCCCTCGGGCTCAACCGGGTCGACGTGGAGACCTCCATCACTATCCTCGAGGGAGGGGCCCTCGAGGTGAACCGGTGCGCCCTCTGGGTGGACGGGGAACCCTGGGAGATCCCCGCCGAGCTCGGGAGGAAGTTCGCGGACCACATCCTCGCCGCCGGCGAGGGGGCCCCGGCCGAAGTCATCACCGGGTTCTACGAGCAGGAGGAGCACCTCTTTGACATGCGCCTCGGGGGGAGCCTGAACCGGTGCTCCCTCCAGGTGATGGAGGAGATCTACCCGTCGAAGAACCTCCATGTCCGGATCCGGCTCCCTGCCCAGTCCCTCGTCGACCATCACATCCTCTGAGCGTCACCGTCCTCCTTCTGTCCCGCCCTTCATCTCCCCTCCCTCCCTGCGCGCATGACACATTGCACATTCCTACATAAAGCTTCCTTTTCTGGCCCTGATATTTTCTCTTCCCCCTTCTTTTTCTGCCTTATTTATAAAGGCCAAAGGGGAACTCCCCTATTTTCCGAAGGTTCCGGGGAGCACCAGAAAGGAACTATTAAATCGGGTGCCTGCTCACCCTGTTGTATGGGTGTGGCGGAGCGGAAGATCAAGATCGTGGTATTCGGTGCCTACAACGCCGGGAAGTCCAGCTTCATCCGGTCCCTCGACCCCTTCTCGCGGCACATCGAGGCCGAGACCGAGGACGGGTCCACCACGGTGGCCATGGACTTCGGCCGGGTCCGGCTCGGGGAACAGAATATCTTCCTCTTCGGGACTCCCGGCCAGGAGCGGTTCGAGTTCGCCCGGAAGGTCCTCTCCCGGGGGATGGACGGGGCCATCGTAATCGTGGACTGTACCAGGGAGCCGGACGATCTCACCCTCTCCCTCTTCCAGTGGCTGAAGTCCCGGGGTATCCCCGTCGCCGTCATGGCGAACAAGTGCGACTGTCCCGGGGCCCACCCCGAGCAGGTGAAGGCAAAGACCCCCGGTTTCCCCGTCCATACCATCTCCGCCCGCACCGGCATGAACGTGGAGCCCTCCCTCCGGGCCTTCCTCGCCGATATCCTCTCGGCCAGGGTCCCCCTCCCATAGCTTTAAATCCCGATGGATTTTACAGTCCGGTAATGACCACCGGAAGATCGGTGTTCCTCCTCGCCTTCCTCGCGGTTCTCGCCCTCTCGCCGGGCTGCCTCTCCACCTCCATCGGCCCGGTCGCCTATGACGGGAAGAACCTCCTTGTCCAGGTGACGAACATCGGCGGGCCCGAAGACGCCGCCCTCCAGGTGAACGTCTTCCGGTTCCAGGACTTCCGGCAGGTGGAGGTGGGCCGGTGGATGCTCCCGGTCAGGCTCGCTCAGGGCACCTCCACCTACACCATCCCCCTCGCCCTCAACAAGGGGAACTTCCGGCTCTACCTCTACGTGACGACCGGGAATGACCGGAGGGCGGGCGTGATCCGGGAGATCACCGTGGAGGGCGATGGATCGACTCCTCGCATCGTCGCTGGGTGAGGAACCCGCCGACATCGTGCTTTCGGGCTGCACCCTCTTCAACTCCTTCGACTGCACCTGGGAGGAGACCTCCCTTGCCGTAACCGGCGGGAGGGTCGCCGGCCTCGGGGACTACCGGGGGGTCCGGGAGCGGGACCTCGGGGGTGCCCTGGTGGTCCCCGGGCTCATCGACGCCCATGTCCACCCCGAGTCCTCCCTCCTCGTCCCGGCCGAGTTCGCCCGGGCGGTCCTCCCCCATGGCACGACCACGGTCATCGCCGACCCCCACGAGATCGCGAACGTCGCGGGAGCAGCCGGTATTGAGTACATGCTCAGGGAGGCCTCCCGTTCGCCCCTCGACTTCCTCTTCATGCTTCCCTCCTGCGTCCCCTCGACCCCCGGCGACCCGGGAGGAGCTACCCTGTCAGCCTCCGACCTCCGGGCCTTCCTCGGCCGGGAGGGGGTCCTCGGGCTCGGGGAGCTCATGAACGTCCCCGGGGTCCTCTCGGGTGACAGGGAGGTGGCGGACAAGCTCGCCCTCTGCACCGTCCGGGACGGGCATGCCCCCGGCCTCTCCGGGAAGCCCCTGAACGCGTACATCCTCGCAGGCCTCCAGAGCGATCACGAGTGCACCACCCTCGCCGAGGCCCGGGAGAAGCTCCACCGGGGGATGTTCATCATGATCCGGGAAGGATCCGCCGAGCGGAACCTGGCAGACCTCCTCCCCCTCGTCACCTCCGCCGATGCCTGCCGCTGCTCCTTTGCCACCGATGACCGGCATGCCGACCTCCTCGCCGGCCCGGGTCACATCGACGACTGCATCCGGGAGGCGGTGGGCCTCGGCCTCGACCCCGAGCTTGCCCTCCGGATGGCCACCCTGTCCCCCTGCGACCGGTTCGGCCTCGCGGACCGGGGTGCCCTCGCCCCCGGCCGGATCGCCGATTTCTGCGTCCTTGAAGAGGGGAGGGAGTTCCAGGTGCGGGAGACCTGGAAGAGGGGGGTCCCTGTCGGAGAGATCCCGTACCGGGAACCGGAGCTGCTCCGGACACCCTTCCGGTACACGCCGCCCGGGCCGGAGGTTCTCCGGATCGGCGGGGACGGCGAAGCCCGGGTCATCGGCCTCGTGCCGGGGCAGATCACCACGAGGGCCCTCAGGTTCCCCGTCCACGGGGATGGGATCCCCGACCCCGGGCGGGACCTCCTGAAGATAGTGGCCTGCGACCGGTACGGGAGGGGCGGGGTGGGGTTGGGGCTCGTCCACGGCTTTGGCCTCCGGGAGGGGGCCATCGCCTCCTCGGTCTCCCACGATGCCCACAACATCCTCGCGGCGGGGGCCTCGGACCGGGAGATCTCGCTGGCCATCCGGGAGGTGGTGGCCCGCGACGGCGGGATCGCCTGCGTCAGGGGTGACGAGGCCCTCGTCCTGCCCCTCGAATGCGCGGGGCTCATGTCCGGGGAACCCTACGGGAAGGTGGCCGCCCGGCTGGGGGAGCTCGACCGGATGGTCGCCTCCCTCGGGGGGATCCCCCACGCCTTCATGCAGCTCTCCTTTCTCGCCCTGCCGGTGATCCCCGAGCTCAGGATCACCCCCCGGGGCCTCTTCGATGCGGCGGCCTTCAGGCCTGTGAACCTCTTTGTCGGCAGACCCTGAAAGGGAGGGAACGGCCCGGGGGGCCTTCAGATGAGCCCCGTGACGAGGAGGATCCCGAAGGCGAGGATGATGATCCCCGAGGCGAGATGGAACCGGCCGATGTTCTTCTCCCGCCAGCCCTTCACGTCCCCGATCCGGGCCACGCCGAGGTACACGATAGCCGTGATGGCAAGCATGGGGAGGATGAAGACGAGGTTGTAGAGGAGGAGGTAGGGGATGGCGACGAGGGGCCCGTAGACCGAGAGGATCCCGCACCCGATGATGTACGGGGCGATGTTGCAGGGGAGGAGGAAGAGGGTGACGAGGGCCCCGACGATGAAGGCCCCGAGCGGGGTGGTAATGCCGTTCAGGAGCTGCCCCAGGCGGGGCTTCCAGCCCGAGGGGATCCCGGTGAGCACGGCGTCCCTCCCCGGCGAGTAGTACTCCCGGATGTGGAAGAGGCCGATGGCGATGGAGACGACCCCCAGTGCCCGGGTGAGGAGGGCGGCGAGGGCGGTCAGCTCCCTGACGGCGGAGAGAAGGGAGACGAGGAGGATCCCGTACAGGAGGTAGAAGACGAAGATGGAGAGGGAGAAGGCGAGGCCCGCGAGGAGGACCTGCTCCCGCCTCCCCGGGTTGTTCGTGATGATGGCGAGGAGGATGACCACGAGGACGGCGAGGGCGCACGGGTTGATGGCATTCACGGCGGCGAGGGCCATGATCTGCCCTGCCGTGAACTCCGGCCCGGGCTGCGGGCACGTCCCCGTGGGGCCGGGGGTCACCGTCACGGTCGTGGGAACGGTCGTCACCCCTGAGGTCGCCGTCCCGGTGGGGACCGCCGTGGTCGGTTCCGGAGTACCCGTGGCTGTCGGGGTGAGACCGGTTCCCGCCTCGCCGTTCCACGCGAAGAGCCAGCCGTCCACCCGGAGGGTATGCTCATACAGGAGCTTCAGGTCCCCGTGGTCGATCTCCTGCGGCCCGAGGTCCTGGTATGCCCCGCCGGGGATGACGGCCGCCGGATCGCCCCCCGAGAGGATGGCCCGGAGGACTGCCGTATCACCACCGGCCCCCTCCCTGACGAGGACCCGGTCGTCCTTCCAGACCCGGGGGTAACCGGGGAGCCTCCCGATATCCAGGGATCCGAGGGGGGTGAGCCCCGACGGGGGTGCCTGCCCTGCGAAGGTCTCGTTCAGGAACCCCGGCACCCCCGAGAGGATGCGGGTGTCACCGGCGAAGCTCGAGTTCCGGGAAAAGAAGAGGACGGGGATGCCGAGGCCGATCCCATAGTCCCGGTTCATCCCTGCCATGACCGCGGCATTCTCCGGCGATCCGTAGACCTCGTACTCCACCACCACGAGGCCGGGGTATTCACCGAGCCACTCCCCGAAGAGGACCGGGTTCACCTTCGCGCAGTGGGGGCACCCGTTCCCGGTGAAGTACCAGGCCACGGGGGAACCGGGGCCTGCAGTCTCCGCGGAGACGGGGATGGCCAGGAGGGTGACGAGGAGGGCGAGGGCGAGGAGAAGGGGAACACGCATCCCCATGCTCCCCCGGCTTCGGAGCTGCACCATTAGTAATTCCCCCCCATCCGTTTTTATCCTTCCGGGGCCGCACCCGGGTCACGGGATGAAGAGGGCGAGGAGCCGGGCGGTGAAGCCGGGCACGAGGAGGGCGAGGGCGAGGAGGATGACCGGGACATGGACGAGGTAGATGGGGAGGGAGTGCCTCCCGAGGAAGGTGACGGGCCCAAGGGCCGGCTGTTCCCCCTCCCGCGCGGGGAAGCCCCGCAGGCCGCCGGGGTAGAGGGCGGCCCCGAGGCCCATCCCCACGAGGAAGACCCCGAGCCAGGGGACGAGGGGCACGTAATCGAGGCTCGCGAAGTCCCCGGGGTGGATGCCCAGCCAGGCGAAGGCGAGGGGCCCCCCGATCCGGCCGACGAGGGGCGCGAGGAGGAGGAGGATGGCCCCGGGGATGAAGTTCCTCCTCCCGAGCCCGAGGAAGAGGGGGGAGAGGACGATGGAGAGGCCGATGCAGTGGAGCACCCCGAAGAGGATGAACTCGCCGGGGAGGAGGAGCCAGGTGACAAGGGAGATGCCCATGCCGACAAGGAAGAGCTCTGCGCCCCTCCTCAGGTTCTTCAGGGCAACCCCCCGCCGGTCGAGGCGCCGTGCCGCCCGCGCCGACGAAACCGAGAGGGAGACCCCCGCGACCCCGATGAAGAGGGTCGCCGTTGCGAGGGCGAAGAACCGCCAGGGGCCGGCCGCCAGCTCCGCGGTCCTCACACCGAAGAAGTCGAGGATGAAGACCGTGTGGAAGACCACCATCATGACCACCGCGGTCCCCCGGAGGGCATCGATCTCCCAGTACCTCGTCCCGGCCAAGGCAGCTGCCTCTTACTGAGAGTCTGCATGGGAAGGTATTGAAGGAATGCAAAGAACCAGTGCCTATCCTGCCGGCACCATGGCCGGCTACCATCAGGTTCATTCCCCTCCGGCACCAACCTGCTCCCGGGATCTGCATGCCACGGAAGGAGACGGAGCAGGCACGGGACACGGCGGGGAAGGACGAGCATATCATCGAGGCAATCGGGAGGACCCGGGTGGTCATCCGGGACGGGGTCGTTGCCGGGGTAGGGAGCCCCTGCATCGCCGAGTGCCCCCTCGCTAGGCGGTTCGCCCTGCCGGTCACGGATTTTACACCGGAGGCGATCCGGGCGAACATCGAGAACCGGATCAGGGCCTTTGGCATGTGCACGGACCGGCGGGAGGTCACGGATACCCGGGACTTCGTCGGGTTCGGGGCCTCGGAGCTCCTCTCCGCCGCCCTCCGGGCCGGCCTCATCGACGCCGCGGTCCTCGCCTGCGACGGCGCGGGCACGGTCATCGCCCCCACCGCCCCCCTCATCCAGGGGATAGGGGGGAGGATGTCGGGCCTTGTCTCCACCTGCCCCATCCCCGCGGTGATCGACCGGATAAGGACGGCCGGCGGATATGTCGTCGACCCCGGGAATGCCTCCATCGACCAGGTGCGGGGTGCCGGTGCCGCGTACGACCTCGGGTACCGGAAGGTCGCGGTGACCGTCACCGACCCGGGCGTTGCGCGAGAGGTAAGGCGCCTGTACCCCGACGCCGTTATCGTGGCCGTCCACACGACGGGCCTCTCCCGTGAGGAGGCAGAGGAGCTCGTCTCCGCCGCAGACCTGGTGACCGTATGCGCCTCGCGCCACCTGCGGGAGCTTGCAGGATCCGCCCTCATCCAGGCGGGGACGGGTATCCCGGTCTTCGGGTTCACCCGAGCGGGGAAGGAGATCATCCTTGCAAAGGTGCGGGAGTCGATGGCGCCGGTCGTGGTGAAATTCGACCGGCTCCCCGTGGCAGGGACCGGGCCCGAGCCCCTCCTCTAGACAGGCTCACCTTCATGCCCCGCCCATCCCATTTCTAACCCGGGATCTCACCTTTTCCCAGGGACCAGATATGGACACGACCACCCTCATCGGATTCCTCGCCGGCGGGCTCACCACCGCCTCCTTCCTCCCCCAGGTGGTAAAGACCGCGAGGACCCGGTCGGCGCGGGACCTCTCCGTTGCCATGCTCCTCGCCTTCCTTGCCGGTCTCGCCCTCTGGACTTTCTACGGGGTGCAGGTCGGCTCCGCACCCATCATCGCGGCGAACTTCATCACTACCTGCCTTGTCGCGGCGATCCTCGCGATGAAGGTGAAGTTCAGGGAACGGGAGAAGGAGTGCCCGCCGGATGAAGGGGCATGAGTATGGCATACCGGGTGACCATAGCACGGTGCCGGACCTATGACCCGGATGCGGTCCGGGCGGCGATCGCGGCGTCCCTCGAACCCCTTGGCGGGATGGGGAAGTTCATGGGAAAAGGCCAGCGGGTCCTCGTGAAGCCGAACCTCCTCTCCTCCCGGCCCCCCGGGGCGGCGGTGACCACCCACCCCGCCGTGGCGCAGGCCGTCGTCGAGGCGGTCCAGCGGGCCGGCGCCGAGCCGGTCCTCGGGGACTCACCCGGCGGGCGGAACACGGGCCAGTCCTACGGGCGGCTCCTCCGCCGGACGGGGATGCAGGGGGTCGCGGAGGCGACCGGCTGCGAGCTGGTCTCCTTCGACGATGAAAAGGTCGAGGTGCAGGCCCTCCAGGGGAAGTCCTTTCGGAAGTTCACCGTCGCAAAGGCCGTCACGGATGCCGACCGGGTCATCGTGCTCCCCAAGCTGAAGACCCACCAGCTCACCTACTACACCGGCGCCGTGAAGATCCTGTACGGGTATATCCCCGGCCTGAGGAAGGCTGAGTACCACCTCCATACCGGGACCGATGCCGAAACCTTCTCCGACCTCCTCCTCGACCTCCACTCGGCCCTCCCGCCGACCCTCGCCGTCATGGACGCCGTCGTGGGGATGGAGGGGCAGGGCCCGTCGAACGGGACACCCCGGGAGATCGGCCTCGTCCTCGCGAGCGAGTCGTGCCCGGCCCTCGACTACGTTGCCTGCTCGGTCGTCGGGTTCGACCCTGCCTCCATCCCCACCGTCCGCAAGGCGGGGGAACGGGGCATCGGGCCGAAGGACCCCGGCGACGTGGAGGTCCTCGGGGAAGCCCTCGAGGACGTCCGGATCAGCAACTTTGAGAGGCCGGGGACGATGCTCGTCGCACGGCTCCCGCCCGCCCTCGTCTCGGCCGTCGGGTACCTCGTCGGGGCCCGGCCGGAGGTTCGGCCCGGCAGATGCATCTCCTGCGGGAAGTGCGCAGAGGGATGCCCGCCGGGGGCCATCCGGTGGGCGAAGGGGCAGGTCCCCTCCATCCGGTACCGGCACTGCATCCGGTGCTACTGCTGCCAGGAGCTCTGCCCGCAGGGCGCCGTCGAGGTGGCATACCCGTGGATCCGGCGGGTCATGGGGAGGGGGTGAGGGATGCAGATCAGGTGGAAACCCCTCGGACTCCTCGCCGTTCTCGTCGTGGTAATCCTTTTTGCCCTGCTGCTCGCCGTATTCTTCTGGCAGGCCACGACGATCAGGAAGCAGAGCGAATATCACCGATACCACTACGATGTCTCGATCTCGGCTCCGGCTCTCCTTGCGAACTGTACCCTGCTCCTCCCTGTACCTTCCATCAGGAACAACTCTCCCCCGGGAGATGCCCTCGTCCGTGGAGAAGGGTACAACGTCCCACCGGGCTGGATGCTCTCCCTCGAACCGGTGAACGGCACCCCGATGCTGAGGATCTCCGCCCCTGCGATCGTCGCCGAATACCACGGCTACCCCATCCCCATCGAACCGGGGAGCACCCAGTCGTTGACCCCGGCACCCGCCGCGACGGCCTGGTCCGAAGAAACGCCGGTGCTGATACCCATCGGGTTCGGGGTGTCACTGACAGTGCCTGAGCCCATCGATACCCGGGACCCGTTCGGCCGCGAACCCCTGCTCGCCCCTCCGGAGTCTTACATTGCAGCACGCTGCCGGGGGCCATCCGATACAGGGCAGTGTTACCGGTTCTCTGTTCCGGTCTCTGTGTCCTGCTCATCCGGCGAGGGGAACCTCACCCTTTCCATCTCCGCCGGAGGGACCAACCAGTGGTGGATGGGCGGGTGGTCGGGCAATTCCTGTGACGAGACCGTCATCGCGACGGTGGATGACCCCCGGCAGGGATGGGTGGCGGGCGAGGGGTTCCTCACGACGGGGACGGGGCGGTACTCGTAGAGTCATATAAAGAAGTTCGGAAACGTCCCGTGGTTCTGACGGGATGTGTTGAGTCTGGGAACCTTCTTCTATACCAATACCATGCATTGTTTATGAGAGTGATAACATGGAATCTTCATCAGGCAACACATAATAGTCCGATTTGGCGGCTAATATTGCATTTGAATCCCGATCTGCTGCTTCTTCAGGAGATTGGGGGGGATACCGGAAATAATCGAAGAGCAATTCAGGGTTATTTCTGAGAGAGCTATCAATAAAACCGCGAAACCTCAAAGATTTTCGACGGCGATCCTTACAAAAGGGGAGGTAATAGAAAAAATTTCCCTGAAGTCCAGATATGACTGGGTGAATAAACAAATCGAATTCTTCAGAGGAAATATCGTACCATATCGGATTCAACTGCCAAATAATGAAACCTTTAACGTAATATCTGTTTATAGCCCCGCCTGGCCAGTAAATCCTGATAAATTGAATGAAATTGATTTTTCCTAAGTCAAACTACGAGATAATCCCCATATCTATGTAACTGAAATTCTTTGGTCTGCTTTAAAGGACACGAAGGGGATGGATGGATCTTGGATAGTCGGTGGGGATTTTAATAGTTCGGAAACTTTTGATGGTGAATGGCAGGACTCCCATCAATTAAAATTCGGAATCCGTAGCTCCGGGAACAGGGAGTTTCTCGATAGAATGAAAGATCTTAGATTCACCGAATGTCTTCGGGAGTATACGGGAAAAATAACTCCTACTTTTCGACATTCCAAAGGCCAGGCTATCCACCAGCTGGATCATTTATTCATTTCGAATAATATATATTCACGAATAAAGTCATGCAGAGTTGGCCAGTCCACCATATTTTCCGACAAACTGAGCGACCACCTCCTAATTATCGCGGATTTTTCCGATAGACAGGATACGTAATACCAGGATTTGTTCTGATCGTCACCTTTATCCGCTTTTGGATTACGCCACTTCTATGGCTGAGTGGGTGATGCCCGGTCAGTTCCGCACCGCGTTCGACCGGGTCACCTCCAATCTCCGCAGGTGGAGCTCCGCCGACTGGCTCCTCTTCTGGGTCGTCATCCCGGCAATTCTCCTCATCATCTACGCCCTCCCGCAGGAAATCCGGGACACGTATTTCGTCCTCAACACCGCCCATCTCCAGATGGTCCAAACCATCTTCCTCAGCTCCTACACCCACTCCCAGCTCTTCCCCCACCTGCTGTGGAACCTCGCCTTCTATTTCGTCGTTCTCGCGATGATCTTCGCGTTCGAGGATAACCGGCGCCGGTTCCGGATCATGGCCGGCTGGGCGTTCCTGGCCGTCCCCATCGTGAGTTCGGTCCTCACCATCCTCTTCTGGGGCTTCCTGGGGAGGACCACCACCGGGCAGGGCTTCTCCGCCGTCGTCGGGGCGCTCCTCGCCTACGCGATGTTCATCTTCGTCGTCTGGGCGCTGCAGGATAAGCTGCCGGTCTTCGACCACCCCGAGGAGTTCGCCGGCGACAGGATCCGGTTCCTGGTCCTGCAGGTGCTTCTCGCCATCATGCTCGTCCTTATCATGGTCATGGGCCTCATGACAGGGATATTCAACGACGCGGGAGGTTCGGTGACGAACGGGATCGCCCATTTCGGAGGCTACGTGTCAAGCCTGGTGATACTTTTTCTGTTCGACGAGAGAACCGCGAGGAGGAGGTATTTCGACGCGATCCTCGGTTCCTCGATCGCCGTCGGGATCGCGACGTACCTCTATTACCTGGTCCTGATCGTACGGCTCGTCAGGGGTTCGTGAGATGGGGGCTCACCACCCCTTGATCTCCGACCTTCCCTTCCGATCCCCGTAGTACGACGGGATCCGGAACACCCTCCCCGTCACCATCGGCGCCGCCACGTTCACGACGAGGAAGACGAAGACGAGGACCGAGTAGAGGGGGTTCCCGAGCACGCCTGCGGCGAGCCCCACCGAGAGCATGAGGAGACCGTACTCGGACATGGAGAGGAGGCCCGATCCCACCTTCACCGCGTCCACGAGAGAGAAGGAGAGAAGGACGGTGGGCACGGTGTAGGCGATGAACCGGATGGACGTGATGGCCACGAGGAGGAGGGCGAGGAGGACGAGGTTTCCCGCTACCCCCGCGAGGGAAACGGCGAGGCCGAGGGAGGCGAAGAACACCGGGATGAAGAAGGCCTCGCCGAGGTCCCCCATCTTCTTTAAGATCTGCTTCGACTGCTCGGTCCGGGAGACGAGGACGCCGACGAGCATGTACCCGAAGTACGCGGTCATCCCCACCGCCTCGGTGACGGCGCCCGCCGAGAAGGCGAGGACGAGGGTGAGGGCGATGAAGACCTCGTCGAGCCTGAGGACCTGGAAGACGTTGAAGAGCCGGTTGATGAACCGGGACCCGACCCGGCTCATGACGGCGAAGGTGCCGATGATCATGAGGGCGAGGGAGAGGACCGGCTGCCAGGTGAACTCGTTGTACTGGATGACGTTCGTCACCGAGGATATGAGGAGGAGCTCGATGATCCCGTTCACGATCTGGAGACCGATGACCGCCTGCCCCTCGCGGCTCGAGATGCCGTTTATCGAGAGGAGGGTCCGGGCGGAGATGGCCGTTGAGGAGCCGAAGATGGCCGCCCAGACGACGAGGGTCTGGTTCACGGTGAGGGAGAGGATCGGGAGGAGGGTGATGAGGAGGGCGTAGATGATGACCGCCGAGACCGCCTGGGCGAGGACGAGCTTCTCGATCTCCTTCTCGATGGAGGAGAGGTCGATGGCGATCATCGCAAGGAGGATCATGAACATGATCCCGAGCTGGGCGACGATCTGCACGGTGGTGGAGCCGGCGAGGTCCACGTAGAAGGGCGTGCCCAGGAGGTTCGCGAAGATTGCCCCGAGGAAAGTCCCCGCAAGGATCTCGCCGGCGAGGGTGGGCTGCCGGAGCCTGCGGAAGAGCTCCCCCCCGATCTTTGCGCCGAGGAGGAGGATCGCGATCTCCCAGAGCCCGAAGTTCACCTGTGTTCACCCGCCCGTTCCAACGGTTCCCGCACGGTCCGGAGACCCCGGGGGACCTTCCCGGACCATGGTAACGCAGCCGTTTCCTGATCGCGGCGTCCCATCCTATGGTTGGTGAAAAATCCACCTAAAGGTATCCCTCGCGGAGTGCCCGGGAACCCCACACTTTTATCCGTTCCGTCTCCGAGTACCCCGGCATGCGCGTGACCTTCCTCGGGACGAACGGCTGGTACGACACTGAGACGGGGAACACCACCTGCACCCTCCTCGAGGCCGGCCCGTGGAGGATCTTCCTCGACGCGGGGAATGGGATCCGGCGGATCGGGAGACCCCTCGGGGACCGGGACCATCCGGTCCAGCTCTTTCTCTCTCACTTCCACATCGACCACATCGCCGGCCTCCATATCCTGGGGCGGTTCGACTTCCCCGGCGGGCTCTCCATCTGGGGCCAGCCGGGTACCGCGGAGGTCCTCGGGGGGTTCATCGCGGCCCCCTTCACCGTGCCGCTCCGCGACCTGCCCTTCCCGGTCACCATCCGGGACCTCACCGAGGGGACCCATCACCTCCCCTTCACCGTCACCTGCCGGTACCTCCCCCATGCATCACCCTGCTTAGGGTACCGGTTCGAGCTCGAAGGCCTGACCATCGCCTACTGCACCGACACCGGCCCGAGCGACACCGTGGTGGAGCTCGGCCGGGACGCGGACCTCCTTATCGCCGAGTCGGCCCTCCGGCCCGGCCAGGACGACGGGGGCTGGCCGCACCTGGACCCGGGGAAGGCCATCACCCTCGCGAAGGCCGCCGGAGCCCGCCGGCTCGCCCTCACCCATTTCGATGCCTGGGCATACCGGACCCTGGAGGAGAGGGAGCAGGTGCGGGAGGAGTTAGGGGAGAGCTTCCCGGGCCTCGTGGTCGCCACCGACGGCACGGTCCTCGAGCTATGAGGGAGGCATCCCCCCGTCCCGGATCCCTCCCCGCCGTGGAAATCATCGTCGTGGAGGGGGATATCACGGAGCAGGACACGGACGCCATCGTGAACCCGGCGAATCCCACCCTCCTCGGGGGCGGTGGTGCCGACGGGGCCATCCACCGGGCGGCGGGCCCCGGGCTCAGGGAGGAGTGCCGGGCCCTCGGGGGATGTCGCCCGGGGGAGGCAAAGGTCACCGGCGGGCACGGGCTCCGTGCCCGGTTCGTCATCCACACCGTCGGGCCCGTCTGGCGGGGCGGGGGGGAGGGCGAGGACGACCTCCTCGCGGAGTGCTACCGGTCCTCCCTCCGGCTCGCGGGGGAGCGGGGGCTTGTTTCCATCGCCTTCCCCGCCATCGGCACCGGGGCGTACGGGTTCCCCATCCGGCGGGCTGCGGGGATCGCCGTGGCGGCCGTTCTCGAGGCACTCCCGGAGACCACGTCCATCCGGTGGGTGGTCTTCGTCTGCCACGGGAGGGAGGCGGCGGGGGTTTACCGGAGGATCCTCTCGGAACTCCACCGGCAGGACCCACCGGGGGCCGAGGACCTGCACCCGGGGTCCGGGCCTGTCACCCAGCCTGACAGGAACACAACGGACCGGATCGAGGCGCACCTCATCACCATCGAGAACGCCTATGGGATCCGGATCGCGAACTTCGCCGAGGTGGTGGACCGGATCGCGGATGCCACATCGAAGGACCGGGAGATCCTCGCCATCGCGACGGCAATCTCCGGCTATGTCGCCATGAATCTCAACCCGCCGGAGATGGAGATCCCGGCCTCCCTTCTCGACGAGGCCATACCCCGGTTCGCGGGCAAAGGAGGGATAGACCGGCCGGGGGGGGTGACCCCCTCGAAGATCGCCGGCATAACCCATAAATACATGCATCCCCATCCTCTCATGTATCACGAGGCCGAATATCTCCCCGTGATCCGGATGTTCTGTTATGGCAGTGAAGAAAAGCTTGAAAGCAAAGGGTAAGGCAGCCCCCAGGGCCAGGGCTACACCGAGGGCGAAGGCAAAGGCAGCACCAAGGCGCTGGCGCTGCAAACTCTGCAACTACATCTACTCCGAGAAGA
>DATKMC010000026.1:0-3426 GCA_035542115.1 Methanomicrobiales archaeon | reverse complement strand
GAGGGACCCGGTCCGGGCGATGGAGGTGAACGTGGTCGGGACCGCCACCTGCCTGGAGGCGGCACGGAGGGCCGGGGTCGGCCGGTTCCTCTTCGCGAGCT
The DNA here is from genome assembly GCA_035542115.1 of Methanomicrobiales archaeon. GTDB lineage: Archaea > Halobacteriota > Methanomicrobia > Methanomicrobiales > JACTUA01 > JACTUA01. The sequence continues at coordinate 3,325 of DATKMC010000026.1, read as the reverse complement.
CGGTCTACACCGCCGGGAACCGCGGGTCCTTCTACCGGATCTCGAAGAAGGCCGGGGAGTCCCTCTGCAGGTCGTACAGCGAGGAGTTCGGCCTGGATTACACCGTCCTCAAGTACGGGAGCCTCTACGGCAGGGAGCCCAACCACTGGAACTTCATCTACGGCGTCTGCAGGGCCCTCCTGACCACGGGCGAGTTCGACTACACGAGCTCCCCGGAAGCAGAGCGGGAATATATCCATATCCATGATGCCACGAGGGAGACCGTGCGCATCGCCCGGAGCAACGAGTTCGTCAACACCTCGGTGCTCATCACCGGCCACCAGCGGATGAAGATGCGGGATTTCTTCGCCATGGTGGAGGAGATCATGGGGAAGAAGATCCGGATCAACTATGCCCCGCCCGAGCAGCAGCAGCACTACATCATCACGCCCTACTCCTTCGAGACCGGCATCCCCGTGCGGGTCAACCTTTCCCGGTACGTCGATATCAGCGAAGGGATCCTGGACTGCCTCAGGGAGGTCCAGAGGGAACTCGATCAGGAGGCCGCAGGAGGTGGGGCCCATGACGAGCCTTAAGGAGAGGCTCCATGGGAAGGAGGTCACCTTCGGCTCCTGGATCACCCTCGGCCACCCGGCCATCGGGGAGATCCTCGCCGGGTGCGGCTTCGACTGGCTCACCATCGACATGGAGCACAGCGCCATCACCCTCGCCGGATGCCAGGGGCTTGTCCAGGTCATCGAGCTCGCCGGGTGCTCACCCCTGGTCCGCGTCGGAGAGAACGCCCCGAACCTCATCAAGCGCGTCATGGACGCCGGAGCCCACGGGGTCATCGTACCCCAGGTGAACTCCCGGGAGGATGCCCTCCGTGCGGTTGCCTCGGTCAAATACCCGCCGGAGGGCGCCCGGGGGGTCGGCCTCGGCCGGGCGCAGGGGTACGGCGTCGGCTTTGACGCCTACCGGAAATGGAACGACGAGGAGAGCATCGTCATCGTCCAGGTGGAGCACATCGAGGCCGTGAGGCACCTCGGCGAGATCCTGAAGGTCCCGGGCGTTGACGGCTTCATCGTCGGCCCCTACGACCTCTCGGCATCCCTTGGCCACCCCGGTGAGTTCACCCGGCCGGAGTTCCTCGAGGCCATGAACCAGATCCACCTCCTGATGAAGCAGGTGCCGGGAGTCGCGCCCGGCTTCCACGTGGTCCAGCCCGATCCCGGCGATGTCGCAAAAAAGATCCGGGAGGGGTACCGGTTCATCGGCTACAGCCTGGACAGCCTGCTCCTCGCCGACACCTGCAGGCGCGACCTCGCCACGGTTTCCGGCGGGAGGATCAGGCCCCGCCGGTTCATCAAGGAGACCGGGGGATGAAGGTCGTCGGCGTGATCCCGGCGCGGATGGCATCGACCCGCTTTCCGGGGAAGCCCCTTGCGCCCATCCTCGGCATCCCCATGGTGGAACATGTCTACCGGCGGTCTGCCATGAGCGGCTCCCTGGACCGGGTCTATGTCGCGACCTGCGACGATGAGATCGCGCGGGCCGTGGAGGGCTTCGGCGGTGAGGCCGTCATGACCGCCGCCTGCCACGAGCGCTGCACCGACCGGGTCGCCGAGGCCATGGAGAGCCGGGAGGGGGACATCGTGGTGATCATCCAGGGTGACGAGCCCATGGTCCGTCCCGAGATGATCGACCAGGCAGTGGCCCCGATGCTCGCCGACCCGGCCCTCGAGTGCGTGAACCTGATGGCCGAGATCAGGGACCCCCGGGACTTCCATGACCCGAACGAGGTCAAGGTCGTCTGCGACCGGCAGGGGTTCGCCCTTTACTTCTCCCGGGAGGCAATTCCCTCGGAGAAGAAGTACGGGAACCCGGTGACCGGGCACAAGCAGGTCTGCATCATGCCTTTCCGGAGGGATTTCCTGTTCACCTACACGCGCCTTCCGCCCACGCCCCTCGAGATCATCGAGTCGGTGGACATGCTCCGGGTCCTCGAGCACGGGTACCGGGTCCGGATGGTGCTCACGGGCTACGAGACCTGCAGCGTCGACACCCCCGGGGACCTCGAGTACGTCGGACAGGCCATGAAGGACGATCCGCTCGTCAGGAGGTACGCCCGTTGAGGAGCGAGGTTCCCGGCTGGCACGAAAAAATGGGGGCGAGAGCGCGTTGACGCAACCTTCCCGAAGGTCTTTGACCTTCCTCCGGATGCCCTTTTCCCTCCAGTTCCAATGGGGAGTTCATCTCGTATCCGGGGGCCTCCGGGAGGTCCTCTTCTGGCTCTGTCACCTCTGGAACCTCGCCCGGCTCGGGCTCAGCAGGGTAAGGTACGGGAAGGACCTGAGGACCTGGGGGTGCATCATCCTGAACCTCTACCCGGGAAGCACCATCGAGATCGGGAACCATGTCTCCATTGTGAGCGACTCCTGGAGATCGACCGCCTCGGCCCTCTGGTCCCCCACCCGGTTCCGCACCTTCTCCCCTTCGTCGAGGATTGTCATAGGCGACCATGTCGGGCTGAACGGGACCTCGATCACCGCACGGAGCAGGGAGATCCGGATCGGGGCCCACACCAAGATCGCCCCGAATGTCATCATCCTTGACAGCGACTTTCACCGGGCCTGGCCCCCCGGCGGGCGGGACCAATTCCCCGGCTCGGACGAGGATGCCGGTGTATCCATAGGGGAGCACTGCTGGATCGGGATGAACGTGATGATCCTGAAGGGGGTGACCATCGGCGAGAACAGCGTTATCGCCGCGGGAAGTGTCGTCGTAAAGGATATCCCCCGGGACTCCCTTGCTGCAGGGGTGCCGGCGAAAGTCATTAAGGTATACGAGGAACAAATCCTGGATAATCTATGAGCGTTCCGATGAAAGAGGAGGATATCCGCCCCCGGGACCTGTTCGATACCTATCTCTCCCTCGCACGGGAGGATCTCGACACCTACTTCCGGGATTCCTCATTCGGTTTCATCCGGTGCCCCGCATGCGACGACGCGGAGGGCATCTTCCAGTTCAGGAAGTTCTTCTTCGACTACGAGGAGTGCGCCGCCTGCGGGACCCTGTTCGTGAACCCCCGCCCCGGCCCGGATGCCTTTTCTCGCTACTATGCATCGGCCCCGTCAGTGCAGTTCTGGGCGACCCGCTTCTACCGGGAGACCGAGGCCGCCCGGCGGGAGCAGGTGATCCGGCCGAAGGTGGCACGGGTTGGGAATGCCATCGCACAACACCTGGGTGCGATACCCCGGGGCTCGGCCCTCCTCGATATCGGGGCGGGATACGGCCTCTTCTGCGAGGAGTTCGGGAAGGCCTTTCCCGGCGTGCCCGTGATCGC
>DATKMC010000025.1:0-14951 GCA_035542115.1 Methanomicrobiales archaeon | reverse complement strand
ATAATGAGTATTTTCGCCCCGGCTGATTATCTTTCTTGCCCTGAAAAGAAGATTGACCCCAAAAGGTATGTTCGGCCCCCCTCATCCGCTTTGCTGCCTTCGCCCACCCATCACCGGCCTAGGGCGGGGTGACGGGGCGGGATGCAGCCCCGGCACCTGACGCACTCGGCTCCCTGGTCACCTGAACCGGAGCCTTCGGGCGATAGGCCGGGACAGCAGGGATTGAGCCCCTGAGGTAAGACTAGGAACCCCCAACTCATGGGTACCCGGATTATTCAGCGAGCTTCCTCGCCTCTTCTGCAGGAATTGCGGTGAGGGTTTCGGTTACTATGTTGTCACCCATCCTCATTGAGTGCTTCATGGCTGCCTTTTCGTTCGGGGCCTCGAAGATTCCGACGGCATCGTACCTGCCCAGGGTCCAGTATATACCATGGTTCTTGACCCCCTCTTTGGCCCCCATCTCCAGCCATTTCAGGTTCTGGGCAATGACTTCCCTGGTGGGTTTTTTCCTGAACTTTACCAGTGCTACAAAATACACTCCTTTTCCTCCGCCCTTTCGGGCACTGTTCCATCGAGCGGGTATTATTTAATCGGTTTCAGTGTTCTCAAAATGTGTGAAGTGCGGGTAAGATTTATAGGCGAGTCAGGGGAGGTAGTTGCATGGTCCAGCCAGTAGACGCAATCCTTGCGTTTCACAACGCCTTCAGGAAGGACATGAAGGGTATCGATGCAGCAGCCCTCGGCATGGCGAGGGGAAGGACTGTCATTCCCGCGAATGTCGAGCGGTTCCGGTTCTTCAACGAGATCCTCGTCTGGCATGCCCAGGGGGAGGAGGAGGCTATCTTCCCTGCTATCGACGGCGTTGCGCCCCTGGTGTCAGAGCCTTACCTGAGGGACCACCGGGGGCTGGACGCAGCCTTCGAGACCCTGGACGAGGCCTATACCGCCCGGGACCGGCTGAAGACCGCCCGGGCCACGGCTGCCTTCAGGTTCCACCTCGACATGCACCTGGACAAGGAGGATGCCCACCTCTATCGTATCTTTAGGGAAAAAATCCCGAAGCCTGAGCAGGGCAAGGCGGTGGGGATCATGGCCGGCAAGATCCCTCAGGACCGGTACCCCGAAGTGGTGAAATGGCTGTTCCCCCTGATAGGGCATGACGACCGGGAGAACATGGTCCGGATCTGGCAGATGATGCTGCCACCTCCTGCCTTCGCCGGGGTAAAGGAAATCGCGAAAAAGGCCATCGGGAACGAGTGGGAAGAGATTCAGCGCCGGATCCCGGACCTCTGAGGCGCCCCTCCCCCGCGGGCATGATCAGGTCCTCCTGATCCACAGCCGGGTCTTGGCCCCCCTCGGCCCGAAGTCGGGGCGGGTGACCGTGGGCGGGATGCGGAGGCGGGGCCGGTTCAACATCAGGATCTTTTCGGTTGGCATCCTGTCCCCGTCCGCTGCCTCCGCATCCCCCCCTCCACCGGGCGAGGGGCATGGGGTGCGGGGGATCGACTCCACCCCTTCGCCAGGCCCTCGTGCCAGGACCTCGATCCATTGCCAGGCTTTCGCCTTCCAATTACGAAATGGACCGGGATCGGTATTCACTATCCCCGAACCGGATGGAGCAGATCTGCAACTTCCCAAACTTTTATCCTTTTTAAAGTGATTCAGGATTGATGAAAACCAAGTGGAAAGATTTCGTAAAAGAGAAATGCGGTTCCATCGAGAAAGACCTTATCGGCCACCGGTTTGAGAACCGGGAACTGCTCATCCGTGCCCTGACCCGGAATGCGGTGTTGAACGGGCAACCCCCGTACCCGGAAATGAAAACCATCGGGAGTCAGGAAGGGCTGGATACCTTCGGGAATACCATCCTCGAATTCATTATTGTCGATCACTTTTCAAAGAGGAAGGGAAGAAAAAGAAAGGATCTCTACACGCCGGACAGCCTGACCCGGTTGCAGGAATTCTACGGGAACAACAAAGCTCTCCACCGGTTTGCGAAGGAATCCATGGGTCTGCAGAAATACGTCATCTGGGGAAAGGACGAAACCGCCCGGAAGATATGGGAAGGCTCCAGGACCACCGTCCTTGCGGATTGCTTCGAGGCCCTCCTTGGCGCTGTGTATATCGATAAGGGAATGAAAGGCATGATGAAATTCATTAATAAGATTAAGTTCTTCAAGAACATGGGCAAACCGGAATAATTTCTTTACCGGATTTTAGGACCATCTGCGGATTTCTTTGATCCCGCCCGGCGTGATGGCCCCTTCCCGATTAAGCGGAGCGACGAGAAAACCGATCCTACATCCCCGCTAACCACCGCCGGATCAGATCGTCCGCTGCCTCCCCGTCGAGGGGGTACTTCGGTTCCTTCGGCTCCAGCCGTTCGAGAAAGGTCCTCTTCTGAGGTGCAGTGACGAGGTCGAAGGTGGGCCCCCACCTGCCCTTCGGTCCGGCAAGGAATTCCTGGACCTGGTTTCTACCGATGGCGAGCAGGGCACCATGTTCGAGGAGGGCCTTCCGGGTCGCCTGGATATCTCGCTCATGATGGGGCGCGTATTTCCTGATCTGCAGGTAGTACGCGGCGTTCCAGCTGAACCGGTAGGCCGAGACGGCGGGCCCTGGGCCCTGGAGGTCCTCCAGCTTGGGCTCGATCCGGGTGATGAGGCTCCCGATACCCTTGAGGGACCCCTCCTTCAGCGATTCAAAGGAGGCGGGTTCGGTGGTGATGGGGGGGAGCTGTGCACTCATCCCGAACGCCGGGAGGGCCTTTTCCAGGATCACCCTGGCCTCGTTCGATATCCGGGCATCCGGTTCAGTGAGGTCCCTCGCGGTCCCCTCGAGAGCCTGGAACATCTTGGGACCGATATACATCTGGAGCAGTGCCCCAAGCCGGCAGGATCCTTCTTTGACCTTATCCTTGGGCATGCGATTCCCGAAAGAACTGTATGCAACTCCAGAGAAAATCCCTTCCGGTGGTTTTGTAAGGAGTTCATATCGAATGAATGAAAAAATGCGATATCACCAGGACCCGCATCCTGGGTACTCCTCTTGCCTGAGCATGCTCCCTTCATCGCCGGCCAAGGGCATGTGGCGGGGGATCGACTCCACCCCCTCGCCAAGGGGCTATGTTCGACCCCTGATCAGCTGCCCGGCCTTCGGCCTGCGTCGCTTGGCACACCTCGTGCCGGGGCGGAGAGTTTCGGGGGGCGTTGACCGCCTGAGCTGTTCCTTTCTTCGATTCAACCTATTCCGGGAGTTTATATTTGATCCGTTTGCGACAAGGTTGGGTCGTCAAAAATATTAAACGGGGGGCTGGCCCGGGGAGCTATAGACACAGTTCCGGTTCTTCCATCCGGCGAAGAGGAGTGCGCCGAACCCGAGGCTCACCGCAATGACGGTGACGAAAAAGCCGAGGATGGGTATACGATAGAGGATGGCGAGGATAAGGAACCCGATGGTGAAGGCAATGTAATCCGACACCTCGCGTTTCAGGAGGCCCGCCACCTTCCTCCCAAGGAACGAGGAGGTGAAGAGGGTCGAGACGAGGAGTGCCCCGAAGTAAAGGAGGCCGATGCAAATGGCAATAGGGAGGCCGACGAGGGTGATAGCCAGGAGGATGATCGCGATGAACCCGACGATGAGGCCTACGAAACCCGTGACCAGCTTCACGATCCATCCGGAGACGAGCTCGGCCTCAACCGCACGGTACCAGCCCGGGGCGACCTGGATGAGTATCAGGCCGAGGATGAAGAGACCGATGGTGAAGAGGATCCCGAAGACCGAGACGATGGCGGCCATTGGGCCCCTGTTCTGGAGCTCCACTTCCAGAGTTCCGGCCGTTCCCCGGTTGTCGAAGCTGTTCGCCCTCACCGAGAGTTTACCGGTGACCTTCCCTTCGGAGGTTACACTCCCTCCCGACACCATTGCGTCCCTGGCGACGGATGAGGAGGGGCCGAGCTGCACATTCCCGCCGGCGAGCACCGCGTTCGTCCCAACCTTTCCATTCAGGATGACAGTACCTCCCGCGGCGACCACCTTCCCGCCCACGTCGGAGTTGATGGTGACCTGCCCGCCGGCGGCGATAATATCGCCCTTCACCGGCGCGTTCACGGTGATCTGGCCTCCCAATGCGACCAGGCTTCCCACGGGGGCATTCACCGAGACGGTGCCTCCGGTAACGAATACATCGTCGTCGGTCGCCTCGCCGATACTCACCGTACCCCCACTCCGGGGAACGAGCCCGTGAACCGGCAGGGGGAGTGCGATGAGAAAGAGGAGTATGATCAGCACTGCAAGTCGTTTCATGCCTGACTCCTCGTTGAGTCAAAGATATAGAGCTTCCGATCAGAACCCGCGGCCCCCAGCGTCGGGGGCGAGGCTTCTCCCTTTGGACCTGGGGCTACCCCCGGTCGCCGGAAAATTTGATGATCCGGGTTTATTACGAAACAACTGGATGCCCTTTCAGCGCTTCACATGCCAAGGAATTTAAGAACTCCAAATACGAGGAAAGCGGGCCAGACGAGGGCTTTAAGGAATCCTATGAACCCGCCCAGGAGGCTTGTGGCAGTGGTGAGGTAATACACGAGTGCACCCATGAAGCCCAGACCGTAAATTGCGCTTCCGCATCCGTGACAGTGCATATGTCCCTTCATATTGCACTTGAAATCATGCCAATCCTTCGTACATTGCTCGGCTGTTTCTCCTTCCATGTCACTCATCTCCGTGATTCTGCTCGTCGCTACAGGTTGATGCATTCTCATGAAATTAACCTTGTCGCTCCGAGGTCCTGCCATGTAACACTCCATCCAAATCTGGTCCGAGTCCGCCAACGCAACAGAACCTGAGGGAGGACGTAGTGATCCCCCATTAGGCGAAACTTTGATCCGGGGCGGGGACCTTCGGTGGGGGCGGCCAGCCCAGGCCCGGGACGGGAGTGAGGTGACGGGGGGCGGGATGCAGGGGATCCGCCCTGGCCCGCTCCGGTATGCGGTTCAGACTTCTTTTCCGATCTTATAGAGCATCTCGGCGGGAATGGTCTCCAGGGTCTCGGTCCGGACAGTCCCGTGCTTCCCGAGGATGGAGAGGAACTTCACCAGGCTCTCCTTGGAGGGCATATCGACCATCGCCACAAAGTCGTACCTGCCGAAGGTGTAGTGCAGGGAGATCAGTTTTCCCCCGAGGGACTCAATGAGCTTTTTTGCTTTCCTGTCCCGTTCCTCGAGGTTGTCTATTTTTTCAAAGGCATCACGACTCATATTCCCGAGAGAAATATAGATAGCCATGTGTGATACCTTAAACGCATACAGGTAATAAAAATATTGAATTGCAACGGGCGGAACCGGTGGTTGATGCATATTTCAATCCGGGCGTACCACTTTTCAGGTCAATCCCGGCCCTGTTTCCGGCTCACGATGTTCAGGCCCCCCCCTTCCCGTTCTGGATCATGAAATGTTGTCCGGGTCCCTGGATATCGACGAGAGCCAGGCACGGGGGCCCTCGGCCCGGGTGCGACTCTCGAAGACCGCCGGCCTGATGTAATTGATGGACCACCCGTCCCGGAAGCTATCCCGGATCTCCTTCTGCGATACCCTTCTCGGGCCGTATCCGCCGGGCTCGAGGTCGCTGAAGCAGAGCATGAAGTATTTCCCTGCCGGAGCCAGGACGGCTGCAAGGTTTTCCACGAAGACAGGGCGGTCTTCGTCGGACAGGGTATGGAAGAGCCCTGAATCGGTGGCGGTCGAAAAACTACCTGGCAGTTTTTCTCCTGGCCGAGAACTGCTTCGCAATTCTCTCCCGGTATCGAACTTCCGAATGAGCTCGGCCATGTGCAGGGCGTCCAGGACTAGGAAATGCACCGGGAGTCCTCTCCTGGCAGCCTTCTCCCTTGCCTTCTCGATGGCGAGGGGGGCTGAGTCGATCCCCCACACCTCGTGCCCTTCCGCTGCAAAGAAGAGGGCATGTTCCCCTGTCCCGCATCCTATGTCCAGGACAGATCCGGTTATCTCTCCCCTCCATACGAGCTCGACGAACTCCTTCTGGGGCCGGCCGATGTCCCAGGGAGGTGTGCCCCGGTATGCCGAGTCAAAGAAGTCCATACCCCACGATAGCTTCAGGGATGCTTATTATTATTTCTTCATGGCACTGCCGAACATCGGGGCACCCACACGGGTCCATGGCGGGGGTTGGCTCTTACTCGGAAAACCGGAGATATCATCATGTATCAAATGGTGGAGGTGGTGCCCGATGCCGGGCGGTTTCGCCCGGTCTGCCCGATCCGAACAACCCCAGGGGGGGTCAGGTGATGAAGCCCATCGTCTGATACCTGACCATGTTTATCCCCCGATTTCGTCTCCATCTGCCGATAGGGGGAACATGGTGGCTCCGTCGAGGTAAGAAAACCTGTATTTTCAAGGAAACGGAAAAGGGTTTATCCATTGACGTATATAGACTCTATCTGGTGAAACAATATGGCTGATTTACCAATAGCAGCAGTGATTCGCATTGCCAGGAAGAACGGGGCCGAGCGGGTCGGGGTTGATGCGGCTGCTGCCCTCCTCGCAAAGACCGAGACCTATATCGCGAACCTGGCGAAGGAGGCGGACCGCCTTGCCCGGCACGCCGGACGGAAGACCATCAAGGAAGAGGATGTCGATCTCGCGGTGCAGTGGATAAAAGATTAATTCACTCTTTTTCACCTGTATCCGGCTCCTTCTTATCTCTGATGCGGTTAATCCGTCAGGGGGGGACAATCCGTGGATCCATTCATGCAGGCTGCCCTCGGGGAAGCCAGGAAGGGGCTGGCCGAGGGGGGTATCCCCATCGGCTCGGTGCTCGTGATCGAGGGGAAGATCGTCAGCCGGGGGCGCAACCGCAGGGTTCAGAGGAACAGCGCGGTCCTGCACGCCGAGATGGACTGCCTGGAAAACGCGGGACGGCTGAAGGCGGGGGACTACCGGCGGGCGGTCCTCTATTCAACCCTCTCGCCGTGCGACATGTGCAGCGGGGCCGCCCTCCTCTACAAAATCCCCAGGATCGTCATCGGTGAACATACCAGCTTCCGGGGACCGGAGGATTACCTGCGGTCACAGGGCGTGGAGCTCGTCATCCTCGATGACGAGGAGTGCATACGGCTCATGCGTGACTTCATTGCCGCCAGGCCTGACCTGTGGAACGAGGACATTGGGGAGGTATAGGCACCGTTAAGCCCGCACCTGTCCAAACTGGTTCAGAGGAAAATCCATGGCTGCGGCGGCTGGATCGCAAAGCATCCTGGGCCAGTACCTGGCGCTCTTTTCGAGCACGGAGATCTTCATCTTCGTCTTCATGGAGATCGCCGTCAAGATCGACACCATCCAGCGGGTGATCTTCAGGAAGGCAAACCTCAGGGATTATGCCGGGTTCACCCTGCTCTTCGGCCTGTTCTCCATCTTCGGGACGTACATCGGGATCACCGAAAATACCGGGGCCATCGTGAATATCCGGGACCTTGCACCCATGGTGGCCGGGCTCGTCGCCGGCCCATGGGTCGGTCTGGCGGTCGGCCTCATCGGGGGCATTCACCGCTTCTTCCTGGGCGGGGTGAGCTGTGTCCCCTGTTCCCTGGCCACCGTGCTTGCCGGGGTCCTCGGAGGCGCGGTCTATGTGCTCAACAAAGAGAGACTGCTGGGCATTATACCGTCGATGATCTTTGCCGCAGGCATCGAACTGCTCCATGGCGGCCTGGCCCTGCTCCTGATCCAGCCCTACAGCCTCGCGGTGGAAATCGTGGCTACCGCCATCCCCCAGATGGTCATCGCCAACTCCCTTGGTATGGGGATCGCGATCATCATCGTCCATGACCTCGTGCACCATTACGGGGACGCCCATACCGCCTGACCTCCTCGCCTGTCTTTGCAACCTCTCTCAGGCTCATGGCAATCACCTTTTCTCATGGAGCCCCTGGTTCCCGTTCCCCCATGGGAGGGCCTGGGCCGTCAGGGATGACCCCGGCCGCATCCTGCTACGTATCCCAGGTTCATGCCTTCCTTTATAAGGGGTCAGCGGATGATATTCCAGTGAAACACGACATGCCTGACACCAGGAAAGAAAGCCTCCCTGAGACCTTCTCCGATGAGCTGAACAGATTCTTCGCCCTGTGCCTCCTGAACCTCGTGTTCGGGGCGCTCGCGATGGCCTTCGGAATGCAGTTCATCGTGACCGCTGCGCTTGCGATGGCAGAGGCACAGACCCTCGGGATATTCTCCCTTGTCCAGGTCCTGATCGGATGGGCTGCCGCGGCAATCGGGTTCCGATGGATCATCTCGAGCGCGAAGATCCTGAAAGGGGTGACGAAGATCCGCAGGGAGTTCAGGGCGATGGAGGACCCCGCTCCTGCCGAAGCCCTTACCGGCCTCATCGTCAGGATGTTGGCCCACTACCGGGCAAACTGGAAGACCATCTGGAGGATGAACCTCATCTCGATCGTCGGCGGCGCGATCTACATTGCCCTGGGAGTGATCAATATCCTCCAGGGGATCTCGTCCTGGTACTCGCCCTCGTCCTCCGAGTTCTTCTACCTCCCCGCCTTCATTGCCTACTGCATCGCCGCGGGGATCAACCTGGCCATCGGGCTCGTGGCGCTCCTCTCCGCAACCGCGTTCCGCCGGTATGCCCGGGCATGGGACCGGCGGATCATCGAGGCCGACCGGGCCGGCGAAGCCCTGCAGGGGTCCCTGGAGGAGGGGAGCGTACCCGACGCCGATACAGCCCCCGGCCGGGGGCAGGAATGACCATGGCCGGGAGGAGGACCCCGTACGAGATTTACTGGGAGATCCTCGTCTACTGCAGGACGCCCCGGTCCTTCACGGCCATCATCAACCGGTGCGACCTGAACTCGAAGACGGGGCAGGAGTACCTCGAATTCCTCGCCGGCAGGGGCTACCTGTCGGCGGTGACGGAGGGGGAGAGGACGAGCTACCTCTCCACCCCGAAGGCGGCCGGGTACATCGAGACCTTCACCCGGCTCTACCAGTCGCTCTTCGAGCGGATCCCGGGGTTCAGGCTGTAGGGAACCGGGACCCCTGGGGCCCCGGAGCCACCCGTGGTTTTGGTGGCAGGATGCGCCGCCCGGGAAAAAGCCTTTCTCCTCACCCTGTCTATCGTGGAGTATGCCCCGGAACCTCCCCCTCGTGATCCTCGCCACCGCCCTTGTCCTCGCCGCAGGCTGCACGACGAATGCCCCCTCCTCGGTCGTCCCCTCGGCCAACCTCTCGGCCTCGGTCTCCAAGGTGGAGGACCACTGGAACCCCGGTCTCGGCTGCTACTGGAAGGCCTACGGCACGGTCTTCAACGCCGGAAGCGTGGATGCAAAGGATGTCCTCGTCCATATCCAGCTCATCGACATCTCGAGCGGGAACATCCGGGACGCAAGGACCATCGCCGTGGGGACCCTCCTCGCGGCCGACTCCCGGTCCTTCGAGATGGCCCTGGACGGGGAGTGCAGCCGGAACTACCGGGTCGAGGTCCGGCCGGTGGAAGGGGGGTGAGACCCTCCCGGGACCCCGGGTGAAAGGCAAGCCATTTATGGGGAACGGGTCATCCTCAGGTGGTCAAGCCTATGCGGTTTCCTGAATCCTCCATCACCCTCGTCCTCGCCGCCTTCATCCTCCCGGGCATCGCCCTCGCGGTGGACCCGGCCTGGACCGCGCCGGGCGGTTCACCGGTGGTCATCTCGGCGGACGGCGGGACCGTCCTTTCCGACGGGGACATCTTCAGCCTCTACGACGCGGGGGGAACGCAGCTCTGGAGGGGCTACGGCGGGAGCTATGCCCAGTCGAGGGGCGATATCTACTCCCCTCTGGCCATCACGGCGGACGGGATGTATTCCGTCCTCGGATCAAACCAGGGCCTCCTCTATGTGGACCGGACCCAGCGGGTCTTCTGGCAGGACAGCGAGTTGCACCCCATCGACGACCTCTCCCTTTCCCCGGATGAGAACTATGTCGCCTCGGTGGCCCAGGGCCTTGTCTCGGTGTATACCCGGGGGGGTGACGTCGTGTGGCGGAACGACACCTACCAGGACGTGAAGTACGTGGGGATCTCCCTGAACGGGCTCCTCACCGTCGCTGCAGGAACGGATAACATCATCCATGCCTACAACCAGACCGGCTTCGAGCTCTGGAACTACACGACGCCGGGCATCCACGGGATCAGGCTCTCCCCCGCCGACTCGAACATCATCGCCTCCTCCGACTACACCCTCGTCTGCCTGCACCCGAGCGGGAAGCTCCTCTGGAAGTTCTACACCGGGGACCAGATCCGGGACTATGCCATCTCCCGGGATGGCTCCTCCGTGGCCGCCGGGACCCAGGGAGGCCGGCTCGTCCTCGTCGACCGGAACGGGAAGGAGGTCTTTTCCTCCCAGCTGGGGAACTGGGTGAACGCGGTCTCCCTCTCGCGGGACGGCTCCCTCGTCGCCGCGGGGAGCACCGACCGGTCGGTGTATCTCTTCGACCGGAAGGGGCAGCTCCTCTTCTCCGACCTCACGGGGAGCATCGTGAGGGGCGTCGCCCTCTCCTCCGACGGGTCGGCAATGGCCGCCGCCTCCGACATGGTGTATTACTATGACCTGAAGGGAAGCCCGCCGACGGTGTCCACGGCGGCCACCCCGACCCCTGTCGTCGCGATGCCCCCGCCCGCCGCCATGACCACCCGGCCGGTAGTGCCCACGGGGACTCCCCCGGTAACCCCTACCCCGACGGAGGCCGTCCCGGGGGAGACCCCGACCCCGGAGTCCGGATCCGGGCCCCTCGCGGTCCTTGCCCTCGGGCTCGGGGCCGTGTGGATCCTGAAAAAGAATTGAAGAGGGAGGACCCGGGCTCTCCCCGGATCCCGGTTCACGCCCTTTTCCCTTCCGCCGTTTCCTTCGGCCACGCGATGTACAGGATCGCGAAGACGATGACGGTCCAGATGAGGAAATCCACGAAGGCCATGGTCCAGTCCACGAAGGGGGCTGTGTGGAAGGTCACCACCCGGTGGAGGTAGGGGAAGGGGGACCCCCACTGGAGGACGTCGACGGTCCGCTCGGGGAAGAGGGGGGTGAAGAACCCCGAGATCCAGGTGATGACGATACCGGCGATGACGGCGATGGTTCCGGCCTTGCAGGCCTTCCTGCGGTGCATGCCGATCCACCGGCCCGCGGGTCTTATAAACCTTGCCGGGCCTTTCAATTTCCGGCCATTCCCTTTATGGCAGGCGTAGGCAACCCGGGGGTATGGACCAGCCGCTGTACTTCATCTCCACGCTCAGGCCGGGACGTTCTGACTTCCTCGCGACCATGCCCCCGGAAGAGAAGGCCGCGATGGGGGAGCATGCCGCGTACACGAGGCGACTTTTCGACGAGGGAAAGATCATCCTCGGCGGTGCTGCCACCGACGGCGCCATCGGGGTTATCGTCTGGAGGCTCGGCTCTGCCGAAGAAGCTCAGAGGATCTTTGAGAACGACCCGGCGGTGAAGACAGGCATCGGCGAGGCCGAACTCCACCCGTTCCGGCTGGGGTTGTTCGCCGGAAAGGTAAAAGCCTCCCATTGATTCAACTCCCATCCAGCTACAAGCTGATTAATTATTTTGGAGATTACCTGGACGCTCTCGGGGGCGAGCGAAGCGAACTCGCGACTCCATCGCTCCAACTCGGTTTCTGATGAAACCTCCCCCGTCGCGACTCCATCGCTCCAACTCGGTTTCTGATGAAACCTCGCTTACCCGAACTTCTGTTTTGACATCTCGAGTGCCGCGACGGCGGGGAGCTTCTTCCCCGTGAGGAACTCGAGGCAGGCACCGCCGCCCGTGGAGACATGGGTGATCTTCCCCCCGAGGCCGAGCTTCTCCACCATGGCGCCGGTGTGACCGCCGCCGATGACCGAGAAGGGCACCCGGGCGGCAGCGTTCAGGAGCTCGACGGTCCCGAGGGCGAAGGCCTCCTCCTCGAAGACCCCTGCCGGGCCGTTGAAGATGACCGTCCCCGACTTTCGGATCCGGTCGGCCATCTCCTCGATGCTGTCCACCCCGATATCCAGGACCGGGGTGTCCCCCGGGATGGCATCCACGGGGAACTCGGCCCGCTCCCCGTCCTTTCGCACGGCGACCCAGTCGGGCACGAGGATCCTGTCGCGGTGGCGTTCCAGGAGCTCCCGGGCGAGCTCGATCTCCTTCAGGTACTCGAGCTTCCGGATGAGCTGGGTGGAGGGCTCGCCGATGTCATGCCCCTGGGCGATGAGGAAGACGTTTGCGACGACACCGGTCACGATGGCGGCATCGGCTATCCCGTGGTCGAGCATGTGGGCCATCACCGCGATGGAGTCGTCCACCTTGGTCCCCCCCATCACCGCGGTCACGGGCCGCTGGGTCCCTGTGAGGGCCCGGGAGAGCATGGCGACCTCCCTCTCCATGAGGAGGCCGGCCACCGACCGCAGGGCGAGGGGAAGCCCGACCATGGTGGGCTGGGACCGGTGCGCCGTCCCGAAGGCATCGTTCACGAAGAGGTCCCCCATGGAGGCGAGCCCCTGCACGAGGAGGGTCTTTGCCGCCTCCTCGGGCTTCATCTTCAGGTTCTCCTCCGCCGAGAACCGGACGTTCTCCAGCATGAGGATGTCGCCACCCGAGAGACCCTTCACCGCATCCCGGGCCCGGGCCCCGATGATGTCATCGAGGTACCGGACCGGGCGCCGTAGGAGCCGGCCCAGCCTCTCTGCATGGGCCGAAAGCGTGGTGAAGTCCTTCTTCCCCGGCCGGGACTGGTGGGTGATGATGACGAGTTTCGCGTCAATGAGGCGCTCGATGGTGGGGAGGTGCTCCCGGAAGCGCTTGTCGTCGAGGATCTCCTTCGAGAAGGGGTCGATGGGAGAGTTTAAGTCGAGGCGGAGGAGGACCGTTTTTCCGGCCCATCGCACCTCGTCAAGGGTTCCGATGGATCCGGTCATGGCATGTCACTCCTCACTTGTGGGCCGCCTTGATCTTCTTGAGCCGGAAGAGCTCCTCGCGCTCCATCTCGTCGAGGCGCATCTTGATGAAGTCCCGGGCCGCGGTAAGCTCGGGGATGACCTTGAACTCGAGGGCGTTCACCCGGCGCTTCGTGGATTCGATCTCGTCGAGGAGCCGCTTCATGGTGGTCTCGATCTCCGCGGAGCGGACGATGGCATCCACGAGCTCCTCGTAGGCCGTGGCCGTCTCATCCATGACCGAGGAGGTGGCGAGGAGACCATAGCCCCGGTCGAAGAGGCCCTTCCTCACCTTCGAGGCCTCGATCTTGGGCACGACGACCCCCATGACGTTCTTCGGTATAAGCGTGATGGAGGGGGTCTCCTTCACCGAGAAGGCGGCGGCCTTCAGGCTGATGGACCCCTCGACGGTGTTCGCGAGGTCGCTCATCCTCGCGGCCTTCCGGTACTTGTCCTGAAGCTCCTCCTGGGTAGTCTTTGCCCTTTCGAGGACGTTGAAGAACTCGAGGATGAGCCCGTCCCGCTTCATCTTCAGGATGTTATACCCCTTCTCCGACAGGATGATCTTCCTCTTCAGCCCGATGAGCTCGGAACGGGTAGGCTTGACGTCCCGGATGGCCATGGGGGGTTACCCCTGGGGCGCCGCTTGGGCCGGCGCCTCCTTCTTGGCTCCCCGGAACTTCGGGTGGTACTTCTCGATGAGCGGCCGGTCGATCCGGACGAGCTGCTCGACGGGCAGCATCGAGAGGAGCTCCCAGGCGAGGTCCAGGGTCTGGATGATGGAACGGTCCTCGCCTGCACCCTGCCGGACGAACCGGTCCTCGAACTGGTCGGCGAACTCGAGGAAGAGCCTGTCCCTCTCGGAGAGGGCTTCCTTCCCGACGATTGCCACGAGGCCCCGGAGGTCGTTCCCCTCGGCATAGGCCGCGTAACACTGGTCCGAGACCTTCTTGTGGTCCTCCCTCGTGTGGCCGGAGCCGATCCCCAGGTTCATGAGCCGGGAGAGGGAGGGAAGGACGTTGATGGGCGGGTAGATGCCCTTCCGGTGGAGCTCCCGGGAGATGACGAGCTGGCCCTCGGTGATGTAGCCCGAGAGATCGGGGATGGGATGGGTGATGTCATCGCCCGGCATGGTGAGGATGGGGAACTGGGTGATGGAACCCTTCACGCCGTGGATGAGCCCCGCACGCTCGTAGATGGAAGCGAGGTCGGTGTACATGTAGCCGGGATACCCGCGCCGGCCGGGCACCTCTTCGCGGGCCGCCCCGATCTGCCGGAGGGCCTCGCAGTAGTTCGTCATGTCCGTGAGGATGACGAGCACGTGCATGGAGAGCGTAAACGCGAGGTACTCGGCGGTGGTGAGGGCGAGCCGCGGGGTGATGATCCGCTCCACGGCCGGATCATCGGCGAGGTTCAGGAAGACCACGGCACGCTCCAGGGCACCGGTCCGCTCGAAGTCGGCCATGAAGTGGTTGGCCTCCTCCTTCGTGATCCCCATGGCGGCGAAGACCACGGCAAAGGGCTCCTTGGAGCCGAGCACCTTGGCCTGCCGGGCGATCTGCAGGGCGATGTCGTTGTGGGGGAGGCCCGCGCCGGAGAAGATCGGGAGCTTCTGGCCCCGGACCAGGGTATTCATCCCGTCGATGGTGGAGATACCCGTCTGGATGAACTCCTCGGGGGAGTGCCGGGCATAGGGGTTGATGGCCGCGCCGGTGATGTCCAGGCGCTTCTCGGGAACGATCTCCGGACCGCCGTCGATAGGCTTCCCGCCTCCCGAGAGGATCCTGCCGAGCATCCCCTTTCCCACGGGCATCTTGATGGTCTCACCGGTGAACCGGATGCCGCTGTCCCGGCCGATCCCGGCGGTGGTCTCGAACACCTGGACGACGACGATTTCGTCGCTCGTGTCAAGCACCTGGCCCCTTTTTATGGTGCCGTCGGCAAGCACGATGTTCACGAGCTCGGCATAGGCGACG
>DATKMC010000024.1:0-53788 GCA_035542115.1 Methanomicrobiales archaeon | reverse complement strand
TGATGAAACCTCCCTCCCCCGGCGCGGCCATCCCCCCATTGTTTGGGGACCTGTGATCGGAGGTTTTGGGAGTCTCTGACAGGGGATTCCAGGGAAGGGCCCCCGTTCCATACAGGACAGGCCTATCCTGACAAGGGGGACGCCACAGCGGTGGGGATGTCCGAGGGGATGCTTATCCCCGAGGATGGAGCACCCATCAGGGTGCGACGACCCACGGCGAACTCGCGACTTCGTCGCTCGAGGTCGGTTTCTGATGAAACCTCCCTCCTCAGGAGCGTCCAGTTGGCAATGAACCAGTTCCGAAGAGGAAGAAGGAACCAGAGTTCGAAGGTAAAAAGAAAGGAAAAAAATTCGAGAATAAGGGTATTGTTCAATCCTTCCGTTCCTTGTTCTTCGGGCGCAGGTGCGTGTAGTTGCACTTGCGGCAGTGGGTGGCGCGGAGGGCGTTTCTCGCATTGCAGCGCATGCAGATCTTTACATTCAGGAGGCGTGCCTCTGCTTCAGGAAACCGTGCCATGACTCTTGACCTTCCTCGTTCAGCCTGTAATTAAAGGAAGCCGGCGGTCATAAGGATTATGCCGGATTTTGAGTGGGGCTGATGGAGTACTCTATGATCCGATGCGTGAGGTATCCGGGATTCCCCGTCTTCTTTGTCGTACTCTTGGGGGGGCTCTGCCCGACTCGCGACTTCGTCGCTCCAGGTCGGGTTCTGATGAACCCTCCCTCCCATCGCGGCCATCCCCCCCCCGGAGGTGTCCAGGATCTCCGGTACAGTGGTTCGTGGGAGATAATGAGAGGAAGGTTCCCGGAATGCCACATAGCTCGGCCACTATCGCAACGGGGTGGACCCCCTAGGAGTATCGCCAGGTACGCCCTTATTTTATGAGAGTTCACCCAACCCCGTACCTGAGGAACACCCTCCCGTTCCTGAAGGTCCGGTTCTCGACAAGTTTCAGGTTCAGCCGGCCCACGTCCCGGAACAGGTATTTCCCCTCGCCGAGGATGACCGGGTTGACCATGACCTGGAACTCGTCGATGAGGCCGAGCCGGGCGAACTCCTGGACGATGGAGCCGCTCCCGAGGATCGCGAAGTCTCCCGCGGCATCCCTCTTCATCCCCCGGATCTCCTCCCGCCGTATCTCCGGTATCACCCGGGTATTCTTCCAGAGGGGGCGGCCCTGCGATGGTTTCAGGGTCGTCGAAAACACGATCTTCGGGGTGTTGTTCATGACCTCCGCCACGTCGGGATTGGCCCGTGCGGCCTCCGGGGTCGTCCAGTAGCCGGCCATCAGATCGTAGGTCGTGCGGCCGAAGATCAGGGTGCCGGACCCCCGCGACACCTCAGCCGAGAACTGCCGGTCCTCCTCATCCTCGTGGCTGAACCAGTCGATCTCTCCGGCCGGACCGGCAAAATACCCGTCCACCGACATGTGGGTGAAGGTCACGATCCTTCCCATGATTCACCGGAATCCGGCCGGCAGGTGATAAATATTTGCGGTGTCCCTGAAAAGTGAAACCGGGGGCTTGAGGAGGATCCTGCCGGGAGCAGTGATTTACCGGCGGTGTTCCTTCCGCCACCACTCCGCCAAGGCCGCGAGCGCCTTCGCACGGTGGGAGATCCGGCTCTTCTCCTCAAGGGAGAGCTCGGCGAGGGTCTTCCCGTCCAGCTCGAAAATGGGGTCATAGCCGAATCCCTCCCTGCCGTGGGGCGAGCGGATGATGACCCCGTCGATCCTGCCCCGGAAGACCCGGATTCCCTCCCTGTCGGCGTAGGCGATGGCGGTCTCGAAGTATGCCTCCCGATCCTCCACCCCCTCGAGGAGCCGGAGGATGCCCTGGTACCCGAGGGTGTCGAGGACGTACGCGGCATAGGGCCCCGGGAATCCCTTCAGAGCCCTCACCGCAAACGCCGTGTCGTCCACGATGAGGGGGCGCGCAAGCTGATCCCAGGCGAACTGCGCTTTCCCCCGGGCGATCTCGCCCACGTCAACGTCCCTGAACTCGGGGCATTCGAGGGGAACGTGCTCGACCTCCAGCTCCCCGTCGAAGAAGGCAGCGACCTCCTTCGCTTTATGGGAGTTCGAGGTGACCACCGCGAGCCTCGGGGTCACAGGTACCTCCCCCGGTGCTCGATCTCCTGCTCCCGGGCGAGGACCTCCGCATACCCCGGGAACTCCGCGGCGTACCCGTCGGTGAAGGCCTCCTGGAGCGGCCGGTGGTCTGCCGTGGTGCTCCCGAGAGTCTGGAAGAAGACGTGGAGGTCCACCCCCCGGTTCTCGATCTCCGAGGAAACGAGGGAGAGGCCGAAGTCGATGAGGACGCAGGTGCCGCCGCGCACGATGATGTTGCTCGTGGTGAGGTCCCCGTGGATGATCCCCGCGGCATGGAGCTTCCCCACCATCCTCCCTGCCTCGTGCACGTTTGCTGTGGCGAGCACCTCCTTGAGGAGCGGGCCCACCACCCGTTCCATGACGAGGGTGTCTCCCGTCACATCCCGGATGATCGGGGTCGGCACCCCGCTCCGCCTCGCGAGGGAGATGATCCGGGCCTCTGCCCGGGTCCGCTCGGCGATGAGCCGGGCATCGAGGGACCTGACCCGGTAACGCTTGGAGAGCCGCTGCTTGGTCACCATGTCCTTCCCGATGGTCAACACCGCCTCGGCACCCCGTGCCTCCTCGGTCCCGTCCGGCCGGAGGTTGTGCCGGATGACCATCCCCTCGCCCGGGGCCCTCCAGGTCACCTCCACCTCGTCGGCGCGATAACCGGGGAGGATCTTCGACTCCTCCACGGGGAGCGACCGGCCAGAGGCGAGCATGAGCCTCCCTGTGTGGGCGATCATCGCTCCGTTGTCCCCCATGTACTTCGGCTCCGGCACGGCAAACCGGGCGCCCCGGTCCTCGCACATGACCCGGACCATCTCCTGGAGCCGCCGGTTCGCTCCCACCCCCCCGACGAGGATGACCTCCTCCTTCCCGGCATGGGCGAGGGCCCGCTCGGTCACCTCGACACACATGGCAAAGGCGGTCTCCTGGAGGCCGGCGCAGACGTCCTCGAGGGGCGCCTTTGCCTCCTTCGCAGCCGAGACGATCCCCGAGAAGGCGAGGTCCATCCCCTTCACCGTGTAGGGGAGCGCGGCGGGCTCCCCCCGTGCCGCGAGGGCCTCGATGGCCGGCCCGCCGGGGTGGGTGAGTCCACGGCTCCGGGCGAACTTGTCGAGCGCATTCCCGAGGCCGATGTCCAGGGTCTCGCCGAAGATACGGTACCGATGGTTCAGGAACCCGAGGACCTGGGTGTTCGCCCCGCTCACGTAGAGGACGATGGGATCCTCGAACCCCGTGGAGAACCGGCCGATCTCGATGTGGGCGATGCAGTGGTTCACGCCAACGAGGGGGACGCCCCAGCCAAGGGCGAGGGCCCGGGCGGCGGTGGCGGTGGTCCGGAGGCAGGGGCCGAGGCCAGGTCCCTGCGAGAAGGCAACCCCGGTGACAGGGGGAGCACCCTTCAGGGCCCGGGTGATGACCTCCTTCATCACCTGGGCATGGTGCTGGGCGGCCTCTCTCGGGTGGATCCCGCCCCGGGGGGGCCTGTAGGCATGGGAAAAAAGGGTGACGAGGTCGTCGTCAAAGACCGAGGCAGAGAGGTTCCAGGCCGTGCCCTCGATCCCCAGCACCGGGCCTTTCTGCATCGATATATGCTCTGTCTGGGTCCTATTCCTTCTTCTTGAACTCGGTGTACCCGCACCTGCCGCAGGACACCCGGTCCTTGTGCTCGGCGAGGAGCACGCCGGGCCCGCACCGGGGGCAGTGCCTCCTCATGGGGACGGCCTTCCCGTCCTGGAGGGTGTAATAGCTCGAGCGCTTGGCTGCCATGCCGGATCAGGCCTCCTTCGCCTGTTCCTTCGGGGCGGCCTTCTGAGATTCCTTCGGGGCCTCCTTTGCAGCGGGGGCAGCAGGCTTCGGGGCCTCGGCCTCGGCGCCTTCCTTCGCCTTCGGCCTGCCCCGCTCCATGAGGTACCCCCGCTCGGTCTTCCTGAGCATCGCCTCGTCGTCGTAGACCCTGGCGGAGCCCTTCATGGTCCTCTCGCCGAACCGGGTCTTCACCGAGTCCAGCACCACCTTCTTCTCGTCGAGGTTCAGGATGGCGCAGACCTTGCCCATCACCTCGCTTCGGGAGGGGGTACTCCCGGTGTACCCGAGGGTAAAGGAGAGCTCCCTCCGCCTTAGGAGCTCGTTCCTCCTGTCACCCGTTATCTTCAGATCAGCCGTTGGGATCATCGGTATCCTCCATACATTGGCTCCCCGTTTATTTAAAGGGTGGTGCCCGTCCCGCCCTGCCCCGTGTTCTCCTCGTGCACGAACCGTTCGACGAAGGCAGCGGCGAGGGCCTTCGCCTCCCGGTCCACCTCCCGGAGGACCACGCCCTGCCCCGGCTGCCCGTAGAGGACCACCGAGCCGGCGGGGGCGGCGAGGACGAGGGGGAGGACGGCGAGGTCCTCCTCCCCCTCCACGAAGATGACGGCCGGGGGATGGGAGAGGGCATCGCGGATGGCGCGGACAAGGTCGTCGGAGATGGTGCCCGGGGGATTCTTCGCCGTGATCCGGCGGAGGGGGAGATCGGGGATCCGGGTGCAGGGTGCCCGCATGGTATGTCCGTCAATGATGGCGACCCGGGGGGTGACCCCCTCCCTGAGGAGGTTGTGGGTGACCACGTCCCCCACGGCGTAGACCGTGCGCCCGTGGATGCGCGGGAGGAGCGCCCGGATGCCGGGGAAGACCTCCCCGAAGGGTTTCCTGAGGGATTCCCGCTCGGCCTCGGGGAGCCGCCGGTGCATCAGCGGACCTTCAGGGCGTAGCGACCCGGGAGCTTGATGTTCAGGCGTCTCGCCATCTCGGAGTGCTCCGGGTCGATGATGACAAGGTAGCCTGCCCAGTCCTGGGTGAGCATCGGGGAGCCGCAGACGGCGCAGGCCTCCCCCTCCACCACCCGGTGGCACTGCCGGCAGACGTTGGCCTGCTTCTTACGCACCACCACGGCTCTTCACCTTCTCCTGCTCCTTTTCCAGGTCCTCGGCGAGCCAGCGCTGGGTCCCGAGGCCTGCCTGCCGCATGGTGAGCCCGATCTTCGATTCCCGGGGCTCCCGCTCGTTCAGGGAGAGGGTGACCACCCTCGCGCGGATGGCGTCCCCGACGCCGATGAACCTTTTCGACTCCTGGCAGATGAGCCGGCCGTTCTTCTCGTCGTAGTTGATGAAGTCGTCGGAGATCTGGCTCACGTGGAGCATGGCATCGATGGGGCCGAGGGAGACGAAGCACCCGAAGGTGGTGGTCTCCACCACGTCCCCCTCGATGACCTCCTGGAGGGCGAGCCGGAGGACGAGGGCCTCGAAGGTCACGTCGTAGTACACGGCGCCGTCGCCGGGGATGAGCTCCCCTTCCCCGATGTCGAGGGCCTTCGTCACGGCGATGAAGATCCCGATCTCCCGGTCGATGGCCCCCTCCAGCTGCTGCTGGAGCACGTTTAACACCACCGTGATGAGGGGCTCCCCCAGCCTGTTCGGGGGAACCCTGACCTTGTCCACGAGCTTCATTCTGAAATACATGCTGTCACCTTACCCACGGATGAACTCGAGCCGCTGCCGGCCCCTCATGGTCACCACGCCGAGCCCCCTGTCGAGGAGGGCCCGCTTCACGGCGAGATCGTTCGTCACGACGATGCACTCCTCCAGCTCCGCCGCCCGGATCACGTCCCGGTCCACGTCGCCCGAGGGCTCCGGGGCAGGGAGGACCCTGCAGCGCCCGGCGAGGCCGAGCCCTACCCGGGCGGCGGCCGCGTCCCGGCCCCGGCCCGACCCGATGCCCCGGAGCTCCCGGAGGACCTCCTCGAGGGTGAGGAACTCGCAGGCGCCGAAGATCCCTTCGAGCTCCCGGACCAGGTCGATCCCGAACTGGACCGGGAGGAGGAAGGCATTGGTGTCGAGGAGGACCTTCACTCGCCCAGCACTCCCATCCCGATGAGCCGCCACCGTCCGCCCACCTGCCGGCTGATGGCGATCCGGGCCCCGTTCTCGGCGCAGACGGGGCGCTTCAGGACCGCCTCGATCTGGTCCTTCCGCGCATTTGCCACGACTCCCACGGTCACCGCGGTCCCCACCGAGAGCATGAGCGGCTCCTTGATCTTCAGGGGCTCCACGTTCACCTCGCTCTCGGACCCGACGACCCGCTCCATGAGGGTCACCTGGAAGTGGAGCCGGTCCCGGACGGGCGGGAGTTGCCCGGGGAGGCCCGCCACCTGCCCGGCGAGAGCATCGCTCTTGGTGAGGGCGGGGTCGAGCTTCGTGGCCACGCCGAGGAGCCCGCCCGGGGTCGCCTCGGTCACCCGTTTTGAGCCGGTCTGGATGGAGGTGACCATGGTCACGACGGGCTCCCACCTTGTCCGGTTCTCCACCTGCATCGAGAGGCCGGGCCGGATCTCGAGGTCGTCCCCCTCGTGGAGGATGCCCCGGATGAGAGACCCGCCGATGACCCCGCCCCGGAGGTCCTTCCAGCTCGAGCCCGGCTTGTTCACGTCGAAGGACCGGGCGATGAGCATGAGGGGGGAGGTCGAGGGATCCCGCTCCGGCTCGGGGATGGTAGTGTCGAGGGCCTGGATGAGGGCCCCGACGTTGATCTTCTTCTGGGCCGAGACGGGGACGATGGGAGCACCCTCGGCGATGGTCCCCTTGACGAACTTCCGTATCTGCTCGTAGTGGGCCACGGCCTCCTTCTGGGTGACGACATCGATCTTGTTCTGGACGATGACGATCTTCCGGATCCCCACCATGGATAGGGCCATGAGGTGCTCCTTCGTCTGGGGCTGGGGGCAGGGCTCGTTCGCGGCGATGACGAGCATGGCCCCGTCCATGAGGGCCGAGCCGGAGAGCATCGTGGCCATGAGGGTCTCGTGGCCCGGGGCGTCCACGAAGGAGACGGTCCGGAAGGGGACGGCCCCGTCCCCGCAGGGAGACCCGAGGGCGGTCGTGGAGTAGCCATCACTGTTCCCCATGTCATCGCACCGGAGGAAGGTTGCATCCGCGTAGCCCAGCCGGATGGAGATACCCCGCTTGATCTCCTCGCTGTGCCGGTCGGTCCAGACCCCGGTGAGGGCAGAGACCAGGGTGGTCTTCCCATGGTCCACATGCCCGACGACCCCGATATTCACACCGGGGATGGTGACATCCCGCAAATGACCTCAGACCTCCCTAACGTATATAGCTCAGGGATACTTATACCTGATCCGAGCCTGCGCGGCGGGGGAGAGGCGTAAACCCGCGGGTTTTCCCCCGGAAAAGAGGAAAGGCCCCCGGCCCCGGCTCCCGGATGGCCGGAAATTGAACGAACTCTCCTTCCGACCTTCGGTTCGGAAACCTCGTTCCGAACTTTGGTTCGGAACTCGGTTTTCGGAACCCGATGTTGCGAAATCTTCAATGTCTTGCCACCCCAACCCCCTCATCAGTGGTCCGATGGTGAACGAGAGCGACCTCTCCCGGATCGGGATCTCCCTCCCCGAGGGCCTCCTCGAGAAGTTCGACGAGATCATCACGATCCGGGGATATTCGTCCCGGTCCGAGGGTATCCGGGACGCGATCCGGGCGTACATCAACCATTACCAGTGGATGTCCGACGTGAAGGGGGAGCGGCAGGGGGTCATCACCATGGTCTATGACCATACCCAGCGGGGCCTCATGCAGACCCTCCTCGACATCCAGCATGACTATGGCTACGTGATCCAGGCGTCCCTCCACTCCCATGTCACCCATGACCGGTGCCTGGAGGTCATCCTCCTCAGGGGCGAGGGGACCGAGCTCAAGCACGTCGCCGAGCGCCTCATGTCCCAGAAGGGCGTGGAGTCGGTGAAGCTCACCACCATCCCCGTGCAGGACTAGCCGCCGCCGTCGCAGAGCTCGTCGGCCGAGAGCCACTGGGACTGGACGGACCGGGCCTCCTCCCGCTCCTTTGCCACCTGCTCCAGCTCACCGCCCCCCTCCCTCTCCTCCCTCCGCACCTTCGGCTCGTAGGAGATGAGCTGGTCGGTGCGGTAGAGGAGGTGGGTGCTGTCGAGCTCGGCAAAGGTGTCCCGGTCGAGCTTCTCGATCCGGACCACCTTTCCCGTGGTGCCCGTACGGGGGTAGCGGACATGCATCCCGACGGTTACCTCTCCGGCTTCCATGGATGATCATCCCTTTCGCCACCTATAAAAGGATAGCCTCCCTTCTCTCCCATCATGCAGGTGGAGATCGGGGACGAAGCGAAGAGGTTCTTCCTCGGGGCGCACCGGGTGAAGGACCCTGCGGAGACCGTCGCGGAGATGGAGCCCCTCATGCGGGAGACGGGGGCCCTCGACCTCGTGGACTGCACCGAGAAGGACCGGCACGGGATCCCCTGCTTCGCCGTTATCCGGCGGAGGATCGGGACGGGCCATCCCCAGGTCCACATCGGGAGGGGGATTAGCCCGGAGGAGGCGCAGGCCTCGGCCATGGCGACTGCCATCGAGCGGTTCTCGGCCGAGTACCGGGGGGAACCCATGCGGCTCGCCCTCTACGAGGAGATCGGGATCAGGCGGGCCGTCGATCCCCTGGACCTCATCCTCGCCCGGCCCCTGGAGGCCGGGGAGAAGATCCACTGGTCCACCGGGTACGATCTCCTCGAAAAGGAGGAGGTCTGGGTCCCCTCCAATGCCCTCTTCCTCCCGTACAACACCCTCGGGGAGGCTAAGGGGCTCTTTGCCTCGGACCCGAACGGGCTTGCGGCGGGGAATACCCGGGACGAGGCGATCCTCTCCGGCCTCCTGGAGGTCCTGGAGCGGGACGCCCAATCCCTGGCCGAGCGGAACCACTCCATGGGGAAACGGGTCGCGGTGGAGAAGCCCGGGCCGGTCCGGGACCTCCTCGCCCGGTTCGAGGGTTCAGGGATCGGGATCACCCTCTGGCTCCTCGACGGGCGGACGAGGATCCCGACCATCGCGGCGGCGGCGGACGACCCGGTGACGAAGGACCCTGCCTTCCTCGTCATGGGGGCGGGCACCCACCCGTCCCCGGAGGCGGCGGCCATCCAGGCCCTCACCGAGGTGGCCCAGCGGCGGGCGGTCCGGATCCAGGGGGAAGCCACGACCTCGGAGGAGCGGGAGGCCTTCGTACAGCGGATCGGCTACGACCGGATGAAGCGCCTGAACCGGGAGTGGTTCGCCCCCGCGGATACGGTGGTGCTCGGGGATATCCCCGACCTCTCCACCCCCACCATCGGGGGCGACATCCGGCTCGTCCTCGCGGAGCTCCTGGGGAAGGTGGAACGGGTCTGTGTCTGCGACCTTACCCGGACGAAGGTGCCCGCGGTCCGGGTCATCGTCCCCGGCCTCGAGGTCTCTGCCATCAACAAGGAACGGGTAAGGAGGAGGTAACGGGGACCCTCCTTTGCGTCCCGATCCCGAGGTGCGGTCGAAAAAGAGGAAGGGGGGATCCAGCCGGAATTGCGGGGAGCGAGTATCCGCCCAAAAGGAGCAGGGGCCAATCCCGGACACCCGACCCGCACGGGTATCAGGGTCTAAAAGGATCCGGGACTGAAGACGCCGTTGCGCAGGGTGGGGGGACCTCGGGGATGAGAAGTGATGGCGTGCAGAGAAGTGGTCTCACTCGAACCGGGTCCACCATAGCTGGCAACACTCATATGCTCGCCCCCATATATTATAAAACTTTTCATATAAATCTAACATGATTACGCAGAATAATTGAGAAAATTTTAGCGCAATCATGCACGATCGACAAAAGGAGCCGAACCTGTCCCCTTCAGGCCTCCTCCTCACCGGGACGGGACCTTTTTCAGGATCCTGACCGTTTCCCTCGTGGACCGGCGCGGCTCCCCGGGGGGGTCCCCCTTCGGGCACCTCCCCCCGAGGGCCCGGAAGATGGCGGCGATGGCCCGGCCATGGGAGGGGCCGTACCCCCCTTCCAGGGTGAGGGCGAGGGGGAGATCGGCCGTCCCCATGAGGGCCCGGGCAAGGACGGCATAATCGGCGGGAACGAGGGCCATGGCCCCCTTGGGCTCATCGGCGAGGGCGTCCTGCCCCGCGGAGACGATGAGGAGGCCGGGCCGGAACCGTTCAATGGCAGGGCAGAAGACCTCCTCGAAGACGAGCAGGTAGTCGGCGATGGTGCTCCCGGCCTCCAGGGGGGCGTTCAGGGTGTATCCCCTGCCCGCCCCGCTCCCGGTCTCTCCGATCGCCCCGCTCCCGGGGAAGAGATGCGCCTGGTGGATAGAGCAGAAGAGGACCCGGTCCTCATGGTAGAAGATGTCCTGGGTACCGTTGCCATGGTGGAGGTCCCAGTCCACGATCGCCACCCGGTCCACTGACCCGAGGCTTGCCGCGGCCGCCACCGCGGCATTGTTCAGGAGGCAGTAGCCCCGCGCATGGCCGGCCTCGGCATGGTGGCCGGGGGGCCGGACCATGGCAAAGCAGTGATGCCCCTCCAGGGCCTCCTCCGCCGCCGCGATGGCGGACCCGGCGGCATGGGCCGCGACCCGGAAGGAGTCCGGGCAGACGTAGGTGTTGAAGTCGATGTAGCATTCGCCCTTTGCGATCCCCTCGAGCCAGGCGAGGTATTCCCTCCGGTGCACCCGTTCCAGGTCCTCCCGGGAGGCCTCCACCGGGGGAAGGCGGCCGACGCCCCGGGGGACCCCCGAGAGGGCGAGCCGGAGCCGGTCGCTGTTCTCCGGGTGCCCCGGCAGGTTATGGTGGCAGAAGATGTCCCCGGTGACAACCTCGCACCGCATGTTCCCCCGCCATCACAGGGCGGAGCCCTCCATCACCGCCTGTTCGGGTACATCGTAGGTAAGCCCCGTCCCCTCGACCCGGTACTTCCCGAGGGCCTTCACCCCGTACGGGTTCCCCTGGGTGGAGTAGGGGACTACGAACCCGCCGTCCCGGCTCTCCTGCCGGTAGGTGAAATTCCGGCCCGTGTTCGTGACGAGGTCGAGGGCGATGGTCCCCTGGCCGGGGATCCGGGCGCCCTTCACATGTTCGAAGATCTTCACGTACTTGAGGTCCGGCGCTCCTGCCGAGGAGCTGGAGAAGACCCCCGAGGGGGACTCGTGAACCAGCCGGTAGGTCCGGAGCGCGGGGACCTTGTCAACCGGGAGGAAGACCGCCTGGGATACCGCGCCGGCCCCGGTCCCCTGGACGGCGTTCAGGTTGTACGCCGCGGCCCTGCTCTTCGCCTCCCCGGCGTCCAGCACCATGGCCTGGGTGATGAGGGGGGCATCGAGGCCCGTTACCGAGGGGAGCTGGTACTCGATATAATAGGCCTTCGATGGGGTTGTGAGGGAGCCGTCGAAGTTATGGAGCCGGGAGATCATGGTCTCGTAGTACGTCTGGTTGTTCAGCTTCACGAGCTGGTACTTGCCCGAGGTCTCGGTGGTGATGTAGTACCCGGGGTTGTAGGGGGTATCGCCGGCCGTGGCATTGAACCAGGTCGCCATGGCCCAGAACTTGGGGCTGTCCATCTCGATGTCGGTGACGACGTACCTCGTCCCGAGCTGGGCCGCGATGGCATTCGCGGCCTCTTCTGAGCCGGTCATGAAGTAGGAGGCGGCCCCCGTGGGCCCCGCCACTCCTGCCTGGAAGGGGTTCGCGTTCGGGATCCGCCTCCCGATGAAGGTGATCTGGTGCCCGTAGTCCCACCAGGACATCACGCCATAGGAACCGTTCGGGTAGGTAAAGCCGGCCTGGTCGTAGATACGGTAGTAGTCCACCCCTGGATCGGGGGTGTTGTTCAGCATCCACTCGAGGGATTCGCGCCAGTCCGCGTTCATGATGGTCCCCTGGGAGTAGGCCGAGTCGTACACGAGGGAGCTGTACGTGAAGAGGGTGGCGAGGATCACCGTCACCGCGAGGATGAGGATCCAGGGGCTGGTCCCCGGCCGCCCGGCCTTTTTCTCCTTTCCCCCCTTCTTCCCCTTCTTTGCAGCCCGTTCGTCCCGGCCGGCCTTCGATTTCGCTGCCGGCTCCGCGGCGGCCGCCCGTTTCATAACGAGGTTCTTCACAGGTGCCCATCCCTTCCAGAGGGCGGTCCCCACGGCGAAGGCCGAGAGGAGGGCGATGTTCACGGCGAGATAGTACTCGTAGCGGATGTGCTGGATGGTTGAGTAGAGGATGATGAGGGACCAGACGAGGAGGAAGATCTGGTCAGGGTGCTCCTCCCGCCAGTTCCGGTAGACGATGGCAAGGAAGCTGCAGCCCATGAGGATGAGGCCGTACTGAAAGGTCATCCAGGCGAGGAGCGGGTCCCACCCCCGCGCCTCCTGGACGGTGAGGGTGACCGCCTGGGTGCCGAAGAAGCTGAAGAGCCCCCCGATGAGGACATTGTACACATCGGGGATGACCGCCACGAGGAGGAGGACGATGGCGATCCCGATGCCCGCGAGGGAGAGAGGATACTGGTACCAGGGCCGGCCCTTCATGAACCGCGCGTGGAGGGCGAGGAGCCCCGTACCCATGATGACCATGAGGTAGGCGATGACGTGGCCGATGGTGTACCGGGAAAGGTCGAACCCGGGGTGCTTGATCCCGAAGAGGAGGAGGCCGACGATGGCGACCCCGAAGATGATGGCATTCGCGAGGAGGAGGTAGTCGCTCGACCGGCCCCTGAAATAGTCCCAGGCGTACTGGACGACGGTGAAGATGGCCACGATGAGGGCGAAGAGGATCATCGTGGGCATCGTGAAGAGGCCGAGGAGGTACGCGATCCCCGTGAGGAGCGAGAGGATGGCAGGAATCTTCAGGCTCGCGGTGTCATGGAGGTCGATTGGCTTCCTCTTCGCGTATACGAGGAGGGAGATGTAGCCCAGGCAGAAGAGGGTGGAGAAGAGGACCTCGGCGATGTGGTGGTCGAAGTACCCGTAGAGTGAGCGCTGGAGGTACTGCCCCGGGATGATGGCCGAGAAGAAGGCCGCGAGGAGCCCCGTCCGCCAGTCGGCCATCTTCTCCCCGACGAGGTACATGAGGGGAACCATCCCCACGGCCATGAGGGGCGGTATGAGCTGGGAGAGGTAGATGATATCGGGCCGGCTCGTCATCCCCAGGATCATGCAGAGGAGGGCCGCGATGGTGGGAAAGAGGGGCCCCCAGTAGATGGTCTGCCCAAAGGGATAGAGGCTCATGGGTTCAAACCAGGCATACCCAGGGAAGTTGCGGATGATAAGCTCAACCTGCCGGAAGTTGTAGAGGGGGTCATCGCTCGCCGATAGGTTGAGGGGGTCCCCGCCAGCCAGGGTTGCAAGGTGGGAGAGGGGGTTTAACCTGATGACGAGGCAGAGAATACCGGTGAGAAGGAGGGCGGTCCAGACGAGGTACCGCCGGTATTTCACGAACTGCTCGGAGATGGTGGCCATGCTGTCCTCCTCCCCATGTTTCCCGGGCGACCTTTAAATCGTTTGGATGGGGGAGGGTTCATCAGAACCCGACCCGGAGCGACGAAGTCGTGAGAGAGGGTTCATCAGAACCCGACCCGGAGCGACGAAGTCGCGAGAGAGGGTTCATCAGAACCCGACCCGGAGGACCCGCCATAAGGCGGGGTGCGACCCGCCGGCGGGGGTGGCGGACACCCCCCTTCCCCGCCCGCCCCTCAGGACCGTACGAGCCCGCCGAGGATCTCCTCGAACTCCTCTGCCTTCCTCCGCCAGCTGAAGCTCCTGACATCAGGCCGGAAGATCCGGGGATGGTCCATGGCCTCCTTCACCTTCTCCGCAAACTCGGCCTCGTTCCGGTAGATGGAGAGGTGCGGGCCCCCGATGGCCATGATGTCGGGGATGGGGGAGGAGAGGATGGGCTTCCCGCATGCCGAGTACTCGAAGAACTTGTTCGGGAGGGCGATGTCCACCCACCGGGGCGGGGAGAGGGGGATGAGGCCGAGGTCCATGGGGGCGATGTACCGGGGGAGGTCATGGTACCGGACCGGCCCGGTGAAGATAATCCGGTCGAGGACCCCGAGTCCCTCAGCCTGAGCCTTCAGCTCGTCAATGTAGCCGGTGAAGAGGGATCCCCCGACAATGAGGAGCCGGGTGTCGGGCCGGTGCCTGAGAAGCCCAGGGAGGGCCGCGATGACCCGGTCAAGGGCGTACCACCGTTCCACGGAACCCTCGAACCCGAGGACGAACTCTCCGGGCCCGATACCGAGCTGCCGGCGCATCTCCCCCCCGTCCAGCGGGACGAACCGGTCGGTATCCACACCGTTCGTGACGAGGGTCGCCTCGTACCCGAAGGACCGGAGCTTCGCAACGAGGGACGGGGAGACCGTGGTGATCCGGTCGCTCCTGTCCAGGTTGTACCGGGTGACGAACCAGACCGCGTCATGGATGATCCTCCTTGAAACCCGGTTGCGGTAGTATGCGGCGGCGGAATCGGGGAACCAGTCCTTCAGGTCAAAGAGCACCGGGATGTCCTGCCTCCGGGCGGCCCGGATGGCGGCCACGCCTGCGAAGACATGGGAGGCCACCACCACCTCAATTCCGCATTCCCTGACGATCTTCCCGAGGACCCGGAAGTGGGTGGGGGCGTTCAGGGTATAGTGAATGAGGGGGCTGCCGCCTGTGAACCGGGTCGCCTCATGGACCACGAGCCGGGTCTTCCGTTCGGCGCCCTGGCTCACGTGGAAGTGGGGGACATGGACCTCGTGCCGCCGGGCGAGCTCCTCGAAGATGTAGTGGTGCCGGGAAGGGATGGGGTGGTGGAGGTAGTCCTGGGTGGAAACGAGGAGGATCTTCATGCCCGGCCGGCCCCCTCAGGCGAGGGGATGGCGGTTCCTGTCCCCCCGCCCGATCCCCCGGTACACGAACCCCGCCCGGATGAAGGCGTCGGGGTCCACCATGTTCCGGCCGTCAACGATGACCGGCCGCTCCTTCCCGCTCAAGGCCCGGAGCTCCCCGGGAGCGAGCTCCCGGTACTGCCTGTGAGGGGTGAGGATGGCGATGGCGTCCGCCCCCGAGACGACTTCCTCCAGATCCTGAGAAACGGGGACGCCGGGATACCGCTCCACGAAGGGGTCATGGACCGCGACCTCTGCCCCGCCGTCAAGGAGGAGGTCCCGGTACGGCTCCGATGGGGTGTTCCGGGTGTCTTCCGTGTTCTGGAGGAAGGCCCAGCCGAGGACGGCGACCCGGGCCCCCGCGAGGGGCCTCCCCGCCTGCGCCAGTCCGTCGAGGGTGAGCCGGTGCATGTGCCTGGGCATGAAGTCGTTGATCTCCCGGGCGAGGAGGAAGAGGGAGCCCGCCTTGTCGGGGTAATCGAGACCGGTCCCCCCCTCCTTCACCCCCCGCTCCAGGTGGTAGCTGTCCTTCGGGAGGCAGTGCCCCCCGACACCGGCCCCGGGGAAAAGGATCGCCCTCGTGATCCCCTCCCCCTTCAGGCTCGCGATCCCGGCCCGGACGTCGTAGAAGTTCACGCCGAGAGCCTCGCAATAGAGGGCGAGCTGGTTCGCGGCTGCGATCTGGAGGTCGCGGAAGGCATTCTCCGCCGTCTTCGTCACCTCGGCGGCCATGGCCGTCATGGGGAGGATCTTCCCGGCGGTGAGGACCGTCCGGTAGAGCGAGGCGGCCCTCTCTGTCGAGGCGGGGTCGATGCCCCCGACGACCCTGTCATGCTCCCGGATGTTTCTCACGAGCCGGCCCACCATCACCCTCTCGGGGGCATGGGCGAGGGCGAAGTCCCGGCCCGCGATGAGGCCGGAGGCCCCCTCCAGGATCCTCCGGGCAGGACCGTCCGTTGTCCCCGGGGTAACGGTGGACTCAACGACGACGAGGGTGCCCCGGACAAGGTGCCTTCCCACCGAGGTGAGCCCCTCCTCGAGGGGCCCGGAGTCGGGGACAAGGTCCCTCGGATTCCGGAAGGGTGTCTGGATGGCGAGGGTGACGGCATCCAGCCCGGAGACGAGGGAGAAGTCGGAGGAGCACCGGAAGGTCCCCTCCGCGACGACCTTCGCGAGCATATCCCCGAGGTCCGGTTCATCCCCCTTCAGGGGGTTCTCGCCCCGGTTGAGCATTCCTATCTTATATCCCGAGCCCGGGGAGTCACGCTGGAACCCGATGACCTCCCTGAAGGCGCCCGAGAGGGCAAAGAGGACCGCCGAGGGAATCCCGACGTAGCCCATGCCCACGACGCCGACCCGCCGTATGGGTCCCTTTGCCCGGAGCAGCTCTGCAAGCCCCCCTGTCATGCGGATCCTCTGCCTCCCCCGGTTCCCGGGATCTGTTGGTCATCTCCCGCCATATACCCTCTCCACCGGCCGTCAAGCGAGGCCCCGGCGGATCTCCTCGCAGATCTCGAGGTTCTCCACCGCCTCGGCGGGGGTGATGGGGAAGGGCATGCCCTGCCCGGCGCAGGCGAGGAAGGTGGAGAGCTCCACCTTGAGGGGCTCGAGCTTGTTCACCATGACCTTCTCGATGATATTCTCCTGCACGTACCGGTCGTCCTCGATGGTGTACTGCCCGGGCTTCCGGTAGACATAGATCTCCTGGGCCATGAAGTCCCCTTCGATGGTGAACTCCTCCTCCTCGATGTAACACATCCGGATCTTCTTGCTCGCCTTCCTGCTCGTGGAAAGGTACACCGGGGTCTTCCCCCATCGCATGAGGGCGCTCGCCACGTCATCGTCACCTGCGGAGACAAGGGAGCTGGGCCTGCAGTGGAAGAAGGCATGGAGGGCGATGTCGATGTCATGAATCATGAGGTCGTCCACCACCGAGGTCCCCTTCACCCGGGATGAGGCCGGGTTGTGCCGTTTCATCTCCACGTAGAGGGGCTTCCGGATGATCTTCCGGATCTCGGGGACGACCGGGTTGAACCGCTCGATGTGCCCGACCCCGGCGACGAGGTCATTGGGCAGGGCTGAGAGGAGGGCCCGCCCCTCGGCGGCTGTGGAGCAGATGGGCTTCTCGATGAGGACATGGACCCCCGCGGCGATGACCTCCCGGGCGACCGGGAAATGGAACCGGGTGGGGACGCAGAGGGAGACCGCCTCCACGTGGGAGAGGAGCTCCTCCACGGAGCTGCAGGCCGTGGCCCCGTGGAGCCGGGCCATCTCCCCGGCCGCCTTCCTGTTCATGTCGTAAAGGTAGAGTGAGCCCACGGATTTCAGCTCAGAGTAGACCCTTGCATGGTTCCCGCCCATGCTCCCGACACCGATGACACCGACATCCATTCACATCAACCCGTTCACGGCCCGGCCGATGGCCTCCAGGTCCTCCCCCGAAACCAGGGGGTGGACCGGCAGGGAGAGGACCGAGGAGGCGAGCCTAGCCGAGACGGGGCAGGACTTCTGCCCCTGCTGATCCCGGTAGAGGGGCTGGTCATGGACCGGCCGCGGGTAGTGGACCGCGGTCCCGACCCCCCGGGCGGCCAGGGCCTGCATGAGCCCGTCCCTCGTGAGCTTCGCCCCCTTCTCCACCTTCACCACGTACTGGTGGTACACGTGGGTGGAGTCGGGCCGAACAGCGGGGGGGATGACCCCCGGGCACCGGAGGACCCGGTCCAGGTACTTCGCGTTCTCCACACGCTTCGCGTTCATCCCCTCGAGCTTCCCCAGCTGGACGAGCCCCATGGCCCCGTTCATATCCGTCATCCGGTAGTTGTACCCGAGGGTCGTGTGGTGGTACTTCTCCTTCTGCCCGTGGTTGATGAGGAGCCGGACCCGCCCCGCGAGATCCGGGTCGTCCGTGGTGACCATCCCTCCCTCCCCGGTAGTCATGTTCTTCGTCGCGTAGAAGGAGAAGCATGCTGCCTCGCCGAGGGACCCGACCCGCTTCCCCTGGAAGGTGGACCCATGAGCCTGGCAGGCATCCTCGAGGAGGAGGAGGCCGTGGTCCCGGCAGAGGTCGGCGAGGGCCGGGACATCGAAGGGCTGGCCGAAAAGGTGCACCCCGAGGACGGCCTTCGTCCTCCCTGTGACGAGGGGCTCCGCCGAGACGAGGTCGAGGGTGAAGAACCGGTCGTCCACGTCGGCAAAGACCGGCCGGGCGCCGCACATGGAGACCGAGGTGGCCGTGGCGATGAAGGTGAAGGACGGGACGATGACCTCGTCCCCCGGGCCGATCCCGGCGGCGAGGAGGGCGGCGTGGAGGGCGGTGGTCCCGCTGGAGGTCGCTATGGCATGGCGGACGCCGATGTACGAGGCAAAGGCCTGCTCGAAGGCCGCCACGGCCCCGTCCTGGGCGATCATCCCCGAGTACATCACCCGGGCCACGGCGTCGGCCTCCTCCCTCCCGATGCAGGGCTTTGACACCGGTATCATGGTCGTCATTTCCTCATCTCCTCCGGGAGTTCCCGCACCCGGGCAGGGACCCCGATGGCCAGCTTCCCCGGCGGGACGTCCCGGGTGACCACCGCCCCCGCCGCGACGCAGGCCCCCTCGCCGATGACGATGCCCGGGAGCACCGTCGCGTTCGCCCCGACGACGGCCCGGTCCTCGAGCACCGGGCCCCTGAGATCGGGGCGGCCATAGGGCGGGTAGCGGTCGTTCGTGAGGACCGCGTGGGGGCCGATGAAGGCCCCGTTCCCGATGACGGTGTTCGTGGGGATGAAGGCGAGGGACTGGATCCGGACATCGGACCCGATGGAGGTGTTTCCCTCGATGATTGTCGCCGTGCCCACCGCTGCCCTGCTCCCGATCCGCGTCTTCTCCCGGATGAGGACATGGTGGCCGCACTGGAGGTCGTCGCCGATCTCCACGTCGCAGTAGATGATGGTCCCCGACCGGATGAGGGCGTTTCGCCCGATGACCACCCCCCTGAAGTTCTCGCACCCGATCCGGTCCCTCGAGGGGAACCCGAGGGTGACGGGCTCGAAGATCCGGGCACCGGGCCCGAGGGTGTTTCTGCCGTACTCGATCATTCCACGGTCACGCTCTTTGCGAGGTTCCTGGGCCGGTCGATGTCGGTCTTGAGGCTCTTCGCGGTGTGGTAGGCGAGGAGCTGGAGGAGGACCGAGACCGTCAGGATCTGGACCCAGGGGTCATCCCCCGGGACGGGGAGGAAGATGTCCACCACGTCCTCCACCTCTCGGTCGCCGGGGACCCCGATCCCGATGACCGGCGCCCCCCGGGCCTTGATCTCCTTGATGTTCGAGATCATGACCCGGTAGGCGGGGCCCGGGAGGCAGACGGCCACCGCCGGGGTCTCCGCCGTGAGGAGGGCGAAGGGCCCGTGCTTCAGCTCCCCCGCCGCGTACCCCTCGGCATGGATGTACGAGATCTCCTTCATCTTGAGGGCGCCCTCCAGGGCCACCGGGTAGAAGGGCCCCCTCCCGACGAAAAAGATGGACCGGGCCCTCCTGAGGGCCTCCACCGCATCCCCCACGTCCTCCTGGAGGAGGTCCCCGATGGCGAGGTGGGCGTTCGCGAGGGAGGCGGAGAGCCTCCCTTTCGTGAGCCGGTCCGCGAGGGCCATGAAGACGGCGAGCTGGGCGATAAAGGACTTCGTCGCCGCCACCCCCACCTCGGGCCCCGCCCGGGTGTAGATGGACTCGTCCGCGAGCCGGGTCACCGAGGAGCCCACCACGTTCGTGAGGGCGATGGTGGGGCAGTTCCGGGCCTTCGCCTCCCGGATGGCCCAGAGGGTATCGGCGGTCTCCCCGGACTGGGTCACGGCGAGGACCGGGTTCCGGACCGGCGGTACCGCGTACCTGAACTCCGAGGCATGCTCCACCCGCACCGGGATGGCCGCGAGCTCCTCGAGGAGGTACTTCGCGATGAGGCCCGCATGGTACGAGGTGCCGCATGCGACGATGGTGAGGGCGGGGTCCCTCCGGAGGAGCTCCACGAGGGGGCCCGGGTCCGCCGTCCGTGCGGTCTCGTAGAAGACCCGGGGCTGCTCGTAGATCTCCTTTAACATGAAGTGCTCGAAGCCGCCCTTCTTCACATCGTCGGCGCACCAGTTCACGAGCTCCACGGGCCGCTCGACCGGCCGGCCGCCGTTCTGTATCTCGGCCCCCTGCGGGGTGATGGAGACGACGTCCCCGTCCTCCAGGAAGACCACCCGCTCGGTGAACTCGAGGAGGGGGGTCATGTCCGAGGCGGCGATGGTCTCCCCGTCCCCGAGGCCGAGGACGAGGGGGCTTGCGCACCGGGCCGCGACGATGCGCCGGTCTCCCTCGGCGACCGCGAGGATGGCATACGACCCCTCGAGTTTCTGCACCGCCCCCTTTACCGCGGCGAGGAGGTCGCCCTCGTACCCGTCCTCGATGAGGTGGGCGATGACCTCGGTGTCGGTCTCGGACCGGAAGCCGTGGCCCTTCTTCTCGAGGGACTTCCGGAGGGAGGCATAGTTCTCGACGATCCCGTTGTGGACAACGGCGATCCGGCCGGTGCAGTCGGTGTGGGGGTGGGCGTTCGCGTCGCTCGGGGCCCCGTGGGTCGCCCAGCGGGTGTGCCCAATCCCGAGGGAGCCCTTCATCCCCCTCATGTCGGGGAGGTTCTGCGGGATCCTCCCGCATCGCTTGAAGACCTCGAGGCCGGGGCCGACGGTGGCGACCCCGAAGGAGTCGTACCCCCGGTACTCGAGCCTCCGGAGCCCGTCAATGATCAGGGGCGCCGCCCTCCGGCGCCCCGCATACCCCACGATCCCGCACATCGCTACATCACCAGGGTATTGTCAGGGAGCATCTGGGTGAGGGTCCGCCCCTCCCGCACGGTCACCCCGTTCCCGACGATGCAGGTCCGGAGCACCGTGAAGGGGGCGGTGGTGACCCGGTCGCCGAGGACCGCCCCGAACTCCGCCTTCTGCACCTCCCCCTCGATGGAGAAGAGGGAGGGGGTGGAAAGGGTGCTCGCATGGTCGGCTATCCGGCATCCCTCCCCGATCACCGAATGGAGGATCCGGGAGTGAGAACCGATGGAGGTGTCGTCCATGACGAGGGACTCCCCGAGGACGGTGAAGGGCTCCACGGTGACCCGTGACCCGATGGAGGTGTTTGGGAGGATGCAGGCCCCCGGCCCGATCTCGCAGTCCTCCCCGATGACCACGGGGCCGGTGATGGTCGCGTTCGGGCCGATGGTGGTCCCCGCCCCCACGGAGACGAGCCCGGAGAAGGCGACGTTCCCCGCCATTCTCCCGGCCTTCTTCGGGGCGACATGGGCGAGGAGGCTCCGGTTCATCCGGAGGAGGTCCCACGGGTAAATGGCATCCATCCACTCCGCCGCCATGACGGCCTTCATCCGCATCCCCTTCCTGATGAGGCCCATGAGGGCATCGGGGATCTCGTTCTTGGCGAGGCTGCCGAGGCTCTCCCTCGGCAGGGAAAGGATCCCCGTGCTCACCGTGTGGGAAGGGGCCTCCTCAGGCTTCTCCAGGATGTCGGCGACGATGCCGTTCTTCACCACCACGACCCCGAAGTTCGAGGGGCTCGGGTGCTCCTTCACGAGCATGGCGCAGGGCTCACCCTTGATCCGGGCGATGGAGGCGGGATCTATGTAATTGTCGCCAGGGAGGACGAGGAAGTCCTCCGTGATCTCGGCCGCCGCGGCCCGGAGGGCATGGGCGGTCCCGAGCTGCTTCTCCTGGACGACCACCGTGACGGGGATCTCCAGGCTGTTCAGGTACCTCTGGACGAACTCCCGCCGGTAGCCGACCACCACCACGATGTCTCGGATGCCGTTTGCGAGGAGCGAGTCGATGACATGGGCGATGACCGGCCGGTTCGCCACCGGGAGCATCGCCTTGGGCTTCCCGTGGGTGAGGGGACGCAGCCTCGTCCCTTCACCCGCCGCGAGGATGACAGCCTGCATGATGTTACCTCATCTCCGTTCCTTCCATGACACAGCCATGGATGTAGGACTGGGGGGCAAAGCGGGAGGTGCTCCCGATGACGCTCCCGGCGTTCACCGAGCAGTTAATCCCGAAGGAGACCCCGTCCCCGACGATGGCCCCGAACTTCACCCTGCCCGTGCTCCTCCCGCAGGCATGGACCGGCATGCGGTCGTGCCTGAGGTTCGCGATCTTCGTCCCTGCTCCGAGGTTGCAGGAGGAGCCGATGATGCTGTCCCCCACGTAGTTGAAGTGGGGGATCTTCGTCCCCGGGAGGATGACGGAGTTCTTCACCTCCGAGCAGTGGCCGACGTGGCAGTCGTTCCCGATGGAGGTCGCCCCCCGGATGTAGGCATGGGGGCCGATCCGGCAGTCCCGGCCGATGGCACAGGGCCCCTCGATGACCGTCCCTGCACGGATAACGGAGCCGGGCCCCACGGCCACGTCTCCCTCGAGGACGGCGCCCGGCTCCACGGTCCCCTCCCGGCCGAAGGTCCAGTCCTGGAGGATGGTGGCATTCGCCTCCAGGAGGTCCCAGGGGTAGCCTACGTCGAGCCAGAAGGAAAGGGGGTACCCCGTCACCTCCCCCTTCGAGACGAGGACCGAGAGGGCGTCGGTGATCTCGTACTCCCCCCGCTCAGACCGGCCGATGGACGCGAGGAGCCCGAAGATCCCGGGGTCAAGGAGGTACGCGCCGGCGTTGATGAGGTCGCCCGCCGGGTTCGGGACCTTCTCGGCAAGCTCCACGACCTTGTCGCCCTCGACCCGGACGGTCCCGAAGTCCTCGGGATGGGTCGACCGTGAGAGGCCGATGACCGGGGCCCTGCGGGCCATGAGGGCCCGGATGTCGACGGACCGGATCACCAAGTCCCCGTTCAGGAGGAGGAAGGGGCCGGAGACGAGCCCCTCGCAGGCCCGGAGGGCGTCCCCCGTCCCGAGCTGGTGCCGCTGGGGGACGTAGCGGATCTTCACCCCGAGGCGCTCCCCGTCGCCGAAGCAGGAGCGGACCTCCCGCTCCCGGTAGCCGACCACGAGGGTGAACCCCGTGACCCCGGCATCCCGGGCGGCGACGATGAGGTGCTCGAGGATGGGACGGTTCGCGAGCGGGAGCATCACCTTCGGCCGGTTGGCCGTAAGGGGGCGCATACGCCGGCCTTCCCCCGCCGCGAGCACCACGCATTCCATGAAAAGTACTCGACGCGCGGGCTTAAGCACTTTTTGCCCGCTGGAGCATGCCCCGCGCCCGCTCCGCGAGCCTCTTTGCCGCGGCGGGGCTCCTCCCCTCGGCGGTGATCCGGACCTTCGGCTCGGTCCCGCTCGCCCGGATGAGGAACCACCCGTCCTCCTCCTCAATGCGTATGCCGTCCGTCGGGGAGGCCGCCCCGAGCCGGGCGAGGACCCCTCGAGCATCGTCGCACGGGGCGGACTCCCGGACGATGGGGTACCGGGGGATCCGATCGAGCTCCTCCCCGAGGCCCCCTTTGGAGACCAGCTCGCAGAAGAGGGCGGCCGCGTAGATGCCGTCGGGGCAGAGGGAGTGGCCCGGGAAGATCCAGGCCCCGGAGGGCTCCCCGCCGAAGTCCCCCCCTTCCCGGAGCCTCGCCGAGACGTAGGTGTCCCCGACCGGCGTCCGCTGCACCTCGGCCACCCCGTCGATAACCATGGAGGCGTCCAGGGTGGTGACCACCCGCCTCGCCCCCAGGTAGCGGGCGAAGAGGACGAGGAGCCGGTCACCGTCGATAAACCGGCCCTTCCCGTCGAAGGCCATCATCCGGTCGGCATCCCCGTCGTGGACGATCCCGCAGTCCGCCTCCTGCGCCCTCACCATCTCCCCCACGAAGCCAAGGGCATCCCCCGAGGGCTCCGAGGGCCGGGCGAACCGCCCGGCGGTGTTGCAGTTGAGGGGAAGGACCTCGACCCCCATCTCTCCGAGAAGCGCGGGGGTGATCACCGATCCGGCCCCGTTCCCGCAGTCGAGGACCACGGAAAGGTCGCCCGATACCTCCCGGCGGTCGAGGATGGCGTCCCGGTGGCCGGTGAGCAGGTCGGCCTCTGCCACCGCCCCCTGGCACTCCCAGCCTTTCCAGTGGAAATCCTCTATCTTCTTCTCGATTTCCTCCTGCTGGGGCGGCATGAAGGAGGATCCGTCGGGGTTGAAGATCTTGAGGCCGTTGTACTCCTCGGGGTTGTGGGAGGCGGTGACCATGAGCCCGGCGTCATGGTTCCGGGCGGCAAAGGCCACGGTGGGGGAGGGGGCGATCCCCCCGAAAGAGACCCGGGCGCCGCCCGAGAGGAGCCCTGCCATGGCGGCATCGGCGAGGATCGGGCTCGTGGTCCGGGTATCCGTTCCCACCACAACGTCGGACGAGGACACGGAGAGGGCCGACCCGAGGGAGAGGGCGAGGTCCGCGAGCCGCCGGTCGTACTTCCTCCGGATCCCGGACGAGCCAAAGAGCATAGAGAAGCTTTCCCCCGGGAATATTATAGGTTTTTCAGCGCTCCGGCTGAACCGGGCCGGAAGTGAAAATGAACAGCAGAGGGGTGGTGAACCGAATCAGCCCCGCGGGGCCGGATTGGATCAGTGCCCGCCTGCGCCGGCATCTAAGCGCCCGTACGGGCACCAGTGGGGGAGGCCGAGGAGGGCGGCCACCCCCGCCGTCGAGGGGCCGAGGAGGAGGAAACCGCCAACGGCCGCCCGGCCTGCGAGGTCCCCGCCCTCCTCCAGGATGAGTGCCTCGCCGGTCACGAGGAGGACCCCCGCTGCGGCGGGATCCTCCGCCAGGTTTGCGGAGAACTCGCGGGAGATAACCGGTACCTGCACGGGGCTGAAGGGACGGCGATCGTCGATCTCCTCCTTCAGCCCGGCCAGGCATGCCCCGTGGCACCCGGGGTCGCAGGCATGGAGCCGCCGTGAGAGGCAGAGGAACCCCGAGGCGGCGTTCACGATCCCGAGGGCGGCGGTCCGTTCCTCCGGGCCCGTGAACTCCCGGCCGAAGAGTGAGGAGAGCCGGGTCGAGGTCTGGACCGGCGCGGAGGTGACCACCCGGGCGGTCCTCCCGCCGAAGGAGGCGAGGAGGTCGGCACCCCGCTCGAACTGGCAGCGGGGCACGCCAGGGTCCCGCCGGAGGACCGCCGCCCCGTCCTCGCAGCCGCTCCCGAAGATGGTCTCCTCGAGCCTCTGCACCGCATCGAGGAGGAGGGTCATGGCCTCTCTCCCGTCCCATCGTCGATGAGGATCACCCTTACCGGGGAGCCGTCCAGGCCCTCAAGCCGGAGGGGAAGGGCGATCATGAGGTAGTCCCCCCCGGCGACCGCCGAGAGGTCGAGGAACTCGAGGATGGCGATGCCCTTCCCCAGGAGCTCCCGGTGCACCGACCCGTCGCTCCCGAAGGCCTCGACGGAAGGGGAGTCGAT
The DNA here is from genome assembly GCA_035542115.1 of Methanomicrobiales archaeon. Taxonomy (GTDB): domain Archaea; phylum Halobacteriota; class Methanomicrobia; order Methanomicrobiales; family JACTUA01; genus JACTUA01. The sequence continues at coordinate 28,556 of DATKMC010000024.1, read as the reverse complement.
ACCGACTACGGCGATCCCGGCGCCCGCCAGGAGCCGGGCCGCGCCGGGGGTGAGGTGGGGGAACTCCTCGCCGAAGGAACCGGTCCCGGAAGCCCTCGTCCGGAGGAGGACCCTCCTTGCCCCCCGGATCCTCTCCCCGAGGTCCTCCGCGGTGATGGTGTCCCCCGCATCCCCCAGGTCGACCACGCGGGCCCACCCCATGAGGTTCTGGAGGGGCACCCTGTCCACCGTCGTTCCCCCCGGGAGATAGTGGATGGGGGCGTCCATGTGGGTGCCGGTATGGGTGGTGAGGCCCAGGTCCGTGATGGTGTACCCGTCCTGCTGCCTCGTCCGGAAGGCCGGCTTTTTATCCCCGGGATAGAGAGGGACCCCTTCACCGAGGGGACGGGTTATATCCAGGATCCCCCTACCCCTCATGCTCTCTCCACCCGTGCTCCCCGATGAGGGGGACGAAGACGACCGCGCCGTGCCCCTCCTGTCGGATCCCCCCGCCCTCCCGCACGAGACGGACGAGCTCCTGGACCCCGCGGGTCCCGACCGGGGCGACGAGCCTCCCCCGGTCGGCAAGCTGGTCGATGAGGGGCTGCGGGACCTCCGGGGTCCCGGCCGTGATGAGGATCCCGTTATACGGGGCCTTCACCTGGTACCCGAGGGTACCGTCCCCCACGATGACCTCCACCGGCCTGCTCCCCGCCGCGGAGAGGTTCCGCCGCGCCCGGGCAGCGACGGCGGGGATCCGCTCGATGGTGATGACCTCGGTGGCGAGCTCGGCGAGGATGGCGGCCTGGTACCCGCTCCCGGCCCCGATCTCGAGGATCCGGTCCCCCGCGTGGGGGTCGAGGAGATCGGTCATGAGGGCCACGATGTACGGCTGGGAGATGGTCTGCCCGTCGCCGATGGGGAGGGGGTGGTCCTCGTACGCCTCCCGGCGCAGGTTTTCCGGGACGAAGAGGTGCCTCGGGACCTGCTCCACCGCCGCGAGGACCCGCTCGTTACTGATACCCCTCGCCCGGATCTGCTCCTCCACCATCCTCCGTCGTTCGCCGGCGAAGGGGTCGGCGGGCATCCTAGAACCCTTTCTCCGCGGTGTCGATGGCCGCGTCGATCTGCCTCTGGAGGACCTCGGGGAGCCCGGCGATCCGCACGTCCAGGAACCCCCGGATGATGGTCGCCGTGGCCTCATCCTCGGAGAGGCCCCTCGCCATGAGGTACTCGATCTCCTCCTGGGCGATCTTCCCCACCGCCGCCTCGTGAGAGAGCTCGGTCCCCACAACCTGCCCCTTGATCTCGGGGATGGCATGGATGAGCCCATCCCTGAGGATGAGGCCCTTGCACTCCAGGTGGCCCCGGGTCCCGTGGATTTTCCCCTGGATCTCACCCCGGGAGATGATGGTCCCGCCTCTCGTGATGGCCCGGGTGATGAGCTCGGCGCTCGCCCCCTCGGCCCCCAGGATGGCGCGGGAGCCGATGTCGAGGAGAGACCCGGCGGTCCCGATGACGATGCTCGAGAACCGGGCGACGGAGTTCTTCCCCTGCAGGTTCGCCGTCGGATACATCTGCACCTTCTTCACCGGCTGCATGCAGACGTAGTTGGAGAGGAAGGTGCCGTTCTCCTCGACGATGGAGGCGGATCTCGGGTAGACCTCGATCTCCTCGCCCCAGGTGTGGATCATGGTAAAGGAGATCTTCGCGTTCTTCTTCACGTAGAACTCGGAGATACCGTAGTGGGCCCCGCCCTTCCCGACGTGCCTCCCGCTCGCGCACCCGGAGACGATGTGGAGCTCTGCCCCCTCCTCGGCGATGATGATGTTGTGGACGTACTGGATCTGCTCCCGGCCCAGGTACAGGCAGGCCTGCACGGGGAGGATGTTCTTCGTCCCCTTCCTCCCGATGATGACATAGCCCCTCGGGTTCTCCTGGGCGGCGACGGCCTTCGTGTATTCGTCCCGGTCCTTCGGGATCACCTTCCAGTAATAGTTCTCCAGCCAGTCGTACCGCTTCAGGGCATCGGCGATGGAGAGGACCTCGACCCCTTCCTCAGAGCAGGTGGCATGCAGGACATCCTGGTTCATCTGCATGTACGATCCGCACCGGTTGATCATCGAGAGCTCGATCCCGGACTGCTGGAGCCGCTCCCGGTCCTCGGGGGAAATGAAGGGCGTGCCTAGACCTTCTGGCATTCCATGCACTCCCGGTAGCCCCGTTCCTTGATCTCCTTGAGCATTTCCCTCGGGTTCCCCCGGCACTTGATGACCCCGTCGCACATCATATGGCCGACGTTCGCGTCCACGTAGTCCAGGATGAAGCCCGTGTGAGTGATGATGAGCCCGCTCTTCCTCCGGTGGACGATGTGCTTGTCCTTCTCGAGGAGCCTCCCGATGGCTGCCCCGATGAGGGAGATGTTTTCCAGGTCCACCCCGCTCTCGGGCTCGTCGAGCATCACGAAGTCGGGGTGCTGGACGGTGAGCTGGAGGATCTCGCTCCGCTTGATCTCCCCCCCCGAGAAGCCCTTGTTGATATCCCGGTTGAGGAACGGGAGCATGTTCATCCCCCGGGCCTCTTCCAGGAGGGCTGCCTGGGTGCCTCCCGAGGTCACGGCGAGGAGCTTCCCGAGTTTCAGGCCCCCGATGGTGGGGGGCCGCTGGAACATGATGCCGATCCCGGCCTTTGCCCGTTCGTTCACGGGGAGGCGGGTGATGTCCCTCCCGTTGTACATGATCTCCCCCTGGGTGACCCTGTAGCCCGAGAAGCCCATGATGGCCATGAGGAGGCTCGTCTTCCCCGAGCCGTTCGGCCCCATGAGGACATGGGTCTCCCCGTCCCCGATCTTGAGGTTGATGTCATGGAGGATCTCCTTCTCCCCCACCTCGACATGCAGGTCCGTGATCTCGAGCATATGAACGCAGATGTAATTCTCCCACCAGATGTTTAAAGCCTCCCCTGCGGGCACCCGGCGGGTGCCAGGGGGAATCCGGGGAGATCCCAGCCTTCCCGGCATCTCCTCTCCTGGGACCCTCACTTTCACCCTGCGCATCCCGAAGGGGTTTATTATTCCCTCCCCACCGCTTCCCCATGTACGGAGCAGAACCCGATACAATCGTTGATGCAACCTTCGGGGCCATCGCCGCGAGGGCGGCACGATACCCGGTCGTCGTGAATGGAAGCCAGCCACGCTCCATCATGAAGGGGGCCGCCCGCGGGCGGTGGGCCGCGGACCCGGGCATCCGGTGGCTACTCTTAAACACTCAGCGGGTAAACCGGTCTCTGAAGGGAACCATGTAAGAAGCGAAGCGAGAGGCCGGTTCCCGAAGGATACCAGGGCCATGAGGCCAGAGAAGGTAAGGGACAAGCCGGGAAAGGAGCAGATCCGGAAGGGGACCAAGGACCGGAGCGACCTCATCCACTCCGACGAGCCGGAGGGGATCCACCTCTTCGAGAACCAGATCATCTGCGGGGACGCGGAGGAGGTGCTCAGAGCGATCCCGGAGGCGAGCGTCGATCTCGTCATCACCTCCCCTCCCTACAACTTCGGCCATGCCTATGCAGGGGACCCCCGGGACGACACCCGGGAGTGGAACGAGTACTTCAGCCGGCTCGCGGGGGTCTGGAGGGAGTGCCACCGGGTCCTGAAACCCGGCGGCAGGATCGCGGTGAACATCCAGCCCCTCTTTTCTGACTACGTCCCCACCCACCACCTGGTCTCCCGGCAGCTCATGGACGCCGGGTTTCTCTGGAAGGCCGAGATCCTCTGGGAGAAGAACAACTATAATGCCAAGTACACCGCCTGGGGCTCCTGGAAATCCCCGTCCATGCCCTACCTGAAGTACACCTGGGAGTTCATCGAGATCTTTGACAAGGAGACCCATAAGAAGGCCGGGAACAGGGAGGATATCGATATCACCATCGCGGAGTTCAAGGAGTGGGTGATGGCAAAGTGGACCTTCCCCCCCGAACACCGGATGAAGGAGCACCGGCACCCGGCGATGTTCCCCGAGGAGCTTCCCAGGCGGGTGATGAAGCTCTTCTCGTACCGGGGCGATCTCGTGCTCGACCCGTTCAACGGGGCAGGGACCACCACCCGGGTTGCCCGGGCGCTCGGCCGGCGGTTCATCGGGATCGACGTCTCCCGGGAGTACTGCGAGACGGCGCTTGCGAGGACCCTCGACCCGGGCGACATCGGCGCGGCGGCAGGGCAGGAACCGGGCATCCTCGACTCGGAAAGGGAGTGACACTTCGGGATATTTTCCTAGAGGATCTCCGGCAGGTCGGCCACCGAATCGATGACAAGATCCGGGTGGATCCCGGAGGTGCTGAGCGTCTCCTCCCGGAACTTCCCGGTCCGGACGAGGATTCCCCGGATCCCGCACCGCTGTGCCCCACCGATATCGGTCTCGATATCATCGCCGATCATGGCGGCCCCTGAAGCGGGCACGCCGAGGGATTGGAGGGCGGTGGTAAAGAAGGCCGGTGAGGGCTTCCCGATGCAGAAGGCCTGCCTTCCCGTGGCGTATTCGAGGGCGGCGACGAAGGGGCCTGCCGAAAGCATCGGCCCGTCCGCACCCATCCAGGTGCGGTCCTTCTCGAGAGCGAGGATACCGGCTCCCGAGAGGACCATCCGCATCGCCCGGTTGAGGAGGTCATAGCTGAAGAGATCCCCCGCGTCCCCGACCACGACGGCATCCGGCCGGTCCTTCGCCAGGGTGACCCCCGCCTCTTCGAAGTCCCGGCGGGTGTCCCCTATCGTGAGGAGGAAGCCGGTCTTCCCCTCTCCCCGGAGCATGGCCGCTGCCGCAACGGCGGGGGTGAGGATCTCCTGCCCGCCGATGGAAAACCCCATGCCCCTGAGACGGGCAGCCACCGATGCACGGCTCCTCCGCGTTGAGTTGGAGAGAAAACGGACGGGGCAACCCCTCTCCCGGAGGGAGGCCAGCGCCTCGACAGCCCCCGGGACCGGCCGGCCGCCGACGTAGAGGACCCCGTCGAGGTCGAGGAGCACCCCCCGGATATCCTTCATCGCGTGCCCCCCAGGAGGAACCGGTCCACCAGCTCCCCGCAGAAGGCATGGGAGGGGGGAATGAGCCGGGAGGACCGGACCTCCAGGCCACGGAGGGCGGCAGGAGGGAGATCGCCCGACCATGCATCGATGAGGGGGAGGGTTATCTCGGGGTGGAACTGGACCCCAACCGCGCTCCCGAGGAGGAACATCTGGTGCCGGACCTCCCGTCCCCTCCAGAGAAGGACGGCGCCGTCAGGCAGGTCGAAGGTGTCCCCGTGGAACTGGAAGACCTTCATCCGGCCGGGGAACCCGGAGAAATACCCCGGGTGCTCCTTGTACACGTCGCACCAGCCGAACTCGCGGGTGCCGGGGTACACACGGGCTCCAGCGGCATCGGCGATGAGCTGGGCCCCGAGGCAGATCCCGATCACCGGCCTCCCCTCCCGGATGTACCTGCGGATGATCTCCTTCTCCCCCGCGAGGAAGGGGTACTCCCTCTCGTCATGGACGGACATGGCGCCCCCCATGATGATGAGGGGGGTGTCGATCCCTGCCGGCGCCTCGCCGGTTTCGTCGAGCCGGTGGACCTCGGCCGGCACCCCCCGTGAAGCGAGGAGGTCAGGAAAAATCCCTGCCCCCTCGATCTCCATGTGCTGGAAGATGGCGACCTCAGGGCGGCCGGGTTTCATGGGGCACTCTCCATCCAAGTTAGGGACGGGTGGACTAATATCTTCCCTTACGGGACGTTCCGGGAAACGTGAGGCCCCGCACCGGCTCTCTCGCCTTCCGACGGAGAACGGGGAGAGCGCCGGTGCGACGTTCCCGTATCATAAACCATTTATCCCTTCATCCCGTATGCTGTATGATCGAACAATGGCCTGCACAATCATCGTGGGGGGTTTCTTCGGCGACGAGGGAAAGGGAAAGATCGTGGCGCACATCGCCGAGCGCGACCGGCCGGCCATCATCTCCCGGGGCGGGGTCGGCCCGAACGCCGGCCACACGGTCACCGTCGGGGAGAAGTCCTACGGGGTCCGGATGATCCCGAGCGGCTTCGTGTACAAGGATGCCCTCCTCTGCATCGGGACCGGGGTCCTCGTCGATCCCCGGGTGTTCCTCCACGAGGTGGACCTGCTGGGGGTGAAGGGCCGGGCCTTCGTCGATGAGCGGTGCGGGATCATCGACCCGGCCCACATCGAGCGGGACCGGGGGAGCGAGCACCTGGCCAAGAAGGTCGGGTCCACGGGCACGGGCTGCGGGCCGGCCAATGCTGACCGGGCCATGAGGACCGGGCGGCAGGCGAAGGACGTCCCCGAGCTCGCCGAGTACCTCAAGGATGTCCCCCTGGAGATCAACGAGTCCCTCGATGACGGTGACTCGGTCCTCATCGAGGGGACCCAGGGCTTCGGCATCTCCCTCTACTTCGGGACCTATCCCTATGTCACGAGCAAGGACACCTCGGCCTCCCAGATGGCGGCCGACAACGGCGTCGGGCCCACGAGGATCGACGACGTCATCGTCGTCTTCAAGGCCTACCCCACCCGGGTGGGGGCGGGCCCCTTCTCCACCGAGATGACCGAGGAGGAGGCCCAGGAGCACGGGATCGAGGAGTTCGGGACCGTGACCCACCGGCGGCGGAGGATCGGTGAGTGGGACGGGGAGATGGCCCGGTACTCGGCGATGATCAACGGGTGCACCCAGGCCGCAATCACGGGCATCGACCGGATCGACCCGGACTGCTTCGGCTGCACCGACTACCGGAAGCTCTCGAAGGCCGCGAAGGACTTCCTCTCTAAGGCCGAGGATGACATCGGCGCTCCCGTGACCCTCATCTCCACGGGCCCCGACATCTCCCATATCATCGACCTGAGGGAGGAGCCGTGAGGCTGCCATGAAGCGAGCCCTCCTCGATATCCTCTGCTGCCCGGTCTGCAAGGGGGACCTCGAGCTCCGGGAGAGGGAGGAGGAGGCAGGGGAGATCACCGAGGGAGGCCTCTTCTGCGGGAGGTGCGCGGTGGAGTACCCCATCGCCGACGGGATCCCCGACCTCATCCCGAGAAAGCCGGGGTGCAGGTGAGGGCATGGCCGGCTGCGAGATCCACCTGAACCGGCGGGGGATCAACACCATCGAGCTCCCTGCCCAGGCCATGGTCGAGGCGGGGAAGAGCCTCGTCCTCTCCTTCAACAACCACGGGCACCCCCTCCACGTGAGCCTCTCGGCCATGAACCCGGCCCGGTTCACCCCCTTCACCCACGAGAACCTCTTCATCCAGGGGGAGACAGAGTTCCCCATCCCCATCTTCGAGGATGCGGAGGAGGGGGTGTTCAAGATCGAGGTGGTGACCGGCTACGGGCGGACGAAGGCCGTGATGCAGGTCATCGTCCGGAAGCCCGTCCCCGAGACACCCGCGGTGAAGGAGAAGGAGATACCCGCCCGCCTGCAGATCCCCTGGATGAAGGCCGGCCCCATCGTCCTCGGGATCGTCCTCTACGGGGGATCCTTCCTCCCCGGCATGGGCATCCTGAAGGACCTCGCCTTCCTCGTCCTGCTCCTGGCCCTCCTGATCCCATGGCTGCCGAAGCAGGCCTAGCGGCAGGGCTCGTCCTCGCCGCCTCTCTCGGGGTGGATTGGCTCCTCGGCGACCCGCAGTGCCGGTTCCATCCGGTCGCCCTCCTCGGCCGGCTCATCGGCTGGTGGGGCGACCCGGCCCGGTGGGACCCCAGGGTCCAGGGACTCGCGGGCTTCGTCTGCGGGATGGGGACCGCCTGCCTCTTCGCCCTCCCCTTCCTCGTCGTGGACCGGTTCGCACCGCTCTGGGTATACCTCATCATCGGCCCCCTCCTCCTCAAGGTCACCTTCGCCTGGCGGGCTCTCGAGGAACATGTCCGCGCGGTGGAGGAGGCGGTGCGGGGGGATGTCGGGGAGGGGCGGAGGGCCGTGGGGAGGATGGTGAGCCGCGAGACGGCCGGCCTCTCGGCCGGGGAGACCCTCTCCGCGGCCTACGAATCGGTCTCCGAGAACCTCGTGGACAGCATCGCCGCGCCCCTCCTCTTCTTCGCCGCCTTCTCGCCCCTCGGCCTCGGCCTTGCCGCGGCGGCCATCTACCGGGCGGCGAACACCATGGACGCCATGCTCGGGTACCGGGACCACCGCGCCCGGATCGGGTGGTTCCCCGCCCGGATGGACGATGTCCTCACCTGGGTCCCCGCCCGGGTGACGGGCGCCGTCCTGCTCGCGTACTTTGCCGCCAGGGGGAGACTCGGCCCGGCCCTCGCCGCCCTCAGGGCCGATGCCCGGAAGCGCCCCGGGCCGAACGGGGGGATTCCCATGTCCATCATCGCCGGAGGGACGGGAGTCATGTTCAGGAAGCCCGGTGTCTACACCATGGGCCCGGGAGAGAGGAGCCTCGCAGAGGGCGGGAAGGAGATCATCACCGCCGTGCGGGCCGTCACCCTCATCCTCGCGGTGATCCTCGTGACCGCGCTATTTTTATGGGTGTGACCCGCGTATGTATCATGCTATGAAGCTGGAGGAACTGAGGTTCGGCACCGAGCTCCTCAAGCGCGGCTTCGCGTCCATGCAGAAGGGCGGGGTCATCATGGACGTGGTGAACGCCGAGCAGGCGGTCATCGCCGAGGAGGCAGGGGCCGTGGCGGTCATGGCCCTGGAGCGGGTGCCGGCCGATATCAGGAAGGCAGGGGGGGTCGCGCGGATGGCCGACCCCGCCCGGGTCACGGAGATCATGGAGGCGGTTTCCATCCCGGTCATGGCCAAGGTGCGCATCGGCCACTTCGTGGAGGCCCAGGTCCTCGAGGCCCTCGGGGTGGACATGATCGACGAGAGCGAGGTGCTCACGCCGGCCGACGAACAGTTCCACATAGATAAGAGCCTCTTCTCCGTCCCCTTCGTGTGCGGTGCCCGGGACCTCGGGGAGGCCCTCAGGCGGATCGACGAGGGGGCGGCCATGATCCGGACCAAAGGGGAGGCAGGGACGGGGAACGTCGTCGAGGCGGTCAGGCACATGCGGAACATCATGGGCGAGATCCGGGCCCTCCAGGGGAAGTCCACCCAGGAGATGATGGACCGGGCCCGGGAGATCGAGGCCCCGGCGGGCCTCGTCCTCGACGTGGCGAAGCGCGGGCGGCTCCCGGTCGTGAACTTCTCGGCCGGCGGGATCGCGACCCCGGCCGACGCCGCGATGATGATGCAGCTCGGGGCCGACGGGGTCTTCGTCGGCTCCGGGATCTTCCTCTCCCAGAACCCGGCGCAGATGGCGAAGGCCATCGTCGAGGCGGTGAACCACTACGACGACCCCCGGACCATCGCCGAGGTCTCGAGGAACCTGGGGGAGGCGATGAGGGGGCTCGACATCCACCTCCTGAAGCCGGACGAGGTGCTCCAGACCCGTGGGCGTTAGGATCGGCGTCCTCGACCTCCAGGGGGATGTCTCCGAACATATCGGGGCCTTCAGGAGTGCCCTCGCCGATGCCGGCCTCTCCGGGGGATCGGAAGTTGTCCCGGTCAGGAAGGCCGGCCAGATTCCGTCTTTCGACGGCCTCGCCATTCCTGGTGGCGAATCCACGACCATATCGAAGCTCGTCGACAAGAACGGGATGAGGGGCCCAATCATGGAGTTCGAGGGCGGCATCTTCGCCACCTGTGCCGGCCTGATCCTCCTCGCAAAGAAGGTCCCCGATCCACGGGTGAAGCCCTTCGGCCTTCTCGATATCGACGTTGAGCGGAACGCCTTTGGTCGCCAGAAGGATTCCTTCGAGGCGGATCTCAGGGTTAAAGGCCTTGCCTCTCCATTCCACGCGATCTTCATCCGGGCGCCGGTTATTTCCCGGGTCGGGGAAGGCGTGGAGGTGCTCGCGGAGGTCGGCGGGGCGGCGGTGGCGGTCCGGCAGGGGAAGCATCTGGGGCTCAGCTTCCACCCGGAATTATCCGGGGATACAAGGCTGCACCGGGTGTTCCTCGACGGTATTCTCTCCTGAATTCTTCATGGGTGACCGATCCGGGTGTAAAAATCCAATCACATATGTACCTTGGGTGCGAATCAACCTCCTGCAGCTGACCTGAACGAGCGACCCCATGCATACCCACCCCGAACGACCCGGCACGGGAAAAGGCCTCCCCGTCCCGCCCGTCACCCAGGACTACGATATCATCGACATCGATGGGGAGAACATCGCCGAGACCCGGGCGGATGTCTGTGTCGAGGAGAGCGTGAACCTCCTCGTGAACGGCACCCGGCTCGCGAGCCTCACCATCACGCCCCGGGACCTCGAGGCCTTCGCGTACGGGTACCTGGTCTGCGAGGGTATCGTGCCGGGCATGGGTTCCATCGACGAAGTCAGGATCGAGTATCCGGATATCCTCACGACTGTATCATCGATCTCCCCCGGAGTCACCCCCGAGGCGACCGAGATCCGGAGCTCGGGATGCGTCGGGATCAGGAAGACCTGGGCCTCGCTCACCGAGCCCCTGGGCGAGGGCATCACCATTGATCTCCCGACGCTGTTCCAGGGTATGCAGAGGATGAACGAGTACGCCCCCCTCTGGAAGGTCACCGGCGGGACCCATTGCAGCATCATCCTGGATGCCCGGGGCAGGGTAGTATCGGCCATCGAGGACATCGGCCGCCACAACTCGGTCGACAAGGCGGTAGGCAGGGCACTCCTCGATGGGGTCGACCTGTCCAGGTGCTTCATGGTCCTCACCGGGCGGCTCGCGGCCGGGATGGTGGCGAAGGTCTACCGGGCAGGAATCACCATCCTCGCGAGTAACACTGCGCCCTTCTCGACGGGCATCTGCCTGGCCCGGCAGGTGAACATGACCCTGGCCGGCTTCACCCGCCCCCCGAGGATCACCCTCTACAGCTGCCCCGGGAGGATCCTCCTGCCCGGGGATTCCTGAAAAAGGATCCGTCAGATCTCTTCGTAGTACGCCATCGACCCGCAGCCCCTGCAGGTGTCTCCCTCGAGCAGGTCTGCAGGGACCATCTCGCCGCAGCATGCGCAGGTCCCCGAGTCCCACTCAGCCTTTCGTGGCACCTTTACCCTTACCAGTTCATGGGAGAGGATCTTCCTTCCCGCCCGGAGGATCTCTTCGTACAGGGCATCCTCCCTCCCCTTCTTGTCGAAGCCCTTCGCATGGGAGTACCAGGCCTGGATGGTGGGGAAGGAAGGAAGCTTTTTCGGATCGACGAAAACCCGGACCCCCTCCGTGGTCGCCCTTTCTGACGGCCGGTTCAGGGTGAGGGCGAACCGGCCGATGGGGAGCACCTGGAGACGCTTGTTCCCCGCGGTGCAGCCGAGGATCACCTGGAGCGGGTCGGGGGCACATTTCTTTGTCTCGCACACGGCGTACAGGCGCTCGCCCGGCCGTGCACCCAGGAGCTCGAGGGCGAGGTCCACCATGAAGACCGAGATAATGACCCCGGGGGCGGCATGGGTATGGAACCGGATGGACCGGGTCACGTAATCCTGGATCCGGGGGTCAATGCCTATCCGTCCCATGAGCGCCTGCATCTTATTTTCCGGTGATCCCGAGAGTGCCGGGGCCATAGAAGAGCATGGAACGAGCGAGAGGTTAACCATTTTCCTTTTCATCCGACTGGTAAAAATCGGGCGGGGCGCGCACCTCCCGAATTCCCGACGGGGATTGCATCACTCCCGGGAAGTAAAAATGATTATTATTGGTGGAATATGGATAGGGAAAAATGAACTTCAGGCGTAAGTAAATTGATCTTCTTTAAATATCAGGAATGCTGTTAAGTTAAGCTCGTAAAAAAACCGAGAAAAACAGCTGCCGATGGTGAACTGGCGGCTCATTCAGGAGTGTTTCCATGGGAGATGTAAAAGCGCCATCACTGAAGTATGTACCCACCACCTGCCCTTACTGCGGCGTCGGATGCGGGCTCAACCTGGCGGTGAAGGACGGGAAGGTCGTCGGGGTCGAGCCCTACCGCCGGACCCCCATCAACGAAGGGAAGCTCTGCCCCAAGGGGGTCACCTGCTGGGAGTTCATCGACAGCCCGGACCGTCTGACGAAGCCCCTGATCAGGAAGAACGGCAAGTTCGAGGAGGCGAGCTGGGACGAGGCCCTCGGGATCATCGCGAAGAAGTTCAGGGAGATCAGCGACAAGCATGGCCCGAAGTCCCTCGGGTTCCAGGTCTCCTGCCGGACACCGAACGAGGACTGCTACATCATGCAGAAGTGGGCCCGGGTGGCATTCAAGACGAACAACGTAGACAACTGCGCCCGGATCTGCCACGGCCCTTCGGTCGCCGGCCTCTCCCTCTCCTTCGGGTCGGGGGCGGCAACGAACCCCTTCGAGGACGTGCTCAACTCCGACTTCATCCTCATCTGGGGCTCGAACGCCATCGAGGCACATCCCCTCGCTGGGCGGCGCATCGTCCAGGCAAAGAAGAAGGGGATCCCGATCATGGTCGTGGACCCGAGGTACTCCCCAACCGCACGCCTCGCCGACACCTACATCCGGTTCAACCCCTCGACCCACATCGCCCTCATCAACTCGATGATGTACTGGATCGTCAAGGAAGGCATGCAGGACAAGGAGTTCATCGAGAAGCGTACGAAGGGCTTCGAGGATATGATGAAGGTCGTGGAGAAGTACGCCGACGCAGAGGCCATCCACGGGGTGAAGCTCGACACCGTGAAGGACATGGCTAAGAAGTACGCCTCGGCAAAGAACGCGGTGATCATCTACTGCCTCGGCATCACCGAGCTCACGACCGGCACGGACAACGTGCGCTCCCTCGGTAACCTCTCGATGCTCTGCGGGAACATCGGCCGGCCTGGCACGGGCGTAAACCCGCTCCGCGGCCAGAACAATGTGCAGGGCGCCTGCGACATGGGGGCATACCCGAACGTCTATTCCGGCTACCAGAAATGTGAGGTGCCTGACAACCGGGCCAAGATGGAGAAGGCCTGGGGCATGCCTGCAGGCTCCCTCCCCGACTGGTATGGCGTGACCCTCACCGAGCAGATCAACCAGTGCGGCGACCCGATCAAGGCCATGTACATGCTCGGGCTGAACCCCGTTGTCTCGTACCCGGACTCGAACAATGTCATGAGGCAGCTCCCGAAGCTCGACTTCCTCGTCGTCCAGGACATCTTCTGGAACGAGACCTGCCAGTTCGCCCACGTCGTCCTCCCCGGCGCCTGTTTCGCCGAGAAAGAGGGGACCTTCACCTCGGGCGAGCGCCGGATCAACCGGGTGAGAAAGGCCGTCGAGCCCCCCGGCGAGGCAAAGGCCGACTGGGAGATCTTCGTTGCCCTCGCGAAGAAGATGGGCCTCAAGGGCTTTGACTTCAAGTCCGCCGAGGATGTCTGGAACGACATGCGGGCCTGCACCCCGTCGATGTTCGGGGCCAGCTACGCGAAGATGGAGAAGCCCGAGTCGGTCCACTGGCCCTGCCCCACCGAGGAGCACCCGGGGACCCCCATCCTCCACAAGGAGAAGTTCTCGGCCCCCGATGGGCTCGGGACCTTCTTCGGCCTCGAGTACCGGCCGCCCGCCGAGGTGGCGGACAAGGAGTACCCGTTCACCCTGATGACCGGGAGGCTCATCTTCCACTACCACACCAGGACCCAGACGGACCGGTGCGCAGTGCTTCGCTACGAGGTGCCCGAGGGCTACGTCCAGATCAACACCGAGGACGCGGCACGGCTCGGGATCGCGAACGGGGAGCGGATCAAGGTACGGAGCCGGCGCGGGGAATCGTTCCCGCTTGCCCGGGTCACCGACGAGGTGGCGCCCGGCGTCCTCTTCATGGCGATGCACTTCCCGCAGGGGGCGAACGCCCTCACGAACACCGCCCTCGACCCGCTGTCCAAGATGCCGGAGCTGAAGCACAGCGCTGTTGCCATCGAGAAGATACCGGAGGGGAAGTAAATGGCTGCAAAGGGCGACATGTTCTACGCCTGGACGACGAACAAGGACCTCGCGGACAAGGCAGAGTGCGGCGGGGCCGTGACGGGCCTCATGAAATTTGCCCTGGAGAACAGGATCGTGGACGCGGTCCTCGCCGTGAAGAAGGGGAAGGACCTCTACGACGCGGTCCCGACCATCATCACCGACCCGAAGGATATCGGCCAGACGGCGGGGTCGCTCCACTGCGGCACCCTGCTCATGTCGAAACTCGTGAAGAAGTACTTCAACGGCGCAAACGACATGAAGCTCGGGATCACCATCAAGGGCTGCGACATGATGGGCCTGTACGAGCTTGCGAAGCGCAAGCAGGTGAACCTGGACAACCTCATCATGATCGGGGTGAACTGCGGCGGCTCGGTCTCGCCGGTCATGGCGAGGAAGATGATCGCCGAGAAGTACGGCGTCGACCCGGACAAGGTCCACAAGGAGGAGATCGACAAAGGCCAGTTCATCATCGAGTACGAGGGCGGCCATAAAGGCATCTCCGTGGACGAACTCGAGGAGCTCGGCTTCGGCCGGCGGACCAACTGCCGCCGGTGCAAGCTAAAGGTCACCCGGGCGGCGGACATCGCCTGCGGGAACTGGGGCGTCATCGGCGACAAGGCCGGGAAGGCCACCTTCGTCGAGATCTGCAGCGACAAGGGCGCCGACCTCTTCAACAAGGCAGTCGCGGCGGGCGCCCTCAAGGCCGAGAAGCCCCCCGAGGCGGCCATCGCAATCCGGGGCAAGGTCGAGAAGGCCATGTTCAAGCTCGCCGACAAGTGGCGGGAGAAGGACTTCAAGGGCCTCGGGCAGGGGAACGAGCGGCTGAAGAAGATCATGGAGGACACCTCACGGTGCATCAAGTGCTACCAGTGCATCGACCAGTGCCCCATCTGCTACTGCGTCGAATGCAGCACCAAGAAGCCCTACCTGGTCCCGCCGGGAGTTCTCCCCGTCCCGTTCATGTTCCACATGATCCGGTTCGTCCACATCTCGGACTCCTGCGTGAACTGCGGCCAGTGCGAGGAGGCATGCCCGATGGAGATCAGGAACTCCCTGTACATGCATGCCATCCAGCAGGACCTGGAGAAGATGTTTGGCCACGTGCCGGGCATCGACATGTCCCTCCCCGTCCTCGCCCTCGTCGAGGAGCCCACCGAGCGCGGCCGGCTCGCATCGACGGGCAGCGACCAGATCTTCGATATATTCAAGTAAAAATTAAAAAAAAATCCCCTCTGTTTTTCCCCTGTTACCTCTTCGAGAGCACCGCCGCACGGTTTGCGAAGAAAAGTCTCTTCTCAACCAGCCGGAGACCCGCTCCCACCGCCCGCGCCATGGTTGCGCGAAACTCCCTTCCCGAAACAACCAGCGGCGGTTCCGAAATGAAGAGGAGGCCTCCGTGGACGAGGAGAGCGGCGATCTCCCTGAATAATTTCCCCGGGTCCGGCACTTCATGGACGACGAAGATGGCGAAGGCAACGTCTATCTTTTCGTCCAGCTCCGGGGAGAGGCCGATGGAATCCGGTTCGCACCGGTGTGTCCTGATGCGCGGCAGGAGGCCCTCTGGACCCAGTCTGTCCCGCAGGAGATCGAGCATTTCCTCCTGCAGGTCCGCGGCGATCACCTGGCCGGTGTTCCCCACCGCCTTCGCAAACTCCCGGGTGAAGAACCCGGGGCCGCAGCCGAAGTCGAGGACCAGGTCGCCGGGCTCCACGTACCGTTGCGCCAGCCGGTACGGTCGATACAGGAACCGGCGCAAGCGGGTATCCAGGTGAGCGGCCCGCGATGGGGAGAATACCTCGTGTCGCCGGTGTTTCCCGTGATCTTCATCGGGGGCCATGAAGAAATATGAGCAAATTTGTGAGATAACCATATTGATACGGGGACCGGAAACGCGGGATCGGGGGATCCAGGGTGAAACCAGACCCGGGTCATTCCGCCGGCTTTTCCACCCCCCCTTTTTCAGCCCGTCCCCGATGGCGACAGCCTTCGAATCTCTCCCGAATGAGACGTATCATACCCGCACAGGTGCCCGAGCCTCTTCTTCATTTCTGCCGATCTCACGAGGGCTATCAGGGACCCCACCACCGGGTCGTCCAGTAGGTCGGGAGGGACGGCAAGCCCGTACTCCTCGTCTGCGACGGGCCTGAACCGGAGCCCCTCCGCCCCGGCAATCCCCGGCCTGCACAGGGTGGCATCGGCGAGGCCTGCCCGTATGGCGGCGGCCGCATCCCGGGGCGAGGCCTCCCGGGAGTATCCCTCGATGGCAGAGGGATCGATGCCCCGCGAGGCGAGGAGGGCATCGAGGATGAGCCGCGGCGCCGAGCCCTTCATGCCGTTGATGAAGCGAAGGCCGGTGAGATCCCCGATCCCGATGCCTTCCCTGGAGGCAATCCCCAGGGGGACGGAGGCGATGTGGAGGAAGGGGAGCCCCTCCACCCTGAGACGCCGGCTGAGAAGGCTGGCCGGGGGGACCAGGTCCGGTGGAGGGAGGCCGAGGAGGGCTGCATGACAGGAGCCGCGCCCGAGAGCGAGGAGTGCCCCGGGAATGGCGGCACCGCTCAGGTGGAGGAAAAGCCCCTGGGCATAGGCGAGGTCCGCCAGTTCCCCGAGGGCCGGGTCCATGAGCCCCACGAGGAGCACGGTCCGTTCGATGCTCCCCGGATCCGTAGTCAGGGTGACGGCGGTCTCGTGAATTGCCTCGAGACCCTCGGCCCGGGCCGGAATGTGGACATAGGCATTCGACCTGACCGTCGCCATCTGGACCGCGGATCCCCGGGAATGGGGGATGGCCCAGCGGCGGTCCCTGACATGCCCGACGGAGACCTGGACAAACTCGTCGAACCCCAGGTCGGAGCTCAGGGGCTGGGACAACCGTGCCTGCACGGTGCACCGGGGAGGCGGGCGAAGCCCCCAGGATTCAAGGAGGGGCGCTGCCAGTTCCCGGAGGACCGTCTGGGCGGCGAGAGGGTATCCGGGGAGGCCGAGGACCGGCTTCCCCCCGATGCTCCCGAGCATGGCCGGTTTCCCCGGTTTCATGGCAACGCCATGGAAGATGAGTTCCCCGAGGGATCCGATGGCCCCGGCGGTGAAGTCCCGGGTCCCGGCCGAGGAGCCCGCGGAGATGACGACGAGGTCATGGGCCGCGACTGCGACGGCGAGGGCATCCCGGATCAGCGAGGGATCATCCGGCACGATGGGGTACTTCGTGCACGAAGCCCCCATCTCGCCGAGGAAGACCTGAGCCATGAGGGTGTTGCTCTCCACCACCTGGCCGGGGCCGGGACGGACCCCGAGGGGGACGAGCTCACTCCCCGTGGGAATTATCCCGACCTTCACCGACCTGACGTCCAGGCTCGTGATCCCATAGGTGGCGAGGGCCCCGATGTCGAAGGCCCGGACCTGGTGGCCGGAGGCGAGGACCATCTGCCCCTTCCGGATGTCCTCCCCGGCCAGCCGGACATGCTGCCCGGGGGCGACCGCCCTACGCACCTGGAACCGGCCCCCCTGCTCCCAGGTCTCCTCGATCATGACCACGGCATCGAATCCGGGGGGGATAATGTTCCCTGTGTTCACCCTCGCGACCTGGTCGAGGGTGACCGGCGCCTGCTCCGCCGCGCTGAGGGTGTCCCGGCTCCTCACCGCGATCCCGTCCATGGCGGCGATATTCACCTCGGGCACGGAGTACTTCGCATGCACGGGGGCGGTCACGACCCGGCCGAGGGACTCAATGAGGGGAATGGTCTCGGTCCCTGTCGGTGGGGAAAATGAGGTTTTCAGGAGTCTGAGGGCCTCCTCCAGGGATGTGAGGGAGAGGTAGCGCTTCACCACGGGAATCCCCCCGGGACTGCGACGGGAGTCAGGGGATGGTACTCTGAACGCGTGCCCACCCGGGGGCACAGCTGCTGCACGAATCATTGTTTTCTCGTGAAGTTAAAACATATCTGTTTAATCTTCAGGTAATGACTTATGCATAATAAATTGACATGATTCACTTATTTTTATTAACTCGCGGGTGCATATTCCGGGAGGTATTCACCATGCCCCTGAACAACATCGACCTCGCCCAGGTCATCGAGTACCGGGACGAGATGAAAAAGGATCCGAGGGAAGCGAAGTTCACTGCGAAGATCCAGGGCGAGTGGCTCTTTAACAGGGACGGCCCCCAGTTCAGGGCCACGGTGCCGGTGCGGGATGGCACGTATACCATGGAGGCGACCCACCCCAACTTCTCCGGCCCGGGAAAGTATCCCGGCCCCATGGCCTTCGGCCTCTTCTGGTTTGCCGCCTGTTTCACGAGCACCTTCATGACCGACGCGGCGATGCAGCAGGTGAAGATCGACCAGGTGAAGACCCGGGTGGAGGCGGACCTCAATTACCTCGCCCAGTTCGACCTGGGGGACGCGCCGCTCGTGGAGGAGTACCGCATCATCCTCGAGGTGAAGTCGGGCGCGCCCGAGAAAAAGATCCAGGAACTCAGGGATCATGCCCTGAAGGGTTGCATGGGGATGTACACCATCCGGCATGCCATCCCGCTGAAGATCGAGCTGAAGACCATACACTGACCCTTTTTGTATACCATTTCCTTTGTAAAGGCCGGATGAATCCTCCCTCCTCTCCCATGCATCGCATGAGCCCGGCGAGAATCCGGTTCGCTGCATCCCGGGAGCAATTCCAGGCGATGCAGTCAGGACCATCTAGGCTCACCCCCCCGATGATCCGGAGGCCGAGGCCGCACTCGATGCAGAGGCCGGGCTCCTGCAGGAGCCGGGGGATCTCGTCGATGAAACCGTCCCCGTAGAAGAGGGCCCGGAGAGCCCGGTCCCTGTGGGAGAAATAGAGGAAATCGTGGTGGGACCCCGCCGGGGAGAAGAGGCAGCAGTCGCGATCATCCCTGAGGATCCGGAGGGGACCCCTCCTCACATCGGGACCTCTCGCCGTCACGATGAACCTTCGCCCGCCTCCTTCTCCATCCTCACGATGAACCGGTTCCGGTCAATCTCCCTTATCCGGATCGAAAAGCCCGTGCGGGAAAACGCCTCGACGGTGTCCCGCTGGTCCCGGCGCACGATGAACCGGAGGGCTTCCCCCCCGGGGATCTCCTTCAGAAGCAGCTTCAGACGTATCATGAGGTTGGTGCAGGTGAGGTCGGTGAAATCCAACGCATCCTCACTCTGGTCCCGCCCGGGCTGCTCGCGGTCCCTGCCTTCAGAAGAAGAGGATCCGCTGGTGATCCGCCCTCACCCCCTTCGGCAGGGAGAAGAGGATCTCCTCCATCTCCTTGAGCCCGATATCAAAGACCGTCGAGAACCGCGGGTTCTTTTCGAGGCCCCTGCTCTGGAGGGAGGGCCCGAAGGCATAGAGGAGGAGGTCGGGCCCGTCGGCCGCATCGATGATATCCTGCAGGTTGAAGACGAGGTCCTCGGGATCGGTGGCATGGTTCCCGGCGAGGGCATGGACCCCATCCTCCAGGAAGACGACCCGGGTCACGATATTCCGGTGGGCACAGGCGATGGCAAGGGAGAGGGCACCGAAGGCATGCTCCGTCCCGTACGGGTTGCGGGTGATGAGGATGAGGACCGGCGGGGCATCCCCCTCCCCCTCGAGCCATACATCCATGGCCGGCCTCCCCTCCCTCTGGAGGGAGACCAGGGCTGCGGATTCGCCGAGGAGGATCCCCGGGGATGAGAACCGCCCGACCATGGCATTCAGGTTCCGGATCTTCATGGGGCCGATGGTGCAGGCCGATACCGAGATCCCCCTCCCGTCGTCCCAGGTGCTGTACCCCCTCGCCGCTGCGCACCGCTCGCAGGCGAGGACCTGGAGAGGGAGCCCCCTCTTCCGGGCGATCCTGTCGAGCTCCTCCAGACCCCGGCCGATATTCCTGCACTCAGAGGGGAGCTGGTTCAGGTGCCCGGCGTGGATACCATCGAGGTAGAGATACAGGTCCCCTGGGAGGCCTTCCTCGAGGACCCCGTGGAGGCAGGAGAGCGCCTGGCCCGGGCCCCGGTGCATGTACGGGGACTTCAGGAGCAGGAAGCCGAGAAAGGTGGATCCCGGCATGTTCCTCCTCGCGGCCAGGACAAGCCCCCTCCAGAAGGAGCGGGGATGGCTGATCCTCCTCCCGTTCTGGTCATGAACCTGGCCGGGGAACTTCACCTTCAGGGAGTCGACCGAGAGCCCCCGGAGCTCCAGCTCATCCCGGTCGACAGTGATCCGGACCGAGGGGAGGGAGAGGATGCTCTCCCAGAGGGACCGGGACTCCCGGCCCTGCAGGCTGTAGAGCGCGTCCCCGGTCATGAAGAAGGAGATCGCAGCCCCATCTCCGTCCGGGGACTTGAGGAAGGACCCGGGGGCCCGGTTCACGAAGAAGATTCTGAGGGTGTCTCCTATCCAGGAGAGCCGTTCACGGCTGAGCTGGTCCCCGAGGAGAAAGAGGTGCGACCCCATGATACCCTTTCAGCCCCCGGGGAGCCGCGCGATAGTCCCTGCCTGTTCCATGCCTTCCGCCTGCATCAGTTCATGGTAAGCTCGATCTTCCACAGCCCGGGGGCCGGTTTCATTGACACGATCCCAAATCCTCCATCCCGAGCAAACCGCGGTATGGTCTCCGTCGCCGCGGGAGGGTGGTCGAGGGTGATGCTGAGCCGGTCCCCCTTCTTCAGCTTCTTCACCTCTTTTTGCACCGCAAGGATGCAGTACGGGCAGACCTTTCCGGTGATGTCGAGGGTGTAGTCGGTCATTCAGATGATCCCCTTCAGGAGCGATACCACCCAGGCCGAGACGTACGCCGTGTAGACCACCGCCCCGATGCCCATGCCGACCACGAAGGAGAGGGACTTCACGTTCCCCTCCGAGGTCATGGTCACCTGCCTGAGCGGGCATCCGCCGAGGAGTACCCCGGTGACCCCAACCCCGATTCCCCCGAGGACGGCGAGGAGGATGTACGCCCCCGCGGAAAGGCCTGCAGGCGCCCCGGGCACGGGGATGAGGAGGCCGCTCTTCGTCGCCCAGAAGAAGTGCTCGAAGGCGGCGGGGGAGAGGAAGGACAGGACCGTAAAACCGATGAACGCACCGATGACGAGGGCGAGAAAGCCCGTGAGGAGCCGGGTCTGCCTGAGGAGGATCAGGTCCCGGATGCCTCCGACGGAGCAGAACCCGGAACGCTGGGTGAACCACCCGATGAGGGCCCCGGCCGCGAGGGTCACGACGGGTATCGCAATGACGGCGGTCTCTTTCGGAAGCCAGCCTGTTGCCATTGTTTCAGCCCTCCTTCTCCGCTCTCGCGACCGCCAACCGGAGGCCGATGAAGACCCCGGCTACGATACCCATGAACCCGAGCAGGGCGATGAAATCGCCGTACCCGATCCGGATCCCGATCCGGTAAGGGCAGCCGCCCATGAAGAGGGCGAAGTTCATGAAGAGGAGCCCCCCCGATCCGTACCAGAGGTACGAGCTAAGGGAGCCCGGCTTTTTCCTGAACTCCCCGTGGGCCCTTGCGGCGGAATAGGCCCCGACAAGAACCCCTACAACGGTGAGGACCGGGAGGACCGCGTTCTGGGAGAGGGCCGCGATGGCAAGCTTCGTCCCGGCGGCAGCGTTCACCCCGGCGTTCACCAAGTCCCGGGTGTGACAGGCGACGCAGAAGCCATAGGCCTCCGGCCCCCCGGCGCTGATCAGGAGTCCCTGGATGATCGCGGCAACACCGCCGATCAGGAGGCCGGCCACGAGGGGGATCCTCGCGTACCGGTCGAATCGGGAGGGCGGTTCCCCTCCTGCATCCGCTGGTTCTGGCATACCGGAAAAAGTACCGGCCATGGTAAATAGATTTACCGAAATATTAGATCCATGTAAAGTCATATAGGTTAACCTAAAAAATCATAATTGGGGAGACATTAACTCTCGTGGAACATCAAAGTCCGTCCGGGAAACGGACGGTAAAAAGCTATTGAGCCGGGATGGTATTCCTTTACGATTCGGCCGCGAGCTGCTCCCGGAGCTCGTCGACGTGCATGACCTGGTCGTACATCTTCCCCATGAGGCAGTAGCCGTGACGGTCCATGGCATAGACCGGCACCTTGAGGAGGTCCTCGGGGACCTGGCGGGCCGTGAGCTTCTGGAAGTTCACGAGGTCCTCCATGTGGAGCCCGATCTTCTCGGTGATATCCCGGAGCTCCCGGAGCCAGCCCCTCAGGGCCCGGACGTCGTTCCCGTCCCACTTGAAGATCTGGTAGATCTTCATGTACGCGTCCCGCTCGAGGGTGACATGGGTCGCGGTCTTGTCAGACTTCAGGTAGAACTCGAGGAACTGGCGGACGTCCTTCACCTGCTGGGCGAACTCGTATGCGGCGGCCCTGCACTCCTTGAGGGTCCCCCGGAACTCCTCGGGGGGCAGGGACCCGCCGAGCTTCGCCATGTCCTGGGAGAGCTCCTTTAAGTTCACCTCGAGTTCCTTCAGCTCGTTCACCATGTCGGAGAACTTGGCCCCGAGCTCCACGCCGAAAAAAGCCTCCATATACTCCGATTCCCGGGTCATACCATACTCAGGTAATGCAACTCTATATGATTATTGTCATTTGGTAATATCTATCTATTAACATCGTCCAAGGAGTACTCGCATGGTTCGGAAAAAATATGACCCGGGTCTCACCACCCGGGGGGGGATCATCACCGAGCAGGACCCCGACTTCTGCATCGTCCGGCTCCGGATGCCTGCCGGCATGGTCACCCCCGCCCAGATGAAGGGGATCGGGGCCATAGCGGAGAAGCACGGCATTGAAACTCTCCACCTCACCACCCGCCAGACCATTGAGCTCGCGCACGTCGACCCGGCCCGGCTCGAGCCCCTCCTCGCCGAGCTCGAGGCCAACGGCACCCCCCTCGGCGCCGAGCGGGAGGAGGTGGTGAACGTCACCGCCTGCCTCGGGACCCGGCACTGCAAATTCGCAAACATCGACTCTGTCGGGCTCGCGAAGGAGATCGACCGGCGGTTCTTCGGCCGGGACCTTCCGGTGAAAGTCAGGATCGCCATCTCGGCGTGCCCGAACGGGTGCGAGAGCGAGCGGCTGAACGAGATTGGCATCACGGGCATCCGGCGACCGGTCCGCGACCCCGGCCTCTGCACGGGGTGCGGGACCTGCACCCACTACTGCCGGGAAAAGGCCATTGTCGTCGAGGACGGGGTCATCGTGATGGATAAGGGGAAATGCATGGACTGCGGGTTCTGTATCCTGCCCTGCCCCTTCGGGATCCTGCGCGGGGAGGAGCCCGAGTACCGGATCACGGTTGGGGGGCACCGGGGGAGACACCCGAAGATCGGCCGGCACCTCATCACGGTGAAGACCCCTGAGGACGTCATCAGGGTCGTGGACAAGATCATCTACTGGATCTACCGGCAGGCCTCGACCGGGAGCCTCCTCCCCGAGCAGCTCGACGACCTGGAGTACGACAAGTTCAGGGAGGCCATCCACGCCCTGATGGAAGGGTGATGGAAGGATCTCCTGAAGAGAGATCCCCCTTGCTTTCCGGCCCATTTCACGGATTGGGAAGATAAAAAAAGAAACGCGCAGGCGTGCCGGGCCTACACTTTCATGTAGAACTTCCCGTACACCGTCTCGCCCTTGCGCTTGGGGTGGCGTTCCCCGAGGTCGCCGATGAACTCGTGGAACATTGCCTTCGTCCCGTCGACCTCCATCTCCACGTCCCGGACGTACTTGTAGCCGGGCATCATGACGTCGACATCACCGAAGAGGATCGCCTCGCCCTTCACCATCTGGCCGCCGATCCGGCGCTTCACGTTCCCCTTGATGATGGTTTTCCCGCCCTCGGCGTGGGTCATGATGTGGACGTCGGCGTTCCCCTCGATGATGACGGTGCCGCCGTTCATGAAGGAGCAGATGTCGCTCCCGACGTTGCCCTTCACCCTGATGAGCCCGCCCTGCATGCCGCGCCAGTCTCCGCGGTACGAGGCGGCCAGGTAGTTCCCCGCGTTCCCGTCTATGAGGAACTCGCCGCCTTCCATGCCGAGGCCACAGAAGGAGTGGACGCTCCCCTTCACGTAGAGCTTCCCGCCCTTCATCCAGGCGCCGGTGTACATGTCGGTGTCCCCGTTCACAATCACCTCGCCGGCGGACATCTTGCTCCCGATGTACTTCACCTTGGAACAGTCCCCGTTAATGACGATCCGGGTCTCGGCGGCGGTAGGGCCCGCCTGCCCGGCCACGCTGAAGAACTCCCCGAGGGTGCAATCCTGCTTCCCCTGGTAGACGGAGAGCTGGGCGATCTGTTCTGCTGTCTTTCCCGCAAAATTATCGGGGGTGATGGAGTCGGCCTCCAGGATGAGTTCGGGTTTCTTGGTTGGGGTCAGGGTTACGGTCTTCATGGCTTCTCACCTCAGGAGGTCGCGTCGATGGCGATGACGTACGGGTGCGGCGCATAGCTTTCCGGCACGAGGTAGTTCCCCTCGTTCAGCGAGTAGTACCTGAGGAACTTCTCCCGCACGTCATGCATGACCTGCTTGTTCTCCTTCACCTTTACGTCGACCCAGAAGGTCTTCTTCTGCCCGTGGTCGATGACAGCGCCGTCCTTCACCACCATCCTCCCGTCCTTGAAGAGGTACGCGACGGCGGAGAAGGCCTTCTCGATCCCCTCCGGGTCCGCGGGCATCTTTGCCGGGTCCAAGTTGTAGATGGCGACGTCGGCGTTCATGCCGGGCGCGAGGCCGCCGTAATTCGCGGCAAGACCGAGGGCCTTCGCCGGCCCCGCCCGGGTCATCTGGGCGAGCTCATAGAGGCCGATCTCCCGGTTCATGTTCGCGATCTCGGTGGCCGCGACGACCTTATCGCTGTTCTTGAAGGCCTTGATCTGGGCCTCCCGGGCCTTCTTGCTCATGAGCCACTTGATGACTCGCGGGTAGCGGGTGAAGGGCCCGGCGTTCGGGTGGTCGGTGGAGATGAAGCACCGCATCGGGTCCCTGGCGTAGAGGGCGAGCTCGAGGCCGATGGCCCACTGGATGGCGTTCACCGTGATATTCGGGCTGTAGATGTACGGGACGACCCCGGCCGCGGTCTCGAGCTCCACGTCCACGTTCGCCCACTTCAGGTGGTTCAGCTCGGTGAGGTGGTGCTCGAAGGGCCCGTCGGCGGTCATGGTGGTGGTCTCGTCCAGGGTCACGCATCCCATGTCGATGGTGATGTTCGGGCTCTTGTTCACGAGGTCCATGATATCCTTTGCCTTGGACTCGAAGGTCCCCCAGCCGTCCCCGCCGTAGGAGTGGAACTGGAGGTGCGTTGCATGCATCACCTGCTCGCGGCCGAAGGTATTCTTCGCCTTGTGGCCCTTGGCGAGCTTCAGGGTGTCGAGGGTGACGTTGTAGTTGCCCGGGTTCCCCAGGTTGTTCCCGTGGATGTGCATGGAGTGGGGGAGCCCGAGGAACTCGTTCGTCTCGATGAGCCCGGCGATGATCTCGGCAGGGGTGATGTCAAAGTAGGGGACCGGGTCGTTGATGGTGAGGCAGTTCAGGCCCCAGGCCCAGGCCTCGGTGCCGCCCGGGTTCACGACCTTGATCCCGTATCCCTTCGTCTGCCGGAGGAGCCAGGCGCAGTAGGCCGCGGAGTTCTCGAGTTCCTTGTTCTTCAGGTACTCCATGACGAACCAGTTGTTCCCGAGGACCGGGAGCGCTCCCTCGTCGATGATGGGGGTGTCATGGATCTCCTCGTGGACATGCCGTGAATAGAGGGGGGGCATCGCCGCCTCCATGGCGAAGGTGTAGCCCATCCGGGCGTACTCGTACCCGGTCTTGAAGACCGTGGGGATGGAGAACCCGCCCTCGATCCGCGTCGCCTCCGAGATTTTGCAGGAATTGAAGAGCTTGTCCTCGGGCCGGTACCACCGGCCGACGTTCACCTTGGGGCCCGCCACGTGGGCGTGGATCTCCATGGCCCCTGCCATGACGGTCTTCCCCTTCGCGTCGATGGCCTTTGCCGAGGGGGAGACCTCCGAGGCCCCGATGATCTTCCCGTCCTTGATCCCGATGTCCTTCCTGTCGCCCTTGATCCCCTGCACGGGGTCAAAGACATGGCCGTTTTTAATCAGGTATTCCGTCATTTCGCTCCCCCCGTAACTTTACCGGCCTCATGAGGAGCCTTTGCCGTGGGCCACTGGGCCCGGGTCTCCCCCAGGAGCTCGTCAACCCGGTGGAGGATCCTCGTCAGGAGCTGCTCGTCGGTGAGCATCCCCTCGGGCGGCTCGACGACCTTCCGGGTCTCGATGGGGACGTTGTCCATGCGATAGGCGCACCCCCCGGTCTCCACCCCGACCATGGCGACCGGGATATGCACGTCGGCTAGCTCGGTGGTCGGCGTGATGTGGGGATCCACCGTCACCGAGGGTTTCTTCGAGCTCGAGATCATCGCGTCGATGGGGAAATGCGCCCCGGGGTCGGTCGCGATGTAGAAGGTGGCCTCCACCTCGTTCCGGGTCAGGAGGTCCACCGAGGTGGTCTCGCCCGTCTGGTACCGGGCCTTGTTCCTGCGGGAGAGGTCCACGGCGTAGGGGAACCCGTACTGCCAGGAGAGCACCTGGCCCGAGCCCGTGACGTTCCAGTGGCCCCGCATGGCAATGATGTTGAATTTCGTGAACTCGTTCATGTCGCGGGTGAAGCTGATAGCGATGTCGATGTTGTGGTTCCTCCCCAGGGTGTGGGTGAGGCCCATCCCGAAGAAGATGACCCCGAACCGGCCGGTCTTCAGCTCCTCGACCGTCCCGTACACCTTCTCCTTGGGGACCCCGCCGATGAAGTCCGGGAGAGGTTCGCCCCGGGCGGCGGTCCGGAAGGCATTCAGGAGCTCGTAGTCATGCCCCTGCTCCACCTGGATGAACCGGTCGGCCATGTTGGAGGTATCGGTCTTCCGGCAGTCGACGCAGTAGATGATGCGCCCCTTGTGCCCCTTGGTCGTGAAGAACCCCCGCGGGAAGATGGAGTACCGGGACATGTGCCGCGGGTGGGCATGGGCCGGGTTGCAGCCCCAGAAGATCACCCGGTCGGCCCGGTTCTTGATCTCACCCAGGGTGCAGCTCGGGATCCCCACGTCCTGGATGGCGATGAGGGAGGAGCCGTGGCAGACCGTGGCACAGTTGTCCACGATCCCGCCCACCTTCTCGGCGATCTCGTGCCCGATGGACATGGCCTGGCAGCTCGTGTTCGCCCAGCCGTACATGAGGGTCTTCCTCGACTTCACGAGCATCTGGGCCGTGAACTCGATGGCCTCGTCATAGGTGCCCTCCCGGTAGGTCCCGTCCGGCTGGCGGATCCGGGGCCGGGTGATGCGCCCGGGTTCCTTCGTGTGGTTGAATTTCTCCGCCCCGATGGCGCAGGCATTCCTCACCTGGAGGATCTTCTTGTTATCGTCCGATACCGTGATACTGATATCATCACAGAGGGTCCCGCAGAACGGGCAGGTGACATCTTCAATCACTTTCGGCATGGTTCATCCCTTCCTGAGCAGCCCGCACGCGTCCTTGACGACATCGACGGCCCCCAGTATCCGCTCGTCTGGAGCCGCCTCAACCTCCGCTGGGAAGCCCTTGAAACAGGGTTCGCCGGTCGAATAGGTGTAGGCCGATACGATCCGGTTCGCCCACGGTCCCATGGGGATGTGGCCGAGCCCCGGGTAGTGGGCCTGCCTTGGCACGACGGCCTTCACGATGACGCTCCCGACCGGGGTCGTGACCTTCACGTTTGTGTTCGGGAGGATCCCGAGATCCCTGATGTCGTCGGGATGCATCTCGATGATCGAACAGGCATCGAAGTACTTCTGGGAGGTCTTCCCGGCCTCGATGCCGACACCCTGCTTGATGCTCCGGCAGGTGATCATGTTCAGCGTGATCTTCTTTGTCATGAGCAACCACTCGTCCTTCCTGTTTTCCTCCGCCTGTTCAGGTGGCCCTCGCCGGGGGTATCTCCTCATGGACCCGGATCCTGATCACGTCCATGGGGCAGGCCTCGACGCAGACCCCGCACCCGGCGCAGAGCTCTGACTTCAGGTCGATGCTCACGGCCTGGCCGTCCTGCACCTCGTAGATCTTCTCCCTTGTCACCGGGTCGAGGGTGAAGAGCTCGATGGCATCGACCGGGCAGGCGGCGACGCAGTTTCCGCATCCGGAGCACCGTTCCGGATTCACGTGTACCGAAAACGCCATGGATCCTCCTGTTGACGGGAAAATTCAATAGCCGGAATAAGATTACGGAGATGTTAATTTAAATGTTCTGAAATTGCCTGAAAATTAAATAAAACTACTTAATCAGGCATTTTTTCCTTGAAATATTATTGAATCATCCCTTTTCATTTAACCCGTCCGGTTCCCTCCCCGGGGACGTGTTTGAAAGGGTTCATCTCATTGCAGGAAGGTACCATCCCGGGAGCGTCTTCATGAAGATCATCCAGGTGACGGGGGTCTCAGGATCCGGGAAGACCACCTTCATCCGGTCCCTCATCCCTCTCCTGACCCGTTCCGGCCCCGTCGGCACGGTGAAGCACACGGGGCACCACTCCATGGAAGCCCCGAAGGGGAAGGACACCACGGTCATGTTCGAGGCAGGCGCCCGGGCTGTTGCCGGG